>JAFGLU010000057.1 GCA_016927865.1 Anaerolineaceae bacterium
ATGTCGGTCGGGTATATTTGGTTGTTCATACCCAAAACTTACTCGATCTCCTGGCCGACAGTCAAGACTTTCCAGACAGCTTCTTAGCCTCGCCCATTCCTGCCCGCAGGGCGAGGCTACAAGGTATGGGGTCAAATTCTAACCATGATTCCGCCTCGCCCCTACACGGCCCGGCTACCGGTACTCTGGGTGTTTATGTTGGTGCTTACAAATCTGTGGTTACGCGCCTGATCAACAACCTGCGCCATACTCCTGGAGAACCCATCTGGCAGCGCAATTATTATGAGCACATCATTCGCAACAATGATGACCTCGATCAAATTCGCCGGTACATCCAATCTAATCCGTTACATTGGCAAACAGATCAGGATGATTTGCCCTAGGATTCACGTATGACACCAGCCATCCAAAAAGTTCACCTCGTTTTTAAAACCCACCTTGACGTGGGGTTCACGGCTTTAGCCGCCGATGTGGTCAACGCTTACTTCACCTGCTACATCCCCCAGGCTCTGGCGGTGGCCCGCGAACTGCGCGCATCGGGCAGCCCCGAACGCTTCACCTGGACCACCGGCTCGTGGTTGATTTACGAATACCTTGAACAGGCCTCCCCCGCAGCCCGCGCTGAAATGGAAGACGCCATTCGCGCCGGGGACATTGCCTGGCACGGCCTGCCCTTCACCACCTACACCGAGATGATGGACGCCAGCCTCTTCCGCCACGGGTTATCCCTCTCCCAACGCCTTGACCGGCGTTTTGGCCGCCATACCATCGCCGCCAAGATGACCGACGTGCCCGGTCACAGCCGCGCCATGCTGCCTTACCTGGCCGAAGCGGGCATCCGCTTTTTGCACATCGGCGTCAACGGCGCTTCCACACCGCCCGAAGTGCCACCGGTTTTCCGCTGGCGCGATCCCGGCGGCGCGGAAATCATGGTCATGTACCATAATAACTACGGCGCTGAAGGAGTCATTCCCGGTTTGCCCGAGGTCATCCTCTTTGCCCACACCGGTGATAACCTGGGCCCGCAGTCGGTGGAGGCTGTGCAGGCCGTCTTTGCCGATGCCCGCCAGCGCTTCCCCGGCGCTGAGGTGACCGCTTCCACCCTGGATGCCTTTGCGGCGCGCCTGGATACCGTTCGTGAGAACCTGCCCCTGGTCACCTCGGAGATTGGCGACTCCTGGTCTCACGGCGTGGGCAGCGACCCGCGCAAGGTGGCCGATTTCCGCGAACTGCAGCGCCTGCGTCGTGGATGGATCGAATCCGGGCGGGCCGACCCCAACGACCCGGCACTCTCACGCTTTAGCACCCATCTGATGTGCGTCGCCGAACACACCTGGGGCATGGATATCAAAATGCACTTGCAGGACTACGAGCATTACACACCCGCCGCCCTGCGCGCAGCCCGCGCCCAGCCTAACTTCCAAACCTTTGAGTCCTCCTGGGCCGAACAGCGCGCTTACCTGACGCAGGCTGTCTCTGCCCTCGGCGACACGCCCCTGGCGGCGGAGGCTCGCGCCCGTCTGGCAGCCTTGCGTCCCGCCCCGCCGGATTTGAACGGTTTTACCCGACTGGCTAATCCAGCCGCCCCGCTGCGCACCCGCCACTTCACCCTGGCCTTTGACTCGCACGGCGCGCTGGGACTGCTGCGCCACGGTCGCCGCGGCTGGGGCGGCGAGAACCGCTCTCTGGGCTTGCTGCGCTATGAGAGCTTCGACCAGTCCGACTACGACCGCTTCTACCGCCAGTACAACAAAGACAAACGCCACACATCGATGTGGGCTCTGCCCGACTTCACCAAGCCCGGAATCGCACCGTACGCTGTGAAAGGCGAGTGGCTGCCCGATTTGCAAGCCGCCTGGCAGCGGCAAGAAACAGATGGGCAATCCTTTGTCCTCGAGTTGGCCTTTCCTGCCAAGCCGGTGGAGAGTCTGGGCTGCCCGCGCCGGGCGGTAGTCAGGCTGTTTCTGCCCGACACCGCCCCCGAGGTTCACTTTGACGTGCAGTGGTTTGAAAAGCAAGCCAACCGCTTGCCCGAAGCGCTGTGGTTCTCTTTCGCCCCGCGCATCCGCCAATCCTCCGGCTGGAGTCTGGACGTTCTCGGCCAGTCGATCTCTCCGCTGGATGTGGTTCGCGACGGTTCGCGCCACCTGCATCTCATTGACCGGGGCGTGCGCTATCGCGATGAACGCGGCACGTTGGAGATCGACTCGCTGGATGCCGCTTTGGTGGCCCCCGGACGCCGCTCGCTGCTCGATTTCAACAACCGCCTCCCGGCCCTCTCCGGCGGGATGCACTTCAACCTGTACAACAATGTGTGGGGTACCAACCACCCGGTCTGGTACGATGAGGATGCCCGCTTCCGATTTGTGCTGAAATTCAACCTCTGACCTTCTCCCTTTGAGGGAGAAGGCAGGATGAGGGTAGAACCCATGCCGTAAGACCGGCGAACATTACACCAGCCCTGCCGCCATCCCCACTCCGACGACCACCAGCAGCGCGCCCACCAATACCTGGATGGTTCGCAGAGTCACCTTCTTCACCAGGCGCGCGCCCAGGAACGACCCGCCAAACGCTGCCAGTGTTGCCGCCAGCACCAGTCCGCTCAACTCCGCCGGGATGCTCTTGAATTGGCCGGCGTAGAACCCTACTCCATAGACCAGCAGGCGGGCAATGTCGATGATCACCGCGCACATCACCCCCGTGCTGATAAAGGCTTGCTTATCCAGCCCGGCTTTGATCAAGAAGGCCGCTCGCAGCGCGCCCTGGTTGCCCGAGATGCCCCCAAAGAACCCGGAGAGCAGCCCGCCCAGGGGCAGGTACTTGCGATCGAAGGCCAGATTTTGGAAACGCGGCAGCAGATCCAGCAGGGCGAAGGCAATGATGATGATGCCCATCACCAGGCCGATGGCGCTAACCGCGTGTTCGTTTTCGCCCAGGCGGTAGGTGGTCAGGGGCGGGAGGGCGGCGAAGAAGTTGAGCAGCAGCGCCCCCGCCACCGAGGCAACCGCGCCGGGGATGGCAAAGCGCGCCACCACGCCCCAATCCGCGTCGCGGCCCACCAACCCGGCTTTGAACAGGTTGTTCGCCAGGTGTACCACCGCGGTGGCAGCCACCGCCACGGGCAAGGGGAAGAACAACGCGAAGGCCGGCATGAGCAGCGTGCCCAACCCGAAACCGGAAAACAGGGTCAAACCCGCCACCACGAAGGCTGTCAGGCATACGATGAAGTAAGTGAGCATAGGCACATTATACCTGGGGAAATTCTGCAATCAAAACTTGCCCTTTTACCCTGTGTATTGACAAATCGCGGTATAATGCACAAGTACGCTTTCTCCTACCGGCCGCATCCTTGCGTGAGCCGGTTCGCTGGACGAACTCCCCGATGGCAGCCGCCATAACTCGGGAGGGTTGTTCTTTCTGGGAAAGTTTGTGGCGACGGGCCCTGGCAGGCTGTTGTTGCCTCCTTAAAAATCTCGTCTCGGCTGGAAGCCTGGAGACTGCTTTGATTTCTATCGAAATTTCGGCGCGTCTGCATGCCTGAATATTTTATTTGTCACAAAAACCTGTAAGGGGACCTTTTCTTGAAGTTTCGGCAAGTCGTAAACGGTTATCCCGACTACACCCTTGAAGCCTTGCTGCGGTTCGTCAACATCCGCGACCGTTTCACGTCCAAAGGCGAGGCGGTTCAGCGTTTGCTGGACGAACTGCTCAAGCCGGGCACCCTGCGCCGGTACTGGGAGCGGCTCACCCCCGAAGGGCAAGGCGCGGTGGCTTTGGCGCTGCACAACAACGGCCTTCTTGATCTGGACACTTACGGCGCCCGTTTCGACAGCCCGCCCCCCTCCTTCCGGCACAGTTATCGCCAGCAGGATATCTACTTTGACCTGTTTTTCTTCGGCCAACTCAACTTGCCCGAAGAATTTACCCCCGTATTACGCGAGTGGGTTGAACCGCTGCCACCCTACGTATTGCCCGCTTATGATGCCCTCCCCGCAATCAGAGATGGGCGAAAACCCATCGCTCTGGAACATTTGAACCCCGAGCGCGTGGTTTGGCCGGATTGGAACACCGCGCTCAGGTATATCCAGGCTGGAAAAGCGCGCGTCAGCGTCGCCAACCACCTCATCACAGCCACAACGCTCAAGAATCTTCGCTCTGGGCTCATGTTGACCGACTTCTACCCACAAGAAGGCAACCGCCCCACCGAATCGATCCGTGCCACCGGGCTGGTGAATGCCATCGTCGGGGCTGGTTTTGCCGAGGTGCAAAATGATGCCATGCGCCTCACCGACCTGGGGCGGGCATGGCTGGCAGAGCCTACTCCCGAGCGATTCCGCGAAGGTTTCTGGACCTGGGTGCGTTCAGCGGATTATGATGAAATCAACCGCATCAATCGCCTCAAAGACGGTTACGACCTCACCCCGCCCGCCCACCGCCGCAGCCCTATTGTGGCTGCCCTCAGCCGTGTGCCGTTGGAAAAATGGGTCTCACCGCGCGATTTCTACCATGCCATGAAGAACTGGGGCTTGAACTTCCAGGTCGAGAACGGCAAATATTCGGTCATGCGGGCCACGGGTGTCGGCATGCTCAACCAACTACCTCCGAATATTTACTCGTCCCTGGTGCAGGGGCGCTACCTGCTGGTCACCTTGATGGAAATGCTGTCTGCTTTTGGCGCCGTAGAGTTGGCTTTCACCGACCCCGAAATTTCCAATTTTCCGCCTGATTGGAGCGACCTGTACTACCCTATTAATGCTGCTTTCAGCCGTTACGACGGCTTGCAGTTCTTCCGTATTACGCCTCTGGGTGCTTACCTGCTGGGTATTCAGCCCGTCTATAAACCCAACCTGTCTACCCAACGGATGCCGGTCATCCAGGTGCATCCCGATTTGAAAATCCAGGTGCTCGAGGAGAGCATGTTCACTCTGGCGGATAAGGCCGCCCTACAGCGGTGTTGCGTGAACCTGGGCAACGGCTGGTACCGACTGGATGCCCAGAAAACGATTAAGACCATCGAGGAAGGTATTAAACCCGGTGATTTTCTGGCTTTTGTGGAACAAAAAGCGGCCCAGGCCCTGCCCGAGGATTTCCGGGCTGCCGTGGAACGCTGGAAAGAGCGCTGCGAAGTCCTCGTCCGCGGGCAGCCGGCTGTTTTATTTCAGGTGAAAAATTTGGAGCTGATGAAAGAACTTTTGCAGGACGAAACCCTGCGCGACCGTTGTTGGTTAGTGGAGGAGCATCAATTGGCTGTCCCATTAAGTTATCAAAATGATTTTGTTCACCGCATGCACGAATTAGAAGCGGGCCTGAAGGACTGAGAAGATGCTGGTTTTACATACCCTTTGGCGTCCTTCCTCTGAACCCGGCTCGTTTGATGGATCGGTCTTCTTCTGGGCCGAATCTTCCGAATCCGCCCATCCCACCCAGCGGGTGCGTCCCAATGCCCGCCCGCAAACCCGCCCCCATCCCTTCTGCGCTCCGCGCGAAGAGATGGAAAAGCTGTTTGGGTATGCTCCCGAGGCTTCGGCGGTGCTACGCCTGCCCACCAGCCGCAGCGGCCCCCTGCCCGACCCGCAGCTTGCTGCCGCCTGGGTGCCCGATCGCGAGACGCCCCCCTTCCTTTTCCCATGGTCGGTGGAAGGATTGGGGATGCGCGTGGCGGATGGTTTCTCAGCCCTGCTCAACCTGGCCGGGATGCTTCAGGACTCAACTCATGTGGTCCTAGGTGATGATGCCCGCTTCTGGCAGGCGGCCGCGGGGCTGGTCATCGAAGCTTTAGCCACCGGCAAGGTGGCCCCTTCTCTGGTACCCGGGCGGCGCGGTGAGTACTTCGCCCGCTGGATTGCCGTGATGGACGGCGCCCTGGATGCCCCGCGCATGGCCCGCCTGGCGGGCTCCATGCCCCCCTCCTGCCGCAGTGAGATCGCCTCGCAGAATCATATGAACGACGTGCCCCCCGCGGTGCACACCGTGCTGGATTCGTTCTTCAATGCCTGCTGCGATATCGCCTTCCGCTTCTGGGGCGCTGCCGAAGCCCCGCTCATCCCCCGCCACGAGGATGACCCCGCCCGCCGTTGGCTCTCGGCCCTGTTCCGCATGGATGCTCGCGTGGATGCTTCGCGCGCCCAGCTCGAGTCGCTGGCTTCCAGCATGCGCATCTGGATGCGCAACCTGCACGTTGCCGGCGACCGCACCTTCCGCATCGCCTTCCGCCTGGAAGCGCCTCAACCCGCCGAAGGCGAAACGCCCAGCAGTCAGGGAGAGTGGGGCTTGCACTATCTGCTCCAGGCGCGTGACGACCCCAGCCTGATGGTTCCTGCCGACCTGGTCTGGCAGAGCCGCGGTGAAGCCCTCAGCCAGTTGGGCCGCCGCTTTGAGCGCCCGCAGGAAAAAATGCTGGCTGGGCTGGGCTATGCCTCGCGCCTGTTTCCGCCCATCACCGCCAGCCTGAAGAGCGAAAGCCCCACCGGCATGATGATGGACACCTCCCAGGCCTATACCTTCCTGCGCGAGGTCTCGCCCTTACTCCAGGATGCCGGCTTTGGGCTGCTCGTCCCGCCCTGGTGGAACCAGCGCGGCGCCCGCCTGGGCGCTCGCCTGCAACTGCGCCCGCGCGGCGGAAAGGAAGTTATTTCCTCCGGCAAACTCAGCATGGACCGGTTGGTGGACTATAACTGGCAGCTTTCCATCGGCGATACCACCCTCTCCCGCGAGGAGTTTGAGGCTCTGGTGCAGCTTAAATCCCCACTGGTGCAAATTCGCGGACAGTGGGTGCAGTTGGATGCCGAGCAGGTGGAGGCTGCCATTCATTTTTGGGACAAGAAGCGCCTCAAGGGGCAGGTGAGCCTGCTGGAGGCGGTTCAGATGCAAAACCAGGCCGAAGGCGCCGGGGGGCTGCCCATGGACGGCGTGGAAGCCGACGATTGGCTGGACGATTGGCTGACCCAGTTCAGCCAGGCTTCGGGTGATATCACCGGCAAGGCTCTCGAGCAGCTTAACCAACCCGCCTCGTTCATCGGTGAATTGCGCCCCTACCAGCAATACGGTTACTCCTGGCTCAGCTTCTTTGACCGCTGGCGGCTGGGCGCCATCCTGGCTGATGACATGGGCCTGGGCAAAACCATCCAGGCCCTCACCCTGCTCCTCCAGCAAAAAGAGCAGGACGGCTCCGAGCACCTGCCCACCTTGCTCATCGCCCCCACCTCTGTGGTCACCAACTGGGAGCGCGAGGCCGCCCGCTTTGCACCCTCGCTGCGCGTGCTGGTCAACCAGGGCGTGAGCCGTCATAAAGGCGAGGACCTGCTGGCTGTGGTCGGCAGCTATGATTTGGTCGTCACCAGCTACGCCCTCCTGCGCATGGATATCGAGACTCTCAAAGAGGTCAACTGGCGCAACGTCATTCTGGACGAAGCTCAAAACATCAAGAACCCCGACGCGCGCCAGACCCAGGCTGCCCGCAAGCTGCAAGGCAGCTTCCGCCTGGCACTCACGGGCACGCCCGTCGAAAACCGCCTGGCCGAGTTGTGGTCCATCATGAATTTCCTCAATCCCGGGTATCTGGGCTCGCGGGAAACCTTCCGCAACGATTTCTCCATGCCCATCGAGCGTTACCGTGACAACGAAGCCACCGCCCGTCTGAAGAAGCTGGTCACCCCCTTCATCCTGCGCCGCGTCAAAACCGACCCCCGCGTCATCCAGGACCTGCCCGAAAAGGTGGAGAGCAAGGTCTACGTCAACCTCTCTGAAGAACAGGCCACGCTCTACGAGGCCGTGGTCAACGACGTGATGGAAAAAATCTCTTCGTCCGATGGGCTGGCCCGCCGCGGTTTGATCCTGAGCATGTTGATGCAGCTCAAGCAGGTTTGCAACCATCCAGCCCAGTATTTGCACCAGAGCGCCAAAGAGGCCGAGATCACCTATGATGGGCGCAGCGGCAAGCTCGAGCGCCTGGTGGAAATTCTTGAGGAAATCCTCGAGGTTGGTGACCGGGCCTTGATCTTCACCCAGTTTGCCGAGATGGGCGAGCTGCTGGAAAACTATTTGCCCCAGGCCCTGGGCAGTTCGGTGTTCTTCTTGCACGGCGGTACGCCCGCCAAGCAGCGCGACCAGATGGTCCGGCGCTTCCAGGAAGAGGAACATGCCCCGCCCATCTTTGTCCTGTCTCTCAAGGCAGGTGGCACCGGCCTCAACCTGACCGGCGCCAACCATGTCTTCCACTTCGACCGTTGGTGGAACCCGGCTGTCGAAGACCAGGCCACCGACCGCGCTTACCGCATCGGCCAGCACCGCAACGTTCAGGTGCACAAGTTTGTCACCGTTGGCACCCTGGAAGAATCGATTGATGAGTTGATCGAAAGCAAGAAAGACCTGGCCAACGTGGTCATCGGCGGCGGTGAAAACTGGCTGACTGAACTGAACACCGATCAACTGCGCGACCTGGTGCGTTTGCGCCGGGATTAGGGAGGAGAGACACTATGCCTCGCCGAAAACGAAAAACCATTTACGAACCCTACAGCCAGCCCGAACACTACCATCCCCCCATCCGCACGGCCAAGGGTATTAAAGCCCGCAGCCAGCATGGCGATTTTGCCCGCAATTGGTGGGCCGAGCGCTGGATTAAGGCCATGGAAGAACTGGTGGACCCCCGCCGCCTGGGCCGTGGCAAGAATTACGCCCGCCAGGGCCAGGTGCTGTCCATCGACGAGCGCAACGGCGGCGTGGAAGCTCGCGTGCAGGGCTCGGTGCCCAAGCCTTACCGTGTGGTGCTCAAGGTGCGCTGGCTGGATAACGCCGCCTGGGACAAGGTCATCGATGTGCTTTCCAGCGAAGCGCTCTTCGCGGCCCAACTTCTGGCCGGCGAAATGCCCGAGCGCATTCAAGATGCCTTTGCCGCCGCCGGCACCAGCCTGTTTCCTGCTGTCAAAGGTGACCTGTATACCGACTGCTCCTGCCCCGATTGGGCCAACCCCTGCAAGCACGTTGCCGCCACGCACTTCATCCTGGCCGAGCGCTTCGACGAAGACCCCTTCCTGCTGTTCCGCCTGCGCGGCCGCACCCAGGAGCAAATCGTCACGGCCATGCGCCTGCGCCGCGGCGGCCCGGCTGAAGCGGTTGCGGAGGAGGAGGACGAGCCCGTGGTGGCGCCCAGCGGCCCCGAGCCTCTGGACCCCAACCCCGAGGCCTTCTGGGCCATGCCCAAACCTCTCGAGGACATGGAAGTCTCGGTCAAGGCGCCCCTGGTCGAAATGCCCGCGCTGCGCCGCCTGGGCGACCCCATCTTCCTGGAAGGCGACTCGCTGCTCAAGATGATGACCCCGGTTTATCAGGAAGTGCGCCGCCAACTGCTCTCCGAGCCGCCGCCGGAAGAGAATGGGAATGGCAATGGGAAGTAAGGCCGGTGTTACAATAACCCCATGACCTGGGATGTTGCCGGACACGAATGGGCTGAACAGCTTCTCCAGGCGCATATTCGCCGCGGCGAGGTGCGCCACGCTTACCTGTTCACCGGGCCGCCCGGCGTGGGTCGGCGCAGCCTGGCGCTGCGCTTTGCCCAGGCCCTCACCTGCCCCCAGCCCAAGGCCCCCGGCGAGCCCTGCCGCGAATGCCGCACGTGCAACCAGATTGAGCGCATGCAGCATATCGACCTCAGCGTGGTGCAGGCCGAGCGCGAGGGCGGTACCCTCAAGGTGGAGCAGATTCGCGAACTACAACAGTCACTCAATCTCTCGCCCTATGAAGCCGCCTACCGGGTGGCCCTGCTGCTGCGCTTTCAGGAAGCCAACGCCAACGCCCAAAACGCCCTGCTCAAAACCCTGGAAGAAGCCCCCCGCAAGGTCGTGTTGCTGGTCACCGCCGACTCGCCCGAGTCGGTGCTGCCCACCATCGCCTCGCGCTGCGAGGTGCTGCGCTTGCGCCCACTGGGCCTCGAGCGCCTCTCCGCCGAGTTGGCCCGGCGCGGCCTGCCCGAGGATGAGGCCCGCACGCTGGCTCATCTCTCCGGTGGGCGGGTGGGCGCCGCCCTGCGGCTGCACGATGACCCCGATTTGCTGGATGCGCGCCGCGCCTGGGGCCAGGATATGTTCAATCTGCTGGCCGACCCGCGCCGGGCCCGTCTGGGTTATGCCGAATCGCTGGCCAAAGACAAAGAGCGACTGCGCTTTGCCCTCCAATCCTGGTTGTCCCTGTGGCGGGATGCCATGCTCTCTGCCGCCGACCCCTACCTGCCCCTGACCAACCTGGAGCATGAAACCGAACTGCGCCGCCTGGGCGCTGCCGTGGGCGTCTCGGCGGCCCGCGCGCGCATCGCCGACCTGGAGCAGGGCCTTATGCGCCTGGACGCCAACGTCAACCCGCGCCTGCTGGCCGAAGTCCTGCTGCTGGATTGGCCGAAGATAAACTATTAGCTATCAGCCGTCAGCTATTAGCCAGAAAGCTGATGGATGACGGCTTACGGCTGACAGCTTCTTCATCCAATTGCCTTGCGCAGCGTCCTTGCCAGGGCCGCGAACTCGGGCGTGTAGCGCACGCCTTCTTCGCGGGGGCGCGGCAGCTTCACGGGCAGATCCAGCACCACGCGCCCCGGGCGGCTGCTGAACACCACCACCCGGTCGGAAAGTAAAATGGCCTCGCTGATGGAGTGGGTCACCATCAGCACTGTGGTGCGGCTGGCTTGCCACAAGCGCAGCAGCTCCCCCGCCATTTTTTCACGGGTCAGTGCGTCCAGCGCCCCAAACGGCTCGTCCAGCAGGAGCAAATCGGGCTCCTGGATGAGTGAGCGGGCAATGGCCACCCGCTGGGCCATGCCCCCCGAAAGCTCGCGGGGCCAGTTCTTCTCAAACCCTTTCAGGCCCACCTGGTCGATCCAGCTTTGCGCCCGCGCCTGGGCCTCTGCGGGCGGCACGCCGTTCAACTCCAGCGGCAGGGTGATGTTTTCGATCACCGTGCGCCAGGGCATCAGGTTGGCGTCTTGAAACACCAGGCTGATCTGCGGCAGTTTATCTCCCGCAAAGTGGATCTCGCCGGCGGTGGGCGTGAGCAGGCCCGCCAGCCCGCGCAGCAAGGTGCTTTTGCCGCTGCCTGAAGGCCCCAGCAGGCTGACGAACTCTTGCGGATACAGGGCCAGATCGACCCCGTCCAGCGCCTCCAGTTCGCCGTTCTCGCCGGAAAAATTCATCCCCAGCCCGCTCACCTGCACCAGCGGCTTTTGCTCTTCGCCCACGCTTACTGCTCCGGCAGGTAGTCGTTGGTATAGGCTGCGCTCAGGTCGATGGGGCCTTGCAGCAGGCCCATCTCCAGCAGCACGTTTTGCATGTTCTCCCAGGCCTGCGGGTCGGTGTAGCCGGGGTTGTCTACCTGCCAGAAGTCGATGGAAGCCGCCAGTACCTGTTTCTGCACGGTCTCATCTGCCTGGGCCAGATTTTCCACGTATTTCTTGCTAATCTCGTAGGCCTCATCCGGGTTGGCGGCGGTATCCTGAATGCCTTTCAGCAGCGCCCGCACCATTTTGCGCACCAACTCGGGGTCTTCCTTGAGCACCTTTTCGCTGGTGATCAAGCCGTTGGCCACCAGTTCCATATAGTCCGCCACGTTCACCACGTCGATGTCGTAGCCCAGCGCGCGCAGCTGCACCGGCTCGTTGGTAGCGTACACCACCACGGCGTCCTCGCGCCCGGCGACCAGCGCTTCCACCTGCGTATACCCAATGCCGTCCAGGCGCACGTCTGCTTCGCTCAAGCCACCCGCTGTCAACAGCGCTCGCAATCCAATGTAGCTGGCTCCGTACAGGCCGGGGATGCCGATGATCTTGCCTTTCAAATCCGCCGGCGAGGTGATGCCTTGATCCTTCATCGACGCCACCCCCACGGGGAAATCTTCATACCAGGCCATCACGTATACCACCGGTAGATCTTTGGCCCGGCCCAACACCACCTGTTCACCCGAAACCAGGGCAAACTGCAATTGCCCCGCACCCACCAGGGCCACGTTATCGCTTTCCATGCTGTAATCGATGTCCACGGACAGCCCCTCGGCCTCGAAATAGCCTTTCTCCACCGCTACATACAGCGGCGCGAACTGGATGTTGGGAATATAGCCCACCGGCAGGCGCACCGGGATGAGCTCTTTGTTTTTGGGCGCGCAGCCCGCTGCCAACACCACGATCACGGAAAGTAGGAAAAATTTTTGCAAGAGTTTCATTTTTTTGCCTCGTTTAGAGAAAAATTAGCGAGCCTGCCAGGCCAGTAATCTGCGCTCAGCCAGCAGCACCAAACCATACAACACCAGCGCCATGCTGATTAGCGTCAGCACCGCCACAAACACCAAAGGGGTATCAAACTGCCCGCGCGCCACGTTGATGAGAAAGCCCAGGCCCCGGTCGGCGCCCACAAACTCGCCCACCACCGCGCCGATCACCGAGAGGGTGGCCCCCACGCGCAGCCCGCCCAGAAGCACCGGCAGCGCGGCGGGCAGTTCCAGGTGGCGCAGAGTCTGCATGCGTGTGGCCTGCATCGAGTGCATCAGGTCGCGCAGGTTTTTGGGCACCGCTCGCATGCCCACCACCGTGTTGACCAGGATGGGGAAGAACACGGTCAGCGAGCAGATGAGCACTTTGGAGAACAAACCCGGCCCAAACCAGATGACCAGCAGCGGGGCAATGGCTGCCACGGGCACGGCCTGGCTGGCGATCAGGTAAGGCGACAGCAATCGCTCGAGCAGGCTGGATTTGGCAATCAAGTACCCCAGCACCGAGGCCGCCAGGCTGCCTGCCAGTAGACCCAGCATTACCTCCAACAGCGTGGCGGTGGTGTGGCGCAGCAGGGTGCCATCGACCAAGGCCTGCACAAAACGCTGCCCCACCTTCAGCGGCCCCGGCAAGATGTAACTGCCCAGGTTTGGCGAAAGCGACAACAGGTGCCAGACGGCGATTGCCAACACCATCGAGCCGGCCACAATCCAATGGTTATGCCGCCGGACCAGCCCGGCTGCGGGTTTTAGATTGATCGAAAACGGAACGTCCATGGCCCGGTCCTTTCAAGTTCTCTAAGCGTTGTCGTGGTAGGTCCCGCATTTTGAGGTGAGCGGGAGGCTTTGTCACCCGCTCACCTTAAAATACGGAGTTCACCACGTCAATTCTTAAAGAACATCCTTTTGACCGGTTCGGGCCAGGAAACAAAACGCCCGAAACCGGCGGTTTTCGGGGCGGGCGCGTGCGCAAAGAGAACCTGGCGCAACGTATCCTTCTTTCATCCGGACTATACCGTCGACCCTGGAATTTCACCAGATCATGCCCGCTGTTGGCGTGCTCGTGGGTTGTCACCACCGATCGGGAATTGGGAGCGAACTCCCTCACCCTGCCCCGAAGGAACCTATGCTGTTTACCGGGAGTATAGCCGCGCAGGGAGCGGATGTCAATGGTGAAATCTATCACAATAGACCCGGTCGAATTTCAATCAAATTGCTATTTTTGAAGAGAAGGTCGGCACAAAACCTGCATGGTAGATAGGGAATACTCGTCTGGTCAGGAACAAAGCGTTGCATGGCAACGTTGTTAAGACAAGCCTGAACAGTTTTGATTAACCGCTTACTTTATTGTGCGGATCAACGTCGTGAAGGTGTAAGGCTGGATAACAAGATTTCTAGAAAACCATCCGGCCAGGGAGGAACCAATGCGCACCCTCATATTGGTTATTTTAGTGGGATCATTCACCTATCTGGCTCTCAGCGTGGGGACTCAGTCGACTGATTTTGAGAATCAGCAAGCGGCTGAACGGGCCAGAGCAGACGCGGCAGTCGCTGAACGCGATGCCGCGTTGGTCCGCGTCGCGGAGCTTGAAAAGGAGAGCGCAGAACTGAAGAGTCTGGCGCAGAGCATGGAAAAAGAGCGCCGCGAGAAATCAGACCAGATTGCCGTGTTGAGCAAAGCCTTTGATGACCTTACCGCCGAGCGCGACCGCCTGTCGCTGGAGTTCGCTACCGCGGTTGCCAAAAACGGCGAACTCAGCGCGCAGGTAGACGCCTTGCGTAAAAGCCTGGCGGAAAAAGACCTGGCCCTGGAGGAACTCCAGAACCGCCTGGTCGATGCCCAGGCGCGCCTGGCTACCCGCGATATGGAATTGGCTGGGGCTCGTCGTCGTGTCGAGGACTTGGAATTACAACTGGCTACCCAGGAATCGCTTGTGCGCAGCCTTCGCCAGCAAGTGGTGACTTTGACTGCCGATTTGGAAGCTGCTAACGCGCAGGCGATCAGGCTGCCGTTCTTTCCCGTTGCCTTGCTGGTGGTCGGGGGGCTGCCTTTTGCCGCTCACGAGATCTGGCATCGCCAACGCCGGCGAAAATACCCCTTGACCCTCTCGCGCCAGCCATCCAGGCTGTTCCTGGCTGATGAGCGCGCCTACTATCACGCCGTGTGCCGGTCTCAGCGCAAACGGCGCTGACCGATAGGGCGATTGCATCATGAGCATTTGTTTGGTTAAACCCCACCCCTGCCCCTCCCCGCGATCAAAGTGCCCCCCTCAAACAAGCCTTTAGCGCGGGGCGGGGTGCAAGATTAGGAAGAGTGAGGGGCGGAACGCCCCTCACTCTTCCTAA
>JAFGLU010000058.1 GCA_016927865.1 Anaerolineaceae bacterium
GGCAGCGTTTCCGGGCTGCATGCAGCCGGTGCACGTGCATTGCACTTCGCCTCTTTATTTATGCCTATGATAATGCTCCGGGAGGGACTCGAACTCTCAACCTAGGCGTTAGGAGTGCCTTGCTCTGTCCTATTGAGCTACCGGAGCGTACCCATATTGTACTATAATTACTTTGTCCCTTGACATATTTTTTACATAACTCTCTCTCCGTTTATGCTACACTAATTTAAAAATTGGAGGTTTCTATGAGTGGTGCAGGAAAGACTATCGCCTATATCGCCGCCGCAATCTTTATTTTCTTCGGTGTGCTCTTCATCTGGGGCGCTTTCAGCGCCGACGGCCAGCCCGGCTGGATCATCATCGGCATCATCAGCGCCGGAATCGGCCTGGTGCTGGTCTACTTCGCCTCGCGTAAGCCCAAGGTCATCAACACCCAGGTCAACGTAAACCTCGATCTGCCCGGCGGAGTCTCGCTCGACCAGGTCAAATGCAAATCCTGTGGCGGCGTGCTCAGCGCTAAAGATATTACGCTTGTCGCCGGCGCCCCAATGGTCCACTGTCCTTTCTGCGGTACTACCTACCAGATGACCGAAGACCCCAAGTGGTAAACGAAATCATATTTTTCAGCGTTTTAGAAATTAGTGTGCGGGACCTAGCTCAACAAGTCCCAATGAACTACTTTTTCCCAGGGAGGGGAAAATGAATATCAAACGTGTTTGGGCCGTACTGGCCGTATTCATGCTTTTGGCGGTGGGGGTTCAACCGGTTTCTGCTCAAACTTATCTATTTGAAGTTGAACGCTCCGAAGCCGTCATCACCATCGATGAGCAGGGCCTGGCCACTGTAGAATACATCTACGAGTTTGTTAACACCCCCAGCGCCGACCCCATTGACTTCGTTGACGTGGGCATGCCCACCTTCGATTACAGTCTGAGCAACGTCAGCGCCACCATCGACGGCAAGCCCATTAGCGACATCGAGGAATCGCCCTACGTCAAACCGGGCGTCGCCCTGGGCCTTGGCTCCAACGCCATCCCTTCAGGGCAGCGCGGTACCGTCAAAGTCACCGTCACTGGCATCGGCGACATCCTCTATAAAACCAACAAAGTAACCGACGTAGAAGAAGACTACGCCAGTTTCAACTTCTCCCCCAACTCCTTCGGCAGCCAGTACATGCAGGGCTCCACCAACCTGACCGTCGTGCTCATCTTGCCGCCCGGCATGATCGAGACTGAGCCGCGCTGGTTCACGCCTCAATCCTGGCCCGGTTCCGAAGAACCCGGCGTCTCCTACATTGACGATCTGGACCGCATCGTCTACGAGTGGAACTCCCCCGACGCCAATTGCTACACGCAGTATATCTTCGGCGCGGCCTTCCCCGCCCGCATGGTCCCTTCTTCCGCGCTTCAAACCGCCCCGCTGGTCAGCAGCGGCGGCAGCGGCAGCTTTGACCTCGACAATTTCTGCGGCCCAGCCTTCTGCCTGGCTTTCGCCGGATTCTTCGGCATCATCATCTACGCCTCCGTTAAGGGCGAAAAGAAACGCCGCATGCAGTACATGCCGCCCAAAATCGCTATTGAGGGCAACGGCGTCAAACGCGGTCTCACCGCCGTTGAGGCTGCCATTCTGATGGAACAGCCCCTCGACAAGGTCATGACCATGATCCTCTTCTCCGTGGTCAAGAAAGGCGCCGCCACCGTCACCAGCCGCGAACCCTTGAAAATTGAGGTTGCCCCCGCTCCTGCCACCGAACTGCGCGGCTACGAGAAAGAATTCCTCGCCGCCATGCAGTTCCCCACCGTCAAAGAACAACGCAAAGCCCTGGGCGAGATGGTTACCGGGCTGGTCAAGAGCGTGGCCGAAAACATGCGTGGCTTCAGTCGCAAAGAAACCGTAGCTTTCTATCAAGATATCATGCGCCGCGCCTGGGAACAGGTCAAGGCTGCCGACACACCCGAAATGAAGATGAAGCGCTACGACGAGGCCCTCGATTGGACTATGCTCGACAAGGACTTCGGCGACCAATCCCGCGAGGTCTTCTCCGGCGGGCCGGTCATTCTACCGCACTGGTGGGGGCACTACGACCCCACCTTCCGCCCTACCTCTAGTGGAAGCCTGGGTGGCCCCTCGGTCTCCATGCCCACTCAGGTCGGCAGCGCCCCCGGCTCCTCCAACCTGCCCAGCCTGCCCGGCGCCGACTTTGCCGCCTCGGTTGTGGGTGGCATCCAGAACTTCTCGGGGCAAGTGCTTGGCGACGTCTCCACCTTTACCAGCGGCGTAACCAACAAAACCAACCCCATCCCCAAGAGCACATCCTCCAGTCGCAGCTACCGGAGTGGCGGCGGTGGTGGGCGCTCTTGCGCCTGTGCCTGTGCCTGCGCCGGTTGCGCATGCGCATGCGCCGGCGGCGGGCGCTAAAGGAGCCCGCAGCGCATGGCTTCGATCTCTAACTTTCCGGCTCGCCTGGCCCGCTGGTTCACCCCGCGCGCCAGGCTGGCTGTCCCTCCATACGGCCTTTATCACTATCTACGCGAAAGCTCGGATGGAAAAATGCGCCTGCACCTCCGCCTCGAGCCAGACGGCCGCGGCTTGCTAATGGCCAATGCCGCCCGCGCCTACCACCTGAACCCTTCTGCCGCGCTCATGGCCTATCTGCACCTAGAAGGCCACGCTCCGCAGCAAGCCCTGCGCATCCTCTCCGACTGGTTTGCCGCCTCGCCCGAGCAGCTCCGCCAGGATTACGCCGAGCTCTGCGAGCAGATCGAGCAAATCGGTGATCCCGCCGGAGGCTGCCCGCTGTGCGAAATGGACCTCGAACTCGAGATGCCTTTCAGCTCTAAGCCTTCCGCACCCTACCGCATGGACTGCGCGCTCACCTACCGCTGCAATAACGACTGCACCCACTGTTACAACGTCCGCTCACGTGCCCCGCAAGAAATGACCACCGCCGAGTGGAAGCAAACCCTCGATCATCTCTGGAAAATCGGCGTCCCCCACATCGTCTTCACCGGTGGCGAGCCCACCCTGCGCGCCGACTTGCCCGAGCTCATCGCCCACGCCGAACAAAACGGGCAGATCACCGGCATGAACACCAACGGCCGTCGCCTCAAGGACCCCGCTTTTGTCCAGGCTCTGGTCGATGCCGGCCTCGATCACGTCCAGATCACCCTTGAGTCGCACGACGAAGCCGTCCACGACCATCTGGTGGCCCACACCGGCGCCTGGCGTGAAACAGTCGCCGGGCTGCGCAATGCTCTGGCCTCGCGCCTCTTTGTTATGACCAACACCACCCTGCTGCGGAAAAACAGCCCCCTTCTGCCCGAGACCATGCGCTTTTTGAGCGACCTGCATGTACCCACGGTCGGCTTCAACGCCCTCATCTACTCGGGTCGCGGCGCCACCGTCGGCACTGGTTTACACGAAGCTGAACTGCCCGCCCTACTCGACGTCGTCCGCGATGCCACCGACCGCGCCGGACAGCGCCTCATCTGGTACACCCCCACGCAGTACTGCCATTTTGACCCGCTTCAAGCCGACCTGGGTCTCAAAGGCTGCACCGCCGCCCGCTACGCCATGTGCACCGAACCCGATGGCTCCGTGCTGCCCTGCCAATCCTATTACACTCCCCTGGGCCATATTTTGCGCGATTCGTGGGACTCCATCTGGAACCACGACCTGGCCCTTTCTCTGCGTGAACGGCGCAACCTGGACCCGGCTTGCCGGTCCTGTGAACTGCTAGAAACCTGTGGCGGAGGCTGCCCTCTGGCTTATCAAGCCAACCCCGAACTCCGCCCTCATCCACTCCACACGCTCCAATCGGAGGAAAAATGAACGCTTTACGCAACCTCTGGCAGCGCTTTTTCCCTGCCTACGAGCCCCTTCCAGCCGGGATCTACCACTTCACCGCTCCCCCCGACTCCGATTTCCCCTACCGGCTGCACCTGCGCCTGGAGAAGAATGGCAGCGGCTTGCTCATCGCCAATGGCAGCACTGTTCTACACCTCAACCAGACCGCCGCCGAGTATGCCTACCACCTCATCCGCCAATCCCCTGCTGAAGAGGTCGCTCGCAGTGTTTCTCGCCGCTACGGAATCCCCACCGCCCAGGCCCAGGAAGATTACACCGGCTTCACCGACCGCATCCAAACCCTCCTCGACATTCCCGACCTCGACCCGGTCACCTACCTGGTGTTTGATCGCCAGGAGCCTTACACCGACCTCACCGCCCCCTTCCGTCTGGATTGCGCCGTCACCTACCGACAGATCGACATGGATGCCTCACCCTTTGCTCCTGTCGAACGTGTCAAGCGCGAACTAAGCCTGGAGGAATGGCAGTCCGTTCTCTCCAAAGCCTGGGAAGCCGGCATTCCCCATGCCGTCTTCACTGGTGGCGAGCCCACTTTGCGCACCGATCTGCCCGAGCTGATCGCCTACGCCGAAAAATTGGGCATGGTCACCGGCCTGATCACCGACGGTCTGCGCCTGGCGGACGCCAATTACCTCAATTCTGTCTTGCAAGCCGGCCTCGATCACCTGATGATGCTGCTCGTTCCTAATGATGAGAAATCCTGGGAGGCCATCCGTGCCGCCCTGGCCGAGGATATCTTCGTCGTCGTCCACCTCACCCTCACCCAGGCCGAAGCCGCCAATGGAAATTCCATCCTCGAGCGGCTGGCCGGAATGGGTGTCATGTCCCTATCCCTGTCTGCCAACAACCCCGTGGTTGGCGCCGAGCTTCCCGCCCTGCGCCAGCAAGCCGCCGATCTCGGCCTGCGGTTAGTCTGGGACCTGCCCGTGCCCTATTCCGTCCGCAATCCCGTGGCGCTGGAATTAGCCGCCGAAGACCAACCCCTGCCCGAAGGCGCCGGCAGCGCATGGCTGTACGTTGAACCAGATGGCGACGTGCTGGCAGCACAGGGGCGCCCCCAAGTGCTGGGCAACCTGCTCACCGACCCCTGGGATACGATATGGAGTAACCCCGCGAAATGACCCTTTCCCCCGCAGAGTGGCACGAACGTTTCCTCCAGCAAGCCGGTTGGTCCCGGCCGCTGCGTCGATTCTTGTTCAAACGTCTGGACCTCACCCCCGCCAAGCGCCTTCTAGAAGTTGGAGTCGGCACAGGCGCGGTCGCCGCCGAAACTGCCCCGCAGGCCCAGACCTGGGGAATAGACATTCACCTGCCTTCACTGGCCCTGGCCAAACAAAAAGCCCCCGGCGTGCGCCTGGCCGCCGCCAACGGCCTCAAGCTGCCCTTTATCAATGCCAGCTTTGAAGCCGTCTTCTGCCATTACTTCCTCCTGTGGGTTTCGGATGCCGCACAGGCTCTGGCCGAAATGGTGCGCGTCACCCGTCCCGGCGGCTGGATTTTCGCTCTGGCTGAACCTGACTACGGCGGGCGCATTGATCATCCCGAGGCTTTGACCGATTTAGGCCAATGGCAGCGCTTCGCCCTACAGCGTCAGGGCGCTGACCCGCTCATCGGTCGTCGCCTGTCTGGGCTTTTCCACGGAGCTGGTCTGACAGACATCGAAACCGGCCTGATGGGTGGACAGTGGAAAGATGCCCCCGATCCCGCCATCCTGGACATGGAATGGCAGATGCTGGAAGCCGACCTCGGCAGCGAGGTGCCCGCCGCCCGCATGCAAGCCCTACGCCGCCTCGATCAAGTCTCCTGGCAAAAAGGCGAGCGCGTCCTCTTCATCCCCACCTTCTACGCCGTCGGCCGCGTGCCCTAATCGGGTATTCTCTCAACCTGTCTTAAAAAACACACAATTCGGGGCGAAGCCCCGAATTGTGTGTTTTTTAAGACTTTTCCCCCGCCCTGGGGCGGGGGCAGGGGGTGGGGATTTTAATCACCACTCCATATCCTCCTCAATCCCCCTGCGCACATACCCCGCCTCGCGCAGCATCCGCCCAAAATGCCACAGATTCCTGATCGGCTGGTTCGGCGGAATATACCCCTCCGGCAACGGCAGCGGAGTGCTGTTCAACGAAATGTTGAAACACGGCGTCAACTCCTCGATCAACATCCGCTCCGCCGCATCCAGGTTGTGCGCCACGCGGTCAAAGCGCGGTGAGCGCGAATTCAACAACCCCACCGTGAAGCGCGCCGAGCGCGGCCAGTTGGCCAGGCAAAACCGCCCCACGATCGAATGCCCCTTCACTCCCGCGTAGATGTGGTTCCACACCCGCTCATACGCACAGTGTGATTGGCCCACGTAAAACGCTGTCTCCCCGTCGCTGAACAGGTACAGATCATAGCCCTTCCAGCGCGGCGGGCACACCTTCATCGTCAAGAACTCCTTGAACGAGACCGAAATCTCCCACATCACCGAAGGATCATCTTCCATGTTTACACCCACCAATTTCTTTGGAATTCATTGACGGTTACCCGCATGGCTAGTATAATACAAACCACTCGGGGCGTAGCGCAGCCCGGCTAGCGCGCTTGCATGGGGTGCAAGAAGTCGGAGGTTCAAATCCTCTCGCCCCGACTAAATAAGAACCAAAGACCGCTTGTGTACCTTGTCTCAGTACACAAGCGGTCTTTGGTTTAATCAGCGACCTCTTGCATAAAGGAAATCATCGGACCTTAGACTGCTTGTATTGTTCTGCCGCTCGCCCAAAAAAGACAGCTGCTCGAACCCGGCTAAAGCACCCCGAATCATTCTCTCCACTGGCTTCCGTGCCCTGAGAAGGGACTTTAGTCCCGCCTCCCGCACGACCTCATTTGGGTAACGAGGTAACCAGCACGAATCATCCATTAATCACCTTTTTAATAAGATATTTTAAATCCTAATTATCGTATAATCTAGACAGGCTTTGACAAGGAGAATGCTATGCCTAAGAAAATCCTGTCTTCCATCTTGATAGGCCTGACATTGCTGGTGGCTTCCATCTTCCCGCTCCTGCGCACGCCCACAGATGCCAGTGCCCAAATCATCATCGGTACCTTGCCCATCTTCACCCTCCCCCCAATCGCCACCGCCACCCGCACCCCCACCCCCATCAACCTGGGCAACTTCGTCTGGGACGACCTTGACCACGATGGTCGCCAGGACGCCGGTGAGCCGGGGATAGCAGGTGTCACCGTCCAGTTATGGAACTCAACCAAATCGCAATTGATTGACTCGGCAGTGACCAATGCCAGTGGCAATTACACTGTCACGGCGCCCGTGCCCGGCAACTACCGCATCCGCGTGGTCCTTCCTGGCATCATGGATGGCTTCTCTCCCAAAGATCAAGCCGGCGGCGACGACACAGACGATAGCGACATCAACCCCACCGGGACCGACACCGGCTTCACCAACATTTTTACCATCGCCAATAACGTCATCAGCATCTCCTCCATCGACGCAGGCATTGTCATCTTCCGCACCCCCACCCCCACGCGCACCCCCACACCCATCAACATAGGCAATTTCGTCTGGGACGATCTCGATCATGACGGCCGCCAAGATACTGGAGAACCGGGGTTACCCGGCGTTACTGTTCAACTCTGGAATTCCACCAAAACCGATATGATTGACTCTGCTATTACCGACAGCAACGGCGCTTACTGGGTCGTCGCCCCAACTCCGGGCAACTACCGCATCCGGGTCATCAAACCTACCATCCTTGACAGCTTCTCCCCCAAAGACCAGGCTGGCGGCGATGACACAGACGATAGTGACATCAACCCCAATGGAACGGATACAGGCTTCACCGACATCATCAACATAGCCAGCAACGTTATCAGCATCAGCAGCCTGGACACAGGCATCATCAAATTCCGCACCCCCACCCCCACCCGCACGCAGACTCCCATCAACCTGGGCAACTTCGTCTGGCACGACCTCAATGGTAATGGCATTCAAAATATGGGCGAGCCGGGCGTCGGCGGCATCACCGTTCAACTGTGGAACGCCACCAAGACTCAATTGATCGCCTCGGCGGTCACCAACAGCAACGGCAATTACACTGTCGTTGCGCCCCTTCCCGGTGATTATCGCATCCGCGTCGTGCCCTTCCCAGGCTCCTCCTTCACGCCCAAAGACCAGGGCAGCAATACCGAAGATAGCGACATCAACCCTTCTGGTCCCGATCTCGGCTTCACCGATATCTTTAACATCGCCTCCAACGTCATCAGCATCAGCAGCCTCGACGCTGGCTTGACCCAGGTGGCCCCGTCGCCCACACCCACCAATACCCGCACACCTACCCCCGGCCCGTCTCCGACTCCGTCACCCACACCATCTCCTCAGCCGGATTATGATAACCATGTGCATTTGCCGCTCATCCTGCGCAGCGAATAAGCGCACAGCAAACATCCGGCTTGCTTTTTTCAGGCAAGCCGGATGTTTGACACCTCAACCTTGAGTGACCGAAACTCTTACCGGGCGTTCACAAACTCCGCCGCCCAATCAAACTCGCCCGAATCCTCAAACCACTCGGGCCAATGCGCGCACCAATCCGGCACGCTCACCTCCCGCACCCGGTCCGAGCACGGATAGTACGGTTTGATATCCAGCACCGGCGTGCCGTCTTCCGCGTCGATGTAGCCCAGAGAAATCACCCCAGCATCCAAATCCACCCGGATAACCGGCGCAGCGCTCAGGCAAATCGGGTTGGGCCGCAGCGGCGAGCGCGTGGCAAAGATGCCCATCTTATCCGGCCCCTTGGCATACGGCTGCTCGCATTCCATCACCTGGCGCATCTCTGGCTGGTCGAGAAAATGGCTCCACCACAGCACCTGCACATAGCTAAACCCCTCCAGGCCGTTCAGCGCCGGGCGGTAAGCCGGATCAACCTGCACGGAAAACTGTCCGTCTTGCGCGCGAATCGATCCAATTGGCGACACAACAATCGCATTGGTAGACATAGATACTCTCCTATAGAATTTTTCGCACAGCGGCCGCTGTTCGTTTCGAAAAAATTAAGCCGTGGCTTTCACCACCGGAATTTGCAGCTCCGTAATCGCACTTGGATCACTGTCGAAATGCCCAGGCTCGGGCAGTTGCAGGTAAATTTCTCGGTCCGGCCCGGCAATGATATACCCATTCGCGTCGACCCAGGTCATCAGCGCCGTGAACCCTGTGATCAGCCCTGTAAATGGCCCGTGGTGAACGGTGCAAGCCATGCTCTCCACCGCAGGCAGCACATGCGCATCCAGCCCGTCAACCTCCGCGTCCATCGCCACCGGCATACACACCTCCAGTTCAATCTCCGGCTCGCTGGCGTGGCACAGGGTGAAGTAAGGACCGGTCGCAGCCGGTTTCCGCGCGCCTAAACGCTCGTGCAAACGCATCCACAACGGATCGACCTCCCAGTAAGAAGATACCTTACCCTGTTCCGAGAAAACCCGGATCGGTTCAACCTGTTTGATCACCACCTCATAAGACGGAACCCGCTCGTTCTGCTCCAGCAGCCGCAGCCGCGCCTCGATGCGCTCCATGCGCTCCAACTGTCCCTGCACCTCGTTTCGCAACTCTTCCTGTTTCAGCATAAGCACCTGGCGCAACTCAATATTCGACATCTCGTGGTCCAGCAAAGCGCCAATCTGTTGCAAAGATATGCCCAAATCCTTCAACGCCAGGATTTGCAGCAAGCGCGGCAGTTGCTCCAGGGTGTAATAGCGGTAACCACTAAAACGGTCCACCTCGCCGGCCTTGATCAAACCCAGGTCGTCGTAGTAGCGCAGCGTCTGCACGCTCACCTGTCCCAACCGCGCAAATTCTCCAATTTTCAGTTTCATCATCCCTCCGCAGCTACGCCTACTATACACCCTCCAGTTACCATAGAGTCAAGGGGGAAATTTAGGATTCAAGAAAGAGCTGCTTCTGGCTTCCGTGAACTGAGCAAGGGTTGCAGATTCTTACCCCTCTCCCTCCGGGATCGCGTAGCATGCTTTAGCAGAGGGCAGGGAAGCCCTGGCCCGGCCAGGGTGAGGGTCTTTTTCCGACTTTGAGAAAGCCGTACTCCTCCGAAAACCTACGTGCTCCCAGCTCCCAATTTTGTGCGATAATAGAATCCGCTTCTTAACCGGCAGCCATCCTGCCCGTCTCATCATTGCCTTTCACCGCTCACAGGAGTCCCCCCTTGAAACTGCCCTTCATGCAATACTGGGACCTGCTCTCCCAGTACATTCGGCCCCAGAAAAAGCGCTTTGCCTTGCTCTCCGTGCTGCTCCTTTCCAGCATCGGCATGCAGCTCATCAACCCCCAGATCATGCGCTTCTTCATTGACACCACCCAAACCTCCCGCGAGACTCGCGCTTTGGTCATCGCCGCCATTGCATTTATCTCTGTGGCGCTCATCCAGGCAGTGGTCGGCGTCAGCGCCACCTATGTTGGCGAGAACGTTGCCTGGACAGCCACCAACAGCCTGCGCGCCGAAATGGCCCGCCACTGCCTCAATCTGGATATGAGCTATCACAACAACGTCAGCCCCGGCGAACTCATCGAGCGTATCGACGGTGACGTGGCCGAGCTGTCCAACTTCTTCTCCCAACTGGTCATCCGCGTGCTCGGCAACCTCATCCTACTCTTTGGTATCCTGGTGGCCCTGTTAATTGAGGATTGGCGGGCAGGCTCGGCCTTCACCGTTCTCTCCATCATCACCCTGCTGGCCCTCAACGCCGTGCGCGGAATCGCCATCCCCTTCCAGAAGAAGTTCCGCGAGGCCGTCGCCGACCTGTTCGGCTACCTCGAAGAGCGTCTGGCAGGCACCGAGGACATCCGCGCATCCGGTGCCGTCGATTTTGTCATCCTCGGCATCTACAAACTCTCCATCAACATCCTCAAATACTGGCGCGCCTCTGCTCGCCGGTTCATCGTTGTCCGTTTCGTGGCCGGCTTCTTCATGGTCCTGGGCATCGCCATCGCCCTCGTCACCGGCTACTACCTCTTTCAGGACGGCCTCATCACCCTCGGCACCGTCTACCTGATCGTCACCTACACCACGCTTTTACGCCGCCCCATCCGTGAACTGACCCAGCAAGTCGAAAACCTCCAAAATATTGGAGCCGCCACCGAGCGCTTAATCGAACTGCGTGCCATCAAGCCCAAAATTCTCGACGGCCCCGGCGTAGAAATCCCCGGCGGTCCGCTCTCCCTGGCCTTTGAAAATGTCAACTTCGCCTACAAAGAGGATGAACAAGTTCTGGAAGCGATCGACTTCCAGATCAAACCTGGCACGGTCATCGGCGTCCTTGGCCGCACTGGCTCCGGGAAAACCACTCTGGCCCGCCTGGTCTTCCGCCTCTACGACCCCACCCACGGGCGCATCACGCTCGGTGACGTGCCGCTCACCCAGACGCTGCTTGCGGCCCTGCGCAGCCGCGTGGCCCTGGTCACCCAGGATGTCCAGCTTTTCCAGGCCACCATCCGCGACAACATCACCTTCTTCGATTCGTCCATTCCCGACGAGCGCATCATCGAGGTCATCGACCAACTCGGCCTCACCGATTGGCTCCAGCGCCAGCCTAATGGACTGGATACCAAGCTCGAGTCCGGCGGGCGCAGCATCTCTGCCGGCGAGGCCCAACTACTGGCCTTCACGCGCATCTTCTTGCGCGATCCCGGCCTGGTCATCCTCGACGAAGCTTCCTCCCGTCTCGACCCTGCCACCGAGCAGCTCATTGAACGCGCCATTGACAAGCTTCTCCTCAACCGCACCGCCATCATCATCGCTCACCGCCTGGGCACGCTTCACCGCACCAGCGAAATTCTCATTTTGGAGGATGGCCGCGTCATCGAGCACGGCGACCGTGAAATATTAGCTGCCGACCCTACCACGCGCTTCCACGGCCTCTTACGCACCGGCCTCGAGGAGGTGCTGGCATGACCGCTACCACCGCCTCAACCCCTCGCAAACCTACGCTTCCCGCCTGGAAGGTCATCCTCAAGGTCATCATCTACCGCAAGGATCTCTGGCTGGGCAATTTGCTGATGATGCTCTTCGCCATGCTTTTTTACCAGATCCCCGGCCTGGCCTTGCGTGAATTCATGAACATGTTGAGCGGCAACGCCCAATACGGCCTGAACCTGTGGACCATCATCGGTTTGCTTTTTGCCGCTGAAATCGGCAGCATTTTGGGAATCTACGGGCTGATCGCCACCAACGTGCCCTTCTTCCAAAATACCATGACGCTTCTGCGCAAGAATTTGCTCCGGCACATCTTGCGCCGCCCTGGCGCCTCGGCCCTGCCCGATTCTCCCGGCGAAGCCATCTCCCGCTTCCGCGGTGATGTGTTCGAAATCCCCCTCTTCGCCTTGTGGATCAACGACCTGCTCGGTTCCATCGCCTTCAACATCATCGCTCTGATCATCATGATCCGCATCAGCCCCACCTACACGGGTCTGGCGATGATCCCCTTTCTCATTGTCGCCGTCATTGCCGCCGCGTCCACCAAACGCATCGACGAATATCGCCGCGCCAGCAGCCGCGCCACCGGCATCATCACCGGCTTCATCGGCGAGTTCTTCGGCGCCGTCCAGGCGGTCAAGGTCTCTGCCGCCGAAAAGAGCGTCATTAACCGCTTCAACCAGCTCAATGATGACCGCCGCAAGCTGGCCCTGCGCGACCGTCTCTTCAACGAAATCCTGAACTCCATCTTCCACAACGCCACCAGCCTCGGCACCGGCGTCATCCTCATCCTCGCCGGGCAAGCCATGCAGCTTGGCACCTTCACCGTCGGCGATTTCGCCCTCTTTGTCTACTACCTGGAGTTCCTCTCCGAGATGGCCACCTTCACCGGGCTGCTGGTAGCTCGTTATCGCCAAATCGGCATTTCCGTCGAGCGTATGCAGCGCCTGATGGAAGGCGCTTCTCCGAATGCCCTGGTCGAGTTCAGTCCCGTTTATCTCAACGGTAAGTTCCCCCCGGTCGTCTATCCCAAAAAGACCGAAGCAAATTACCTCCGCCATCTGGAAGCTCGCAACCTCAGCTACCAGTTTCCCGGCTCGCAGAACGGTATCCGCGACATCAACCTGGACCTTCCCCGCGGCTCGTTCACCGTGGTTACCGGGCGCATTGGCTCCGGCAAGACCACCCTCTTGCGCGTGCTGCTCGGCTTGCTGCCCAAAGATCAAGGCGACATCCTCTGGAACGGCGAGTCCGTGGAAAAACCGGGCGAATTCTTCACCCCGCCCAATTGCGCCTACACCGCCCAGGTTCCGCGCCTGTTCAGCGACTCGCTGCGCGACAACATCCTCATGGGGCTCGATGACACCGACGAAGATATCTTCCGCGCTGTGCGTTCCGCCGTCTTGGAGGAAGACCTGCACGAGTTCGAACAAGGCCTGGATACCCGCGTGGGTCCCAAGGGCGTCAAGCTTTCCGGTGGCCAGATCCAGCGCACCGCTGCCGCGCGCATGTTCGTCCGCGATCCCGAACTGCTGGTCTTTGACGACCTCTCCAGCGCCCTGGACGTGGAAACCGAGCGTGTGCTGTGGGAGCGTGTCTTCGAAAAACCCGGGCAGACCTGCCTGGTGGTGTCCAGTCGCCGCACCGCCCTGCGCCGTGCCGATCACATCATCGTAATGAAGGATGGGCACGTGGAAGCCGAAGGCAAGCTCGATGATCTCCTCGCCACCAGCCCCGAAATGCAGCGCCTCTGGTCCGGCGACGTATCGTAGACTCACCCGCG
This sequence comes from Anaerolineaceae bacterium, assembly GCA_016927865.1. Classification (GTDB taxonomy): domain Bacteria; phylum Chloroflexota; class Anaerolineae; order Anaerolineales; family Anaerolineaceae; genus Anaerolinea. Next base: position 13,627 of record JAFGLU010000058.1, read on the forward strand.
CCTTGTCTAGACAAGTGATATTCTTTTACAAATTTCATGACTCTCGTTTTCCGATTCTGCGCTATTATTAACCAAGATTCACATCCGATTCTATTTCCCATAAGAGGCAAACCGACATGACTCCAATCAAACGTGTCCACAACTTCAATGCGGGACCCTCCGTCCTGCCCATGCCCGTCCTCGAAAAAGCCCAGTCCGAAATGCTCGATTTCCAGGGCTGCGGCATGTCCGTCATGGAAATGAGCCACCGCTCCAAAGAGTTTGAAGGCATCATCCAGACCGCCGAAGCCGACCTGCGCGAACTGCTCAACATCCCCGCCAATTACAAAGTCATGTTCCTGCAAGGCGGTGCCAGCCTGCAATTTGCCATGCTGCCCATGAACCTGCGCCCCGCCGGCGCCTCCGCCGACTACATCGTCACCGGCTCATGGTCCAAAACCGCCCATAAAGAAGGCGCTAAACTCGGCGCCACGAACGTAGCCTTTAACGGCGATACCGATAATTACAGCCGCCTGCCTGCCCAGGACGAGTACAAGTTTGATCCCAACGCCGCCTATGTTCACTTCTGCCACAACGAGACCATCCACGGCGTCGAGTTCAAAGCCGAGCCTGTTCCTCCTGCCGGGGTCGAGCTGGTCTGCGACATGTCCTCCGACTTCCTCAGCCAGCCCGTAGACGTGACCCCTTACGGTCTCATCTACGCCGGCGCGCAGAAAAACGCCGGCCCCGCGGGGGTTGTTGTGACCATCATCCGCGAAGACCTCCTCGCCCGAGTGCCCGAAAAGCTGCCCGTCATGCTCGATTACAAGCTGCTCGCCGAAAGCGGCTCCCTCCACAACACCCCGCCCTGCTTCGCCATCTACATGGTCGGGCTGGTCATGAAGTGGCTCAAAGACCTGGGCGGCCTGCCCGCCATCCACAAGATCAACCAGGAAAAAGCCGGTCTGATCTATTCCGCCATCGACAACTCCGGCGGCTTCTACCGCGGCCACGCCGCCAAGGAAGCTCGCTCCATCATGAACGTGCCCTTCCGCCTGCCCAGCGAAGAACTGGAAGATATGTTCGTCAAGGAAGGCAAGAAAGCCGAACTGATTGGCATCAAAGGCCACCGCTCGGTGGGCGGCCTGCGCGCCTCCATCTATAATGCCCTGCCCATCGAATCCGCCAAAGCCCTGGTCGAATTCATGGCCGATTTCCAGCGCCGCAACGGATAATCTCTTTTTGCAAGAATCTCCTAAAGCCAACAAGACGGCACGCGCGTGCCGTCTTGTTGGCTTTAGGACCATTTGGAAGTGGCATAGTGAATCCCGATTCAGTAGCGGCGGGTCTTTAAGTCAGGCCAGACGGGGACGTCTGGAAAGTGTCCTGGCGGGCAAGGGTTGTTTGCCCACTCGGCAGACCCGCCGGGCCGACAGGCCAGGCAGGTCTTGCGCGAATACTCAATCACCTTGCCCGTAGACAAATCGTTCAACCAGATGGAGCAGCCCGCATTAAAGACCTGCCTCTACCACAGATGAGTTCCTTGAGGCCTCGGTTTTGAGGCGATTTGTGTTACAATTTTTCAACATGAGCATTACCGTCGTCTTCATGGGATCGCCCGACTTTGCCCTGCCCACCCTGCGCCGCTTGACCGAGAGCAGTGACTACACCATCATTGGCGTAGTCACCCAACCCGACCGACCCGCCGGGCGCGGGCAGCAGCTCACCCCGCCGCCCGTCAAAACCCTGGCCCTTTCCCTCGGCCTGGAGGTGATCCAGCCCGAGCGCTTGCGCCGCCCCGAAGCCCAGGAAAAGCTCCAGGCCTGGAGCCCCGACCTCATTGTGGTCACCGCTTTTGGGCAAATCCTGCGCCAAAACGTCCTCGACCTGCCCCGCTACGGCTGCATCAACGTCCACGCCTCCCTGCTCCCCCGCTGGCGCGGAGCTGCCCCCATCCAGGCTGCCATCCTCAACGGCGACGTCCAAACCGGCGCGACCATCATGCGCATGGACCCCGGCATCGACACCGGTCCCATGCTCGCTCAACGCGCGCTCGATATCCTCCCCGAGGATACCACCGGCACGTTGGCCCCGCGCCTGGCCGAAGCCGGCGCCGACCTGCTCATCGAGACGCTGCCTGGCTACCTTGCCGGAAAAATTACCCCCCAGATCCAAGACGAGTGCCTCGCCACCTACGCACCCATGATCCAAAAAGAAGAAGGCCTGCTCGACTTCACCCAGCCCGCCGCCGCCCTGGTCAACCGCGTGCGCGCTTTCCAGCCCTGGCCCGGCGCTTACACCCACTGGCAAGACCAGCCCCTCAAAATTCAACGCGCCCGCGCGCTCATCTCCCCAGACGCACACACAGGCAGCCGCGCTGTGATCGAATCCCTGCCCGCCATCGGCGCCGCGGACGGCTGGCTGCTCCTCGAACAGCTCCAGCCAGCCGGAAAACGCTCCATGTCCGGCCGCGACTTCCTTTCCGGCGCCCGCTCCTGGGCAACCAATCCATAACGATCCGAGCAATGGACCGCATGACAGTTACTGCTTCCAATCCCCTAAAATTTTTATGCTTCGGCGCCGGAGCGATCGGCTCCTACATCGGCGGCAGCCTGGCCCTCAGCGGTCACCGGGTCATTTTCGTCGAACGGCCCGAGGTGGCCCCCCGCCTGCGCCAATCCGGTATCACTATCACCCGCTACGACCGGCCCGAACACCTAGAATCTCCCGAAGTAGTCGATTCCTTGGACGAAGCCCTCACGCGCGGTCCCTTTGACGCCGGGTTGTTAGCGGTGAAAGCCTTCGATACCGCTGCTCTCGTCGAAACCCTGGTACCGTATCACATCGCTCTTCCCCCAATCCTCTGCTTTCAGAACGGTGTAGAAAACGAGCCTCTCCTGGAAAAAAAACTGGGCGAAGATATGGTCATCCCCGCCACTGTTACCACCGCCATCGGGCGGCGCGGCTCCGGAGAAATCGTCGTTGAGCGCTTGCGTGGTGTAGGCATCGCCCGCACCCACATCCTCACCCCCACCCTGGTCGGCGCATTGGATGCAGCCGGGTTGAACGCCCGCTCCTACGAAGATGGTCCTTCGATGAAGTGGTCGAAGATGCTCACCAACCTGCTCGCCAACGCCTCATCCGCCATCCTCGATCTGCCCGCCTCGGCCATCTTTGCCCATCCCGGCCTGTTCCGCATGGAAATCAACATGCTCCGAGAAACCTTGCGCGTCATGGACGCCCAATCCATCCGCGTTGTCGACCTCCCTGCCACCCCCGTGCGCGCATTGGCCTTCCTGGCCCGCTCCTTCCCGCCCAGCCTCAGCCGCCCGCTGCTCAGCCGCGCGCTCGGCTCTGGCCGTGGCGCCAAAATGCCTTCCTTCCACATTGATTTGCACGCCGGGCGCGGCCAAAGCGAAGTCGATTACCTCAACGGCGCTGTGGTGCGGGCTGGTCAGAAATTCCACATCCCCACCCCCGTCAACACCTTCCTCACCCGCACCCTCCTGGCCCTCACTCATGGTGAGCTACCCCTCGACACCTACGCCGGGCAGCCCGAAAAGTTCCTCGAAGCACTAGAAAAGTAATCCCTTTTTGGTGAATCCTACAGACCTGACAGGTTTTCTGAAACCTGTCAGGTCTCTTTTTTTCTCTGCGTTCCTCTGCGCACTCCGCGCCCCCGCGATGCCTCTTCACACGGGCGCAGCGCGATTTCGGTCGATCAATATGTCTTCGACTGCCGCTACGCCCCTACTCACCCTCCCAGGCCATCGCCGCCTGCACCGCCGCGTAGGCATCCACAATCCCATACCCAACCGCCGCGTTCGGCGTTCCCGGCATCACGCACTCCGGCATCCAGCCCGTATACTCCTGTGCCGTCTCGCGCAAAATCTCCTCCGTCGCCTCAATCTCCCCAATCAAATGCGGGTTTGCCGACCACATCAACGCCACCACCCCCACCATGTGTGGGCCTGCCATCGAAGTGCCGCTGTACTCGGCATAATCGCCGCCCGGCAGCACCGACAGCACATCCACTCCCGGCGCGCTGAGATCGGGCTTCATCCGGTTGCTCCCATCCACCGAAACCGGCCCCAGGCTGCTGAAAGACGCCAAATCGCCGCTCTGGTCCACCGCCGCCACCGAGAACACATCATCATACAGCGCCAGCGGTGATGCAACCGTCCCGCAGCCTTCCTGTCCATCATTGCCCGCCGAGACCACCACGAACACCCCCGCCGCGCGCAGCGCCTTCACTCCGTCCACCAGCGCGTTCGGATCGCAGCCCTCCAGCGTCGGGCAGCCCCACGAATTATTCAGAACATGCGCCCCCAACTCCGGCTCTCCGTCCCGCAGCGGGTCGCCTTCCAGGGGGAACGGCGCAAAGTTGAATTGCATGCATTCCAGATACAATCCCGGGTTGCCTAAATTGCGTCCCAAATTGACGCACCCAATCCACTCGGCTCCCGGCGCCACCCCCACGGTCTCGCCCAGCACCGTACCCATCGTATGTGTGCCGTGCCCGCCGCGATCTTCCGGCGCGGTCGAGCCATTCCACGGGTCAAACCAATCGTAGTTCATATCCCCATCCCGCCCGCGGAAGCTCCCCGAAAGTTCACTCAACGTGCCGTCCACGCCGCTGTCCGACTGCCCCACCACGACTCCCTCTCCGGTCACCCCCAGTTCTTTCCACACCTTATCCGCGCCGATCATGGTCAGGTTCCAGGGCGTCTCCAACGGCGATGGCAAATAACCGCCCTCCGCCACCAATGGCGCAGGCAGTTCGCGCAGCACCGTGGCAGTCAACACGCGGTCCACCTCTGGCCTTCGCTCCAGCCACCGGCGCGCCAGCAGCCCGCCCTTCACCTGCACAGCATTCACAAGATAATACGAGCGATATTCCAATCCTCGCCTTTCTAAGGCTGTCTTCAAATCGTCTTGAGTAACATCTGCGTGCGCCACCAGCCGGTCATAAACCGCCTGTCGGCGTTCCATTGGGTCGGCAATACCTGCCACCTCGCTTAAATCAGCCTGATCTTTGAGAATCACAAAATACTCCTCCCCAAAGAACCCCGGCTGGCCCACAATTGCGTAAACCAGAACAAAAGCCAGTCCAACTGCACCGCTCAGAATCCAACTGGCAATCACCAGCGCTTTCTTCTCCAACCACCACAGCATCAACCCCAGCGCTGCCAAAACAGCCACTGCGCCAATCGCCGCCTGCACCCCTGCTGCCAGCCAGGCCCAGCCGGTAGCCTCACCCATGCCTGAAAGCAGGATCGACAACTCTTCCAGGTCCACAAATGCCAGTGGCCAAACCGCCGTCAGCCCCATCAACGCAGCCAATGCCGGCCAACTCGCCGCGCGCCCATCCTGGCTCTTTCGCAGCAAAGCCGCCACCACAAACCCCAAGGGCGGGACGATCATTCCCAGCATGACATACGTCCCGTTGGCGCCCAATGGCTGCACCAATCCCAGCAAAAGGGCCGCTGCCAGTAACCCTTCTCGAATGAAGGCCCCGTAACCATAAGGTTTACCTTCTTCCCCGCTCAGCACAGGCGCCAGCACCCAGGCCGCCGCCACACCAAACCCCAGCCCAACCAGCAGCGCCAGCACAACCTCACCGGCCGAGCCCAGCGCGCCCAGCACCGCCCAGGGCAGACCCATCGCCAAACCAAACAGCAGCCCCCAGCCCAATCCGCTCGCTCGCGGGCGAATCCAGCCCGAAATCACCTTGATCAGCAAGAACACCACCACGCCGCCCAACTGCAACGCCAGGGCAGTTTGTCCATCCACAACATCCGCCAGGCGCGCCACGCTTTGCAGCAGCCCAAACAGCGCCACCCACCCCGAAGCACTGGCCAGCGACTTTAACCCAGAATTCCAGCGCGAAAGCACCCAAAACAACCCCGCGGGCAGCAGCCAGGCTGCGCCATATCCAACCACCACCGCCCAGCGCAAATCCATCGGCGGGTACACATTCATCATCAAAGTTTGCTCGAGAACGCCGATCAAACCCGAAAAGGCGATCATCGCGACCACGGCCCACACGCCCAAGCCAATCGTCGCCGCCCAATCACCGCATCCACTGCCAGCCGAAGGTGTCGGGGTAACTGGAGAATTTGTTTGAGAGGTTGTTTCTTCCATGATCGCATATTCCTTTTCTTAGCTAGAATGTCAGGGCCTGCCCGTGCATTGACTTATCCACCTACCTGATATAAACTTCCAACACAGGACTATCTCCCATTATACAGTGCCTGAAAAGAAGTGTTTCCAAAAGTTTCGGGTCATTGGGAATTGGCGTGGTGAAACCCGCATTTTGGGGTGTGAGAGCGGCAAAGCCGCTCTCACACCCCAAAATGCGGGGACTACCACGGCAACTCCTAGAGAACCAAAGTTTCACCTGGAGGATCATGAATACGCTTGAGTTTTCCTGGAAAGTTCCCGATGGACAGTTGTTTGCTGCCCGGCAATGGACGCCCTCAGAGGCCCCCCGGGCAGTCGTTGTGCTTGTTCACGGTTTAGGCGAGCACGGCGATCGGTACACCCACGTCGCTGAAGCCTTCACGCAGGCGGGATTAGCCATGCTCAACTTTGACTTGCGTGGTCACGGCAAAACCCCCGGCCCGCGTGGTCATGCCCCCTCCTACAGCGTGATCGCTGATGATATCCTTCTCTTCGTAGAGGAAGCTCGCAACCGTTACCCCGGTTTGCCCGTCTTCCTCTATGGTCACAGCCTGGGCGGAGCCCTGGTGCTCTACACTGCTTTAAAGCGCAAGCCAGACCTGGCCGGGATCATCGTCACCAGCCCCGGCCTGGCCACCGGCACGCCCGTCACCTCCGGTAAATTAGCCCTGGCACGCTTCATGAGCAAAGCTGCCCCAGCCTTCACTTTACCCAATGGCCTCGACCGCGCCAATCTCTCGCGCGATCCAGAAGTCGAAAAAGTTTATTCCGCCGATCCGCTCGTCCACGACCGGATTTCCGCCCGTCTGGGCCTCGAGTTGATCGAAAACGGCCGCTGGCTGCTCGAGCACGCCCGCGACCTCACGCTGCCCACCCTGCTCATGCAAGGCAGCGCCGATCACCTGGTCAACCCGCAAGCCACCCGCAGCTTTGCCGAAGCCGCCCCCGCCGAAAAAGTCACCTTCCGCTGGTGGGAAGGCGAATTTCACGAATTACATAACGAGACCAACCGTGCCGAAATCATCCAAACGATGATCGATTGGATCTCGGCGCGCATATAAAATTTTTAGGAATTGCCTTTGCCCGATCACTTCATCACCGCCAAACAATCCAAGATTAACCCTGATCAATAACGTTCGCCAGGAACGATAAAATCTCCTGGCGCCCAGCCGAAAAAATAGCGCGTGTCGTCAATTCCGGAACGGAAAAACCTCACTTGACCCGCCTTCTTCACCGGGCTACAATTTAACCGAGGAGCATTTACCCTATGACTGATTTCCTGTTTCAAGGTTCTCTTTCCGACCTCGATCCGTCCGTCGATGAACTCATCCAGATCGAAGCCGAACGCCAGGTTCGCAAACTGATTCTCATCCCCAGCGAAAGCACCGCCCCCCAGGCCGTGCGCCAGGCCTTGGGCTCCGAGTTTCAGAACATCTACGCCGAAGGCTACCCCGACGACGATACGCGGGTGATGACCGAGGACGAAATCCTCGATTACCCCATGCGTCTGGCCAACTACCGCCGCTACGCCGACCCTCGCTACTACAAAGGCGTAGAGTACGCCGACGTCATTGAGTCGCTGGCCCGCCGCCGCTGCGCCGAAGCCTTCGCCACCCCTGCCTTCCCCGCTGAGCGTCTGTTCGTCAACGTCCAACCGCTCTCAGGCGCTCCCGCCAACAACGCCGTCTACACCGCACTGGTCAACCCCGGTGACACCGTCATGGGCCTCAACCTGCTCCACGGCGGTCACCTCACTCACGGCTCTCCGGTCAACCGCTCCGGCAAGATTTTCAAGATCATTGGCTATAACGTCGATCCCGTCACCGAGCGCCTCGACTACGATGCCATTCAGACCCTGGCCACAGAGCACAAGCCCAAGATCATCATCGCCGGGTACTCCTCCTACCCCTGGGCGCCCGACTGGGCGCGCTTCAGAGCCATCGCCGACTCTGTCGGCGCCACGCTCCTGGCCGATATTTCGCACATCGCCGGTCTGATCGCCGCAGGAACGATTCCTTCCCCGGTCGGCCACGCCCACATTATCACCTTCACCACCCACAAAACGCTCTGCGGCCCGCGCGGCGCCTGCATCATCACCACCGATGCCGCCCTTTCCAGAAAACTCGACCGCGCCGTGTTCCCCGGCGAACAAGGCGGCCCCCACATCCATGCTGTGGCCGCCATGGCCACGGCCTTCAAGCTGGCCCGCACGCCCCAATTCCACGATCTGCAGGAACAAATCATCAAGAACTGCCAGACCCTCAACGCCCGGCTCGTCGAGCGTGGCCTGCGCATCCCCTTTGGCGGCAGCGACACCCACCTCACCAACGTGGACTGCAAAACAGTTGTCGGCCCCGATGGCGCCACCCTTTCCGGTGATATGGCTGCCCGAATCCTCGATCTGGCCGGCATTGTCTGTAATCGAAACACCATCCCCGGTGACAAAAACGCCTTCGCCGCCTCTGGCATCCGCCTGGGCACTCCCTGGATGACCCAGCGCGGCCTCAAAGAAGCCGACATGGTTCAGGTCGCCGACGCCATCGCCGACATCCTCTTTGCCTGCACCCCCTACAGTGTAGAAACTCGCAAAGGCCCCGCCCTGCGCGCCAAAGTCGATTTCGATACCTTCGAAACCGTCCGCTTGCGCATCCGCACTCTGGCCGAAAAAGCCGCCGGATCGGTATCCACACGTCATGGCTACCCGCACTTCTTCTTCGTCGATGACCAGCCCGCCGCACAAGGCGATTGGGCCGCCCTCGATCTGCAAGGCTTGAATGTGCGCCACTATGTCAATGTTGTCTTCACCTGCAACGCCGAAGCCCTTCAACCCGGCCAAAGCAGCCCCACCCAACTCATCACCCCGCGCGGAACCGTGGAAGGCTTCCTCTCCTTCGTCAAAGAAGGCCTGTTCCGCTTCAGCCTGCCCGCCGCCTCTTTTGGGCTGGCCTCGGCCTGGCTGCGCGGACTCAGTGATGGCTACATCAGCTTTGATCCCGATGTCACCCGCCGCATCTCCGGTCCCGTCACCGTCAGCGAGAGCTCAGCCGCCCCGGTCACCACGGCAGCCGGCGCAGCCGTGGACGCCCGCAAGGTCTACTTCATCGGCAAAGCTGCCTCCAGCGCGGCGCCCCTGCCCGAGTTCACCTGGACCGAGCCTGAAAATCCTCCCCTGCGCCGCACCGCCCTCTATGACACCCACCGCGCCCTGGGCGCTAAGATGGTCCCCTTCGCCGGTTGGGAAATGCCCGTTTGGTACTCCTCCGTGGTCGAAGAGCATCTGGCCACTCGCCAGGCAGCCGGGTTGTTCGATGTTGCCCACATGGGCGTCTACCAGGCAGAAGGCCCTCAAGCCGCTGCGTTCCTCGACAGCGTCTGCGGCAATGACATTGCCGCTCTCGCCGTGGGCGAATCCTGCTACACGCAATTCCTTGATCCCGATGCCGGTGTCATTGACGACACGCTCATCTACCGCCGCGCCGAAGAAGCCTACCTGGTAGTGGTCAACGCCTCCAATGACGACAAGGATTGGGCCTGGCTCAATGCCGTTCTGCGCGGCGAGGTTCTTGTCGATCGCGCCGCCCCTTCCGCCCGCGCCTTTGGCGCCGGAGCCATCCTGCGCAACCTGCGCGACCCGCAAGCCGGTCCCGATATGCGCGTCGACATCGCCCTGCAAGGCCCCAAATCTCGCGATATCCTCCTGGCCCTGGGCTGCGACCCCGCCACCCGCAAGCGCATCATGGCCCTCAAGCGCACCGAGTTGTGCGATGCCACCGTGGGTGGCTTTGACCTGGTTGTCTCCCGCACCGGTTACACCGGCGAGCGCATGGCCTTCGAACTCTTCGTCCACCCCGACCGCGCCGCCGAATTCTGGAACGCGCTCACGGCGGTCGGAACCCCGCTGGACATGAAACCCTGCGGCTTGGGCGCGCGCGACTCGCTGCGCACCGAAGCCGGGCTGCCCCTCTACGGGCACGAAATGATGGGCGACCTGGGATTGGGCGTTGCCGAAGCAGGCTTTGGTTCCTACGTCAAAGTGTACAAGCCCTGGTTCATCGGTCGCGCCGCCTACATGGCCCGCGAGCAATCTCGCAAGGGCCTGGTCACCCGCTTCCGCTTCACCGAAAAAGGTGTGCGGATGGCCCACAACGGCGACCCGGTCGTCGATGCCAAGGGCCGCGTCATCGGCGCCGTTTCTAGTTGCGCTGTTGACAGCGAAGGCTTCCTCACCGGTCAGGCGTACGTTGAACTAAAATACGCCGCCGAGGGCACGCCCATCTGGGTCTTCCAGGGAGCGCCCAAGGCCCCCGGCAAAGCGCCTGCTGAGCTTAAAACTGGGGATCGGGTTACCTTGCCAACCCCCGCGTTTATCCTAAGCCGCTTTCCCAAACTAGGGTAGTTTTTTGTGGGCGCACAATGTGCGCCCACAATCGTTTTATCCGTTCACATTCGATAGAAGGAGATTCTGTATGCAAACACTTTGGGACCATCGGTTCGCTCAACGCACCCAACGGATGAAAAGCTCCGCCATCCGCGAACTGCTCAAACTAACCGAAGACCCGGAAATTATTTCCTTCGCTGGCGGAATGCCCGCCCCAGAAGTATTTCCGGTCGAGCAATTCCGTGAAGCCTGCGACAAAGTCTTGCGCGAAAACGGCCCACGAGCTCTGCAATATGGTTCCACCGAAGGCTACACCCCCCTCCGCGAGATGATCGCCCGTTACACGGCCCGCCTGGGTATTGAGGTAACGATCGACAATATCATGATCACCTCCGGCTCGCAGCAAGCCCTCGACTTGTTGGGAAAAGTATTCATCAACCACGGCGATCGCGTCCTGGTCGAAGCGCCCACCTACTTGGGCGCTCTTCAAGCCTGGAACATCTACGGCACCGAATACGTCACCGCCCGCTCCGATGATGACGGGTTGGTCACCGACGAGATGGAGTCAGCGCTGCGCACCGGTCCCAAATTCATCTACGCCCTGCCCAACTTCCAAAACCCCACCGGCGTCACCATGCCCCTCGAACGGCGCATCAAACTCATCGAGTTGGCCGACCACTACGGCGTGCCCATTGTCGAAGACGACCCCTACGGACAACTGCGCTACGAAGGCGAGCACATTCCCAACCTGGAAGTGCTTGACAGCCAGAAAAACCACAACGGCTCCTGCTATACCGGCAATGTCATCTATCTCAGCACCTTCTCCAAGACTCTCGCGCCCGGCATCCGCCTGGCCTGGGTCATCGCGCCACCCGAAGTAGTCCGCAAAATGGTCATGGCCAAACAGGGCGCAGACTTGCACACCGCCACCTTCAACCAGATCGTCGCTTACGAGGTTGCCCGCGGCGGCTTCCTCGATCGCCATGTTGAAACCATCCGCGCCGTCTACCGCGAGCGCCGCGATGTAATGCTCGAATCCCTCGAAGAGCACATGCCCGATGGTATTCATTGGACTCGCCCGCAAGGCGGCTTGTTCTTGTGGGCCACCCTGCCCGAGGGTATGAACACCGTGGAGCTGTTCAAAGAAGCTGTCCAGCAGAAAGTAGCCTTCGTTCCCGGCGAATCTTTCTTCCCCTGCGGCGGCGGATTGAACACCATGCGCCTCAACTTCTCCAACGCCACACCCGAACGGATTAACGAAGGCATCTCCCGCCTGGGTATCGTCCTGCACAAGCAAATGGCCTCCAAACACCGCGGTTAGCAAACGCACTAACACTTACCTCTCCCTTTGGGAGAGGTCGCGCCGGGCTCTGACGGCGCGGGAAGCCCTGGCCCGGCCAGGGTGAGGGAAAACATCAGTTTTCACAATAAAAAAATCGCCCTCACCCTAACCCTCTCCCAGCGGGAGAGGGAACAGAGCAGCACTTGAATGACTTTCTTCATCCGCTGAACGCTTACAAGAAAAGACCCCGCGGTGCGAACGCACCGCGGGGTCATTTTTTGCCAATAACCTGCTATTCTGCCGATTTCACCACGTCCAAAAATTCAGTCACAATCGATCGCAAGACCGGTTCGGGCATGGCCCCCACCTGCCGGTGAACCAATTTCCCGTTGGCCACAAACAGCATGGTCGGAATGCCCTGAACCCCAAAGCGCTGTGCCCATTCGGCGTGTTCGTCCGTGTTCACCTTAGCGATAATCACCGTTCCAGCCATCTCTTTGGCAAGCTTATCCAAAATCGGCCCGACCATCTTGCAAGGCCCGCACCAAGGAGCCCAGAAATCGACGATAACTGGCAGTGGAGATTGCATCACAGTCTTCTCAAATTCAGCATCCGTTACATGAATCGGTTCGTTGATCATTTCGGTTCCTTTCTCAATTTAGATAATTTATATCAAAAAATCGGTTAGCCGTCTAGCGCCAAAAGCTCACTTCGCCCAAAGGCAGGTGTATATCAGCTTTGCTCTTTGCGAAAGTCCACAAACCGGTATCCTACGCCCCGCTCAGTCAAAATGTACTTCGGGGACCCCGGATCCTTCTCAATCTTCTGCCGCAAGTAATTCACATACAGGCGCACGTAATGGGCCTCGTCGCGGTATTCATACCCCCACACTTTGGCCAGAAGCTGATCATAGGTCATCACCCAGCCCGCGTTCTGCATCAGGTGGAAAAGCAAGCGGTACTCGGTAGGGCGCAGCTTTACCAATTCGCCGTCAATCCACACTTCTCGGCGCCCAAAATCGACCTTCATTCGCTCATCGACCACAATCTCTTCAGAGCGCGTCGCCGGGTTCGTTGCTTCGGTGCGCCGCAGCACAGCCCTCACCCGGCTTACCAGCTCTCTCGGGCTGAAAGGCTTGGTCACATAATCATCGGCCCCAAGTTCCAACCCCCGCACCCGATCATCCTCTTCCCCCTTGGCTGTCAGCATGATCACCGGCACATTGCTGGTTTCGCGCACAATTTTTAACACCTCAAACCCGTCCAGGTCCGGCATCATCACGTCTAGCAACACCAGGTCTGGCATATCCTCGCGGATCGCGTCGATCGCCTGCTGCCCCCGAAACGCCGAAATGACCTGAAAACCATCGTGTTCCAGGTTCAAGCGGATAAACCGCACCATCCGCTCTTCGTCATCCACCACAAGGATGCTGCGATTCTTGAATTCCTCAGCCATCACATCACTCACGTATGAAGGAAATAATTTCCTCTTCCTCACCAGAGGGCATCAATTCGATAAAATTAATCCGGGAAAATGGCCAGATCACCGTCGAAACATTGGCATCCAGGTATGGCAAATCCTTCCCATCTTTACGACGAGGATTCTTCACCGTGATAGAAATATCTGTCGGCGACGGCAGGTTGTCAACCTCGCCCAACACCGGGTCTTCGTTGCTGATATGGATAAGAATGGTCGGCATCGGTAAGTCCTTTTTCTATTTGCGAATCAAAATCTGAATCATGAACTTGCCCAGCGCAATCATATCACCGTGATTTAGGGGATAATCGACATGCGGCACGATCTTCTGACCATTCACCCGGGTCCCGTTCGATGAACCCAGGTCCGTAATTACCACCCGGTTATTCGATATCTTTAAAGCCGCATGAAGCCGAGACACGCCCTGAGAATAAGCTTCGTAATGCGAAAGGTCCACATCCGGCAAGATAGGCTGCCCTTCAGAAACCCGCCCAAGCGTGAATTCATTTTGCCCAGTTAATTGAACCACCTGACCGCTGTCCACCATATGCAGCGAAATCGCCGCCTCGTTGGCCCCGGCTTGAACCGGCGGCGAGATCGGAGATTTCGGCGGAGGTTGAATCGCCAGCATATCCGATGGGTTACGTTGGATGTGCTGCGTGGTCGGCGCCTCCGATAGCACTAACTGCGCTCCGCACTCGCTGCAAAACAGCGAACCGGGCATTTCCTGATGGTGACAATTGGGACAAATAATCATGATTTTTGCTCCGAGCCAGGCGGCAATAACAATGCTCGCGTACCGTATTTAATTCGCTTATCGCCTTCTTTACTGAACCGGCGGCTCTGCTGAATATGTTCCGCTTCAATCAAAACCGTATGAGCCAGTTCACGATCCCCTTGCGATAATAAGTGGGTTGCTAAATAATGGAGGTGCTTGGTCGCCTTGTCGATCTGCCCGTCCGTAACTTCCTTCCGCACCCGGTCTTGCATCCGGTACAATGTCAGCTTCGCCATCGCCTCAACAATCACAGGAGGGGGCGACTCGCGCTCCGGATTCACCGACACCGGACGGCTCAAGTCTATCATGACTCTCGCGCGCGCTGACCGCAAAGACGGAATCTCCATCTTGATCTGCCCTTGGGCCAGCCGCAGTACCTGAGTAGTAGAATCCAGCGGCGGCACCGTAAATTCCAGTAAGAAACTCATGCTCTTCCGATATTGCAGGCTGCCCAACTGCATGGGCGACTTTGTCTCCACCAGCGCGGCTTCAGGGCTCAACCGGAAAGCATACCGCAGTTTGACATCAGTATCCGATATGAACTCAAACTGGATGTTCCGCGCATAGGTGGTGCTGAGTTGAGCCAGTTTTAGCTCAATAAATTTGTTCAGGTCGGCAGGCGATGATACAAAAATCGCTGTTCCACCCGAGATGCTGGCAATTCGATCCAGCAGCGCATCATTCCACTCGTGACCAATCCCCAGGCAGTTTACCGTGATCCCGTCGTCCACCAGTTGGTTGGTCAACTGCAGGCAGGCATCGTCATCACCATAAGTATGCCCATCCGTCAAAAGCAAAAGGTGGCGGCTGTACCGCGGGTCTACCGAACGCAGTTGCTCAACGCCCAGCGCCAATCCCTGGTAAATTTCAGTCCCGCCGCCCGCTTGCAACATCGAAATGCGCGCATCCTCACGGGCAATGTCCGTCAAACGAGTCGGCGGCACAATCAAATCTGCGCGATCACTAAAGGACACAACCGAGATCAAATCTTGCTGCCTAAACTGCCGTAGCAACTGGCTGGCGCTGGTTTTCACCATATCCATTCGTTGCCCTTGCATCGATGTTGAGCGGTCAATCACCAGGCACAAATGAAAGGGCGGAAGCTGGTTTGGTTCCAGGTCTGCGGTGCAAATCAAATCCACCAGCACATACATCAATTGCTGTTCGTTCAGCAGCGGAATGACATTCCTGCTGAAGCGCGCGTTGATCGAAACATCCGGCGGCTTGCGCAGGCTGGTCGGAATGGTCAGGTCATATTCCAGGCGCCGCCCAGGGTTAGACAGCGTGTCATACGCTTCCTGGATTTTCAGGAAAAGGTCGGTGAAGATGGGATCTTGGGTGACATCGGGATGATACTTTCGAGCTAACTCAAAATATGCTACCCGAATTTCTTCGGCGGTAGCATCATAAGGTAAGCCCAATGTCTTATAGTGATCGGCCAAATTCCTTCCCCATAATCAATTAATGCAGGTATTTTACCAGCACAACGCTGATATTATCCGGCCCGCCGGCTTCATTCGCTGCCGCCACCAAATCATTACAGGCTTCGGGCAGACTCTTCGCAGAAGTCACAATCCTGAAAATTTCGTTATCCGGCACCACGGTCCACAGACCATCGCTACATAACAACAAGTAGCCAGGCGCAGGAAACTGGAAAGTATTAATATCAGGCCGGAAAGGTTCGGGCTGCCCCAGCGCCCGGTACAGAACATTTCGCTGAGGGTGGCTCATCGCCTCCTTCTCATTGATTTGTCCCAACTCCTGCAAGCGGCGCACAAGAGAATGATCTTGCGTCATCACCTGGGTGCGCCCATCGGGGTAAATGAAATACCCACGGCTGTCACCCACATGCGCCACCGTCACTTGTTCGCCAACGACCAGTGCAACAGTCAATGTTGTTCCACCGCCAGGGGCCATACGCACCACCGCCCTGTGGGCTTCCTTCACGCCCCCTTCCAATATCTCCTGAATGCTTTCTTCCAGCCCATTCCCGGTCATTGAAAATAAAGCCGGATATAGCCGGGTGAGCACATGCTCAACCATCGTCCGCGCGGCTGCGCTGCTGGCAACCTCACCATGCTGGTGTCCCCCCATCCCGTCCGCCACCACAAAAATGCCGATGGGCAAATCACGCTGTCCATCCGCAATCACCGCTGTCAAGGCAAACAGTGTGTCCTCGTTGTGGTCGCGCTGCCTTCCCACCGATTGACCGCTTCCCACAGCAAACTGTGGAGGGTTCAACGAGATCTCAACTTTCGCAACGACCTGCAACTGGTCATCCGATAAAGGAGCTGTTTCGATGGTAGGCTTAGTCGCCTGTTGATCGTCACCTGATTTAAAAACCTTGCGGATAAAATCTAACACACTGCCTCCCTGCGACGATGGTCCCCCACTGGCTCGTCAAACCAATAAAGCATAAAGGATGTGGTCTGCCGAACCAAAGTATAGTATATCATTATACACAGCCGGGCTACTAGTAATTGGCCCACCTGTTGGGAATTTCCACCGCAGGCGCCCGGTGCGATACTCCAGGCAGTATAGATTTCCGTCTGCCGCGCCACAATAAACCGAGTCTTTGTGTACAACGGGTGAGCCACTGACTTGATGCTCAGCCTTGAAGCGCCAAATTTCCTTCGAACTGGCTGCGTCAACGCAATAGATAAAGCCATCAGCCGACCCGGCAATGACAAAATTATCCACTACGCAAGGCGTGGAAATGGAACCTTTATTCATGCGGAAGCGCCACACCGCCCATCCCGATTTCCCGTCCACTGCATACAGGGTTCCATCCAGCGAGGTGAAGTAGATCGCGCCTTTGTGAAAAACCGGCGAAGAAGAAACGCCCCGCTTGGTCTTAAACCGCCAGCGAATTCCACCCCTGAAATCCATGCACAGTACATCGCCTATCTCACAGCCAAAGTACAAGTTATCACCTTGGATGAAAGGCATCGACCGTACCGGCCCGCCCGTGTCATACGTCCACGCTCTGCGGCAGGTCAGCACATTCACCGCATGCATGTAACCGTCATCCGAGCCCACAAACAAATGACCTTCTGCCACCCGCGGCGAACAGCGCACCGGCCCGCCTGTCGTATAAGTCCACGAAATCTTTCCGGTGCGGGCAGTCACCGCATGCAGCAGCCCGTCTTCCGAGCCAAATAATACCAATCCCTCCGAGAAAGCCGGTCGGGTCACAATGCCGCCATCCGTGGGAAACTTCCATACAAATTTCCCATCGGTAGCATTCAGGGCATACATATTGTGGTCGTAAGAGCCGACATACAACAAACCATTATCGAAGACCGGGCCGCCGCGGATTTCATCCTCGGTCTCAAAGGTCCAGATTGGCTTAATCGTCTCCTCTTTTTTCACGTTGACAATTGACGAACTCAACCGGCTCAAAATGCCCGTCTTGGTGCCTGCCGAAATCAGCGCTTCCTTCATTGCTATGGCTGTGGGGAAGCGGTCTTGGGGCGAATACTGCACTGCCGTAGCGACCACCGCCTCAACCTCAGCCGAAACCGCCGGGTTCAACTTTCGCACAGGGCGCTCGTTGAATGTAAACGGCGTCTCAATCCGCGGATCTCGTTTGGTCAACAGGTGATGCAGCGTCGCCCCCAGCGCGTAAACATCGGCTTGCTCGGTGGCCTCGCCGCGATATTGTTCCGGCGGTGAGTATCCCTCCGTGCCAATCATGGTACCCTTTTGCCCCACCCTGAAGGTCTTGGCAATGCCAAAGTCAACCAACACAATATGCCCTTCCTGGTTGACCATCACATTGGACGGTTTCATGTCGCGGAAGATAATCGGCTCGGGTGTATGCGAGTGCAAATAATGCAGCACGTCACAAAGCTCAATGGCCCATCTCACAACCTGGTCTTCCGGCAGTGGCGTATCACTCTGCGAGAGAACATCTTCCAGGTCTTTGCCGTTCACAAATTCCAAAACCAGGTAAGAGCGCTCATCATGGCTGAAATAATCAAAAATTCTGGGGATCGATGGATGATGCAGCGTTGCCAGAATATTCGCTTCGCGTTCAAAATTGAGCACAATCGTCTCGCGCACTTGTGGGTCGCGCGTCTGAATAATCATCTCTTTTACGGCAACCAGCTTAACGACATTCGGAAAATGCAAATCTCGGGCGCGATAAACCGAACCCATTCCACCCACGCCAATCACGTCTTGAATCAAGTATCGGTTGACCAGCACAGAATCAGAACCTAGCTGTCGATCCGATGATGGCAAATTTTGGGGCAGCCCTTGGGTCATTCGTTGAGTATCCAAATCCCTCTCCTGCCAATAAATACCGGAAAATATTTATCGAATATTGGTAATTGTTTTTTCTAAGTAAAACCGATGGTTAAATTATAAAACACATCCCCCGAATTGCAACCTAATCGGCGTTCCGTTTACATTACAAAGGTGTAAGAAGCTCGAGTTTCGTCCGCCCCTTGAACAATTACACCTGATTATACCCCCCAAAGCCGGTATCACGGGTAAAATAGGGGCATGCCTGATTACGATACCTACCTCTCGCCATTTAGCTGGCGATATGCCGGACCGGAGATGCGCCGTTTGTGGAGCGAAAACACAAAACGCTTGCTCTGGCGCAAGATTTGGGTCGCCCTGGCCCGCGCACAATCCGAGTTTGGATTGGTCACACCCGCCCAGGTTGCCGAACTGGAAGCCAATGCCGGGCGCATCGACCTGGAACGCGCCCTCCAAATTGAGGGCGAGATCCATCACGATTTGATGGCCGAAGTGCGCACCTTTGCCGAGCAGTGCCCCCAGGCCGGCGGCATCATTCACTTAGGCGCTACCTCCATGGACGTAGAAGATAACGCCGACGCTTTGCGCCTGCGCCAGGCCACCGGATTGGTTCTAGAAAGCCTCGCCGGGCTGCTGCGCGCTTTCGCCACCCGCATCCAGGCCACCGCCGGGCTGCCCATCATGTCCTTCACCCACCTCCAGCCCGCCGAACCCTCAACCCTCGGCTACCGCCTGGCCTTCACTGCCCAAGACCTGCTGGCCGACTACCAGGAACTGAGCCGCCAGCGCGAGCTCATCAACGGCAAGGGCTTCAAAGGCGCGGTGGGCACAGCCGCTTCCTACATCGAACTACTCGGCCTCCAGGGCTACCAGCATTTCGAAGCTCGCCTTTCCGAGCTCCTCGATCTGCCCTTCTTCGCCGTCGCCACCCAAACCTACCCTCGCCGGCAGGAATACCATCTTCTCAGCGCGCTGGCCGGCCTGGGCGGCACGCTCTACAAATTCGCCTTCGACCTGCGCCTCCTGCAATCGCCCACCATCGGCGAGTTGAACGAGCCCTTCGGCTCGCGCCAGGTAGGTTCTTCCGCCATGCCCTTCAAGCGCAACCCCATCAACGCCGAGAAAATCGACTCCCTGGCCCGCGCCTTGGCCGCCATGCCCCAAATTGCCTGGGGAAACGCTGCCCATTCTTTGCTCGAGCGCACCCTCGACGATAGCGCCAACCGCCGCACGCTGCTACCCGAAGCATTCCTCATCACTGACGAACTTTTGCGCACCGCAACCCGCCTGGTCAACGGACTGCGCATCAACGAAGACACCATCCGCCGCAACTTCGCCATCTATGCGCCCTTCGCCGGTACCGAACGCCTGATGATGGCCCTGGTAAAGGCCGGCGCAGACCGCCAGGAGATGCACGAGCGCCTGCGCGACCACGCCATGCAAGCCTGGCAAGTCGTCCAGCAAGGCCAACCCAACCCGCTCATCCCTGCCCTGGCAGCCGACCTCGCCTTCCAGGCCTATCTCCCCCCCAAGCAGATCCAATCTCTGCTGGTCGTCGAAGACTATACCGGCATCGCCACCCAACGCGCCTTAGACACGGCTGCCAATATTTTGAAAGCACTACCTGTATAAGGTAAAATAGGTGGTATACCGTTACAACTCAACCCGCAGGGTTTCTATGACCTGAGCAGGGGCTTTAGCCCCGCGAACAGCATACAAAACGAACAAGGAGCATTCCATGACCGATTTCCCCGGCAAAGGCAAGGTTGCCGTACTAAAAACCTCCCCTGAGACCGTCCTCGAAGACATCGACCGCCTGATGAAACTCGCCGGTGTCGAGCAAGCGCTGCCCAAGGATGTCACCACCGGAATCAAGATCAATATCTCCTGGCAGACCTGGTATCCGGCCTGCTCGTCCACCCCCTGGCAGCTCGAGGGCGTCATTCGCAGCCTGCAGGGCCAGGGCTACAACGACCTGCTCGGCATCCACAACGACACCGTCGTGGTCGACACCTCGGTGGGCGAAACCAACAACAAACACCGCTTTGTCACCGACAAATACAATGTTCCCTGCCTGTACCTCTATGAAGAGAAATTTGAGTGGGAACGCTACGTCCCCAAAACGCGCCCTTTCCTCGTCCTGGATAAGGTCTATCCCGACGGCGTATACATCCCCAAAGCGCTCCTCGGCAAGAACATCATTCACCTGCCTACCGTCAAGACCCACGTCTTCACCACCATCACCGGCGCCATGAAGAACGCCTTCGGTGGATTGCTGCACCGCAACCGCCACTGGACTCATTCCGTCATTCATGAGACCCTGGTTGACTTGCTCATGATCCAGCAAGAGATCCATCCCGGGCTGTTTGCCGTCATGGACGGCACCTTTGCCGGTGACGGCCCCGGTCCGCGCGCCATGCACTGGCATGAGAAAAACATCCTCCTGGCTTCCTCCGACCAGGTCGCCATCGATGCCGTCTCAGCCAAATTGCAGGGCTTCGACCCCATGAAGATTCCCTTCCTGCGCATCGCCCACGAACTGGGCCTGGGCGTAGCCGACCCGCGTGAAATTGACATCGTCGGCTATGACATCAACCAGGAACAGCCCTGGAACTTCGTCCAGACCGATACATTTGCCTCCAAAGGCCAAAAACTCATCTACCACGGCCCGCTCAAGCCCCTGGAGAAACCTCTCCTGCAAAGCCCCATCGTGCCCTGGTCATACTTTGCCAGTAACTTCTACCACAATGTCTACTGGTATCCCTTTGTTGGGCGCAAACGCGTCGAATCAGCCCTCCAAAACCGCTGGGGCAAGCTCTTTGCCTCCTATGGTGACGGGCAGGTCGTGATGCCTGGCATGGAACCCAAAACGGTCATGCAAGCCGCTGTCGGCATCGGCCTGGCAGCCGCCCTTCTCGGCGGCGCCGCCTGGATGCTCTCCCGCAAAGACAAATAACTCCCAAAAGAGAAAGAGGCGCGGCGCGCCTCTTTCTCTTTTGAAAACCTTTTCCCCCTCTCCGTTTCGCAGAAATGGGGAGGGGCCAGGGGTGGGGTCACTTCTTTCCCCTGCACACCTCACACGGGCACAGTGCCCGCAAATACCCCCAGGTAAAAATCCCGTCATGGTGGCCGTCTTCCCACTCGATCGTCAGCGCATAAGACCCCACCGCCTCAATCTTGCGCATCCGTGAAGCCGGCATGTCTGGCAGCTGCACCAGGAACACCTTCTCATCTGGCTCCGGGCGCATATTCTCATGCCCGCCCTGGCACATCGCGCACGGGCACCCGGCCCGCAGCAACCCAAAGGGATACTCACTTGTATGACCGTCATTCCAGGTAATGGTCAAAAACCCGGTCTCGCGATTCGCTGTAATGCTTGTTGGTCGAAAATTCATTGCTCTCATCCTCGCTATTCTTGTTCTGGCTCGCCAACCACCGCCAGGTATTGCGATGCTGCCCAGCCACTGCGCCCCGCGTCATAGGGCGCCTCCAGGAACCACCAGGTGAAGCCGTCGCCCGAACGCGGCCCGTCCTTCACCTTGAAAACTTCGTTTTCACCGCCCAAAAAACGCGGCGGGTCGCTCACCGATGGCCCTGTGCGCAGCCGCAGCCCGTCTCCGCCCGTCCCGGTGATCTGAACGAACACATCGATCCCAATCCCGCCCTCTCCTGGGGGAGGAACCGTAGCGGTGGGCGTGGGCAAGAACACATTTGAAGTGGGAGTTGGGCTGGGCATCGCGATCACCGTCACATACGCCATCGGGACTTCTTCGACCGTGTCTTGCGGATTTGCCAACAGCACCAGCGCCCCCAGCAGCACAGTCAAAACCCCGGAGATGGCCAGCATTCCCAACAACACCCAAACATTCATCCGCAGCCGCAACCAGTTCAACATGGCAAGCCTAAATGGGCAGCAAGAAGAACCCAATCCCCAATATGATATATACTGCCAGCAACGCCGCGCCTTCCAGCCAGTTCGACTCGCCATCAGCCGAAACCAACGCCGCCACCAGCACCGCCGCAATCACCGCCAACAACTCAAACTGGTTGAACACCAGCGTCAGAGGGTGGCCCATTGCCAGGCTGACGAACACCAGCAGCGGCGCAACAAATAGCGCAATCTGCAAACTGGAAGATACTGCGATCTCAATGCTCAAATCCATCTTGTTACGAATGGCAACCGTCACAGCCACCAGATGCTCAGCCACGTTGCCGACAATCGGGATCAAAATGATGCCCAGGAAGAACTCCGACAGGCCTAGCGTAGCAGTAACCGATTCAACCGCCCCCACCAGGGTCTCACTCATCCACACCACGCCGGCTGTTGCCAGCCCCAACATCAACAACGAAGCCGTCAGGCTCATCTCCGCTTTATGCTGTCCCTCATGCAGTTGATGGCTCACCGGGCTGCTGCTGGTCGAGCGCAAAATGTAGATCAATCCCAGCACATACAACACAATCATCACCGCAGCGACGCCCAGGCTCAACGCCTCCACCTCGGTGGAGGTCTCTGGGCCGATCGAATGGCTGAACAAGGACGGGATCACCAGGGCCACCGTGGCCAAAATCAGCAAAATGGAATTGTTGCCAGCCTGGCGGCGGTCAAAAACTTGCAACCCATTCTTTAACCCACCCAACAATAGGGCTGCGCCCATCACCAGCAAGAGGTTCCCCAAAATCGAACCCGTGATGGATGCCTTCACCAACTCCAGCAGCCCCGCATTGATCGCCACCAGCGTGATGATCAACTCCGCCGCGTTGCCCAGGGTAGCATTCAGCAACCCGCCGATCTTTGGGCCGGTATACACCGCAAGCGATTCGGTGGCTTCGCCAATTAACCCCGCCAGCGGGATTAAGCTGACAGCCGAAAGCGCAAAAATCCAGATCGACGGCATGTGAGTCAGTTCCGCGATCAACGTAAGTGGCAGAGCCAACAGCAGCCAGTTCAACGGTTTTTTGTTAAAGAAATGAAGAATCTTTTTCATACTCCTCCTGCACCGCTATTATAATCGTTTATGAACTCTACATACTATCGAGAGCTACCGGGTCATTGGGAATTGCAGTGATAGGCTCCGCCAATTCCTACTGAACCATTTCCAAGCCAAAGATCGCCCCAGTTACTGTATGATATAATTTGGACTAGGATATGGACAATTCACCAGACTCCGTCAACAACCTGCCAGTTTTGGGCAACCGCTACCGTCTCCTCCAAACGATTGGAGCAGGGGGCATGGCGGTTGTTTATCGTGCTCAAGATCTGAGTCTCAATCGCCAGGTCGCCATCAAACTGCTGCGCCAGGATTACTCCCGTCACACCGAATTTAGCCAGCGCTTCCAACAAGAAGCCTACGCCGCAGCGGCCCTTTCTCATTCCAACATCGTCACCGTTCACGATTTTGGTCAGGATGCCGGTCGCTACTTCATCGTCATGGAATTGATCGAAGGCCGTGACCTGAAGAAAATCATCGAAGCTCACTTCAAACCGGTGGCGACCGACTGGCAGCACATGAGCCGGCCCAAAGACGAGCGCAAAGTTGAAATCAAGCGCAACCAAGAGTTGGTTACCCGTGCCTGCTATCTGGTTTTCCAGGCCTGCTCCGGTATCGGCTACGCCCACCGCATGCACCTTGTCCATTGCGACGTTAAGCCTCATAACATGCTCGTGACCCGTGATTGGCGCTTAAAAGTCACTGATTTTGGTATCGCCCGCGCCCTCTCCACCATCGACGCCAACGAGCAAAACGAAGAGGTCTGGGGCTCACCCCAATACTTTTCTCCCGAACAGGCCGCCGGGCACGCTCCTTCTCCCGCCAGCGATGTCTATTCCCTGGGTATCATCCTGTACGAGTTGCTCACGGGCCGTTTGCCCTTCAACTCAAACGATCCCCAAGAACTGGCCCGCCAGCACCGCGAAGGGCGCGTCATCCCCCCCAGCCGCTTCAACAACCAGATTCCTCCCGAGCTGGAAAAAATTCTACTCAAAGTTCTTCAAAAGGACCCCAACCAGCGCTACGGCACGGCCGGTCAGTTTGGCCGCGTGCTATATAAATTCACCGGCTCTTGGGCCGGTTACCAGGCCGCTCCTCAGGTCGAACCCGAAGCAGAACCCGTCTATGCGCCGCCCCCTGCGGGCAGCACTCGGCCTTCAACCCCCAGTCAGCCCGCCGCTCCATCGCCTGAAGATGAAGTCCAAGAACCCTCCTGGCTAGACCAGATCGCCTCTCTCCTCACCCCCGATATCCTCATCCTGGGGCTGCTGGCAATGGCAATGCTGGCCTCAACCATCCCCTTCCTGGTTTACGTCGCAACGCGTTTGGGAATGCTGAATTGATCCTTTCGACGTCCATCCTATCGGCGGATTTTGCCCACCTGGGCGACGAAATCCATGCGGTTGAACAAGCCGGTGGAGATTGGATCCACATCGATGTAATGGACGGCCATTTTGTTCCCAACCTGACGATGGGTCCTTTCATCGTCGACACCTGCCGCCGCATCAGCAGCCTGCCCCTCGATGTGCACCTGATGGTCGATAACCCCGACCGCATGATCGATTGGTTTGCCGAAGCCGGCGCGAGCACGCTCTCCGTGCAAATTGAGGCCTGCCCCAACATCTACCGTACACTAGAAAAAATCCGCTCACTGGGCTGCCGCCCAGGCATCGTCCTTTCCCCCGGCACCCCCGCCGCAGCCATCAGCCAGGTGCTTCATCTGGTCGACCTGGTCCTGGTCATGACCGTCAACCCTGGCTATTCCGGACAGGCTTTCATCCCTTCAACGCTGCCCAAAATTAACCAAATCCGCCAAATGCTGGCCGAAATCCAGTCCCAAGCGCTCATCGAAGTAGATGGCGGAATTACCAGCCAGACACTCCCGCTCGTTTATCAAGCTGGCGCGCGCGTCATCGTCGCCGCCACATCCATTTTTAAACATCCCGCAGGCATTGCAGCCGGTATCGCTGAATTGCGCGAATCGGTTGCTTAAAACAAAAATCACGGCCGTCGCCGTGATCTTTGCCAGGAGAAAAATCTAGTGAGTTTTCACCATTGTTCGGATGCATTTGGCGCAAAGCACCTTCCTCACCAGCCGGCCGTTTTCCAAAACCGACACCCGCTGCAGATTCGGGTGGAAGGTTCGGTTGGTTGCGCGCTGGGAGAAGCTTCGGTTATGGCCAAATACGGTCGCTTTACCACACTTTTCACACTTTGCCATCTCAAGGATCCTTTCTTGCTATGATTGCTGTCGTTTTTACTGAAGTGCACAGCCACTTCTTGCAACAAAACCAAATTTTACCATAGCTCGCATCCATTTACAAGAACCGGGTTTAACTAACAAAAGGGTGAATCAGTATGAAAGATACCTCCAATCCTCTCGGAACCATCTACGTATCTTATCGAGCCATTGCAACCGTCGCCAGCCAATCTGCCATTCAATCGTATGGAGTAGTTGGGTTGGCGGCAAAAAATTTGGCCGAAGGCCTGGTACAGGTCCTGGTCAAAGATCCGGTTTTGGGCGTCGATGTTCGTTTTGGCGACAAACAAATCCAAATCGACCTGTACCTGATCATCGAATACGGCACCAACATCAAAACGGTGTCTGCCAGTGTATCAGACAGCGTTCGTTATCAGGTTGAAAAGACCTTCGGGCTGCCCGTAGGCGCTGTAAACGTACATGTTCGCGGCCTGCGCATCAGCAACCCGGACTAATTTCTCGAGCAATCATTTATTTCTATTATGGGAGTTGTAAGTATGGATCTTCATCCACCATCCCTCACGGATGGACGCAAACTGGCCGAATCGGACACCCTCGATGGACAAGGGCTGAAACAACTGGTCGAAGCCGGGCTCACCTGGCTCAAAACCCACCAGCAAACTGTTAATGCCCTCAACGTATTCCCTGTCCCCGATGGTGACACCGGCACAAACATGGTGCTGACCATGCAAGCCGCTTATAACGAGATTGCCTCCTCTGGCGAGACCAATGTCGGTAAGATGGCCCATGCGGTTGCCCAAGGCGCCCTCATGGGTGCCCGCGGAAATTCGGGTGTCATCCTCTCGCAACTATGGCGCGGCTTTGCCCGGGCGCTGGATCACCTGGACGTGATGGATGGGGCGCTCTTCGTGCGCGCCCTGGTGGAAAGCCGCAATACGGCTTATAAAGGGGTGGTCCGCCCAGTCGAAGGCACGATTTTAACGGTTGCAAAAGACGTCGCCGCCGCCGGTGAAACAGCCCTGGCGAACTCCGACAAACTGACCGATATCCTCGAAGCGGTGGTCCTGGCTGCCGACGAGTCCGTCCGTTACACCCCCGAACTGCTGCCCATTCTCAAGCAGGCTGGCGTGGTGGATTCCGGCGGGAAAGGGTTCTTCTTCATCTTGGAAGGCATGCTTCGCTATTTCAATGGCCAATCACTCGAAGTGCCCGTTGCCGCCGTCCAGCCCCTCTCAGCCATGTCGCTTGACCAGGCTGCGGAAGAGATTGAACCCGGACAGGACTACGAAGTCGTTGTCGATTTCCGCCCCACCAACGAATTGGATCTGGAAGCCTTTTACAACGATCTCACTGAAATCGGCACTTCCATCCAGGTCGGCGAAGGCGATGGCATGTACCGCATGCACATCCACGTCGAAACTGAAAAACGCTACCAGCCCATCGATTACATCATGGGCATTGGCACCATCACCAAGGTCGCCATGGAAAACCTTTTGGCCCAAATGGAAGAACAGGGCCAAAAGACACAACTGACCTTTGCCCCCGTCGAGCCTGGACAGGTAGCCGTGGTGGCTGTTGCGCCCGGCCCCGGCATCGCGCGCATCTTCGCCAGCCTGGGGGTCGCCGCTGTCGTCATGGGCGGCCAAACCATGAATCCCAGCACCGAAGAAATCCTGGCTTCTTTTGAGAACCTGCCCACCGACAAGGTCATCATCCTGCCCAACAACAAAAACATCATCCTGGCAGCCCAAAACTGCGCCGCGGTCACCGTCAAAAAGGTAGCTGTCATCCCCAGTCGCAGTGTACCCCAGGGTCTCAGCGCCATGTTCCGCCTCAACCCCGACTCCGATATTGATGAAACGGTCGCTGAAATGACTGAAGCCATCAGCGAAGTCGAGACGGGCGAAATCACTATCGCCACCCGTTCGGTCGTCATCAACGATGTCAACGTCAATCAGGGCGAAGTCATTGCCCTACACAACGGTCAACTTGTCATGTCCGCGGCCACCCTCGATGAAGCCATCATCGGATTGCTAGAAAAGGCCAAGACATCCGACCGTGAGCACATCACACTCTTCTATGGCGATACCGTCAATAAGAACGAAGCCAACCGCATCGCCGACCTGGTTCGTTCGCACTATCCCGCTCACGAGTTGGAAATGCACGATGGCGGTCAGCCGCACTACCAGCTCATTATTGCGATCGAATAATATGGGTTCCATCTGCATCCTGACCGATAGCGCAGCCCAATTCACCCAACCAGGATTTGCAGGCAGGCAAGACGTCCGCACCATCCCGTTTGCGGTGCAAATCAAAGGGCAAACCTATCAGAATGGTGAAGGTCCCAAGACCAACGCCCTACCGCCATTTGCGAACGCGGAACTCAACCCGCGCTTGTTGGCTCCCGATGCGCAAGGCTTCTACGATTTCTTTATCAACATGAGCCGCCAGTACCGCGAAGGAATTGCCATTCTTTCCTCTGATGGGTTGATGCACACTTTTGCGGATGCCGAGAAAGCCGCACTGGCAGCCCGGTCACAAATCAACATCACCCTGGTCGATTCCCATTCCACCTCGGTCGGCTTGGGACTGCTCGTCCAGGCAGCGGCCGAAGCTGGGGCAAACGGCATGTCGCTCACCGATATCGAGCGCCATGTGCGCAAACTGGCTGGCAATCTCTACAGCGTTTTCTGCACAGGCAGCCTGTCCTATCTTGCCCATGCCGGCTTCATCGATCATGGCCAGGCCCTGGCAGGCGAAATTCTCAACCTCCTCCCCATCTTCTCCCTTGAGGAGGGCCTACTCAGCGCCGTGGAGAAAGCACGCAACTACCGGGCGGCAATGGATTACTTCCAGGAGTTTTTCTCCGAATTCGAAAACCTCCAACACATTGCCTTCCTGCAAGGTCACCCGCCCGCCCACGAAACCCACGCCCTGCGCGCCACCGCCCAGGACCTCTTCCCTAAAACTTCTTTCAGCGAACATCCCCTCCATCCGCCCCTGGCAACCCTTTTTGGACCCAAAACACTGGGATTGTTCCTGCTCGAGTCCGATTGACGCTCACTTTGCGGTAAAATAC
>JAFGLU010000059.1 GCA_016927865.1 Anaerolineaceae bacterium
CAGCAAAACAAAAATTACCGCGAAGATCAATGTCATGGTAGACATGAGCTTGATACGATTAAACTTATCTACCACCAGGGACTGTAACGCCCCCACCACCATCACCAGGGCGTAGTCGATGCCGATGATTAACAGCATCTGGTTTACGCCGCCTTCGCTAAGAAAACCGCTGACCGCCACAATCCCAGCCACCTGACGGGCCAGGGAGTTAAACATCAAAAACAATCCCAACACCATTAAGAGCCGGTCTTCACCCGGTTGTAAGCGGAACAGGCGGCTAATAAATCCCATAAATTTCCTGGCTACGGCCTAAGCAAGAACGCGGTTGGCAAGTTGTTTATAAAGTTTGGTCACCGGATGATCTGGATTAACCATGGAGAAGATTGAGGAGCTCGCCAGTGTCATGAGATCATCCGAATGCGGAATGACCGCTGCCACCTCGCAGCCGTAGGTCTTCTCCACCCGTTCTTTGATCTCATCGAGATCAAATACCGCTGGAGCTTTGT
This sequence comes from Anaerolineaceae bacterium, assembly GCA_016927865.1. Classification (GTDB taxonomy): domain Bacteria; phylum Chloroflexota; class Anaerolineae; order Anaerolineales; family Anaerolineaceae; genus Anaerolinea. The sequence continues at coordinate 507 of JAFGLU010000059.1, forward strand.
TGACCAGAATCAGCATCTGGGGCACATCCAGCTTGCGAGCCACGTCCACGGTCACACCCGTGCCCTGGTAGTCCTGTGAATCAGGGCGCATGATGAGTACCAGCGTGTCGGAAATGGCGATGGAGAGAAGGGTTTCTTCGTTCAGCCCTGGGTGCGTATCGATCACCAGCACGTCCAGCTTGAGCCGTTCGATTAAATCCTGGAAGCCGTCATTGAGCAGCCCTACGTCGTAGCCCTCGCGCAGCACGCGGGCAATTTCACCGGGCTTGATGCTGGAGGGAACCAGGAAAATCTTGCCCTTGATGGGTGTGCCCAGCAAATCGGTTACATCGTGGGCGCATTCTTCGATGTCGCATTTGCCCCACAGGTAATCGTTCAAAGAGTGGCCCATCATCTTGTCATCCATGCCGAAAATTACATGGATGCCGGGCGAAGCAATATCGGTGTCCACCACGCCGACGCGGTAACCTTGAGCAGCAAACAAATAGGTCAGGTTTGCGCTGGTATTGGATTTACCTGTCCCGCCGCGGAATGAGTGGACGGAGATGATTTTGGACATTCAACTTCCTCCAATATCTGGATTGTACGTTCAGTTCAGGGATTTTCCACTTGTTCGGGATGTAAACAAATGGAAACACAGTAATTATACAAGCTTTTCCTCTGATTAATAGTTGAAGGTTCATTATCGTTAAGAAGCTGGAAGGTGGTTCTTTAAAAAAAGAGACCGATCAGAGGGCAAAGAGAGTTCCCACATTTTGGGATATGAGAGCGGCTTCGAGCATGGTATAATTTTATCGAACAAATATTCCAATTTCGTCAGGTAACTACTCACGCCAAAGGTGAAAAGCCCCGAATTTTCCCAACTCCAGTGAGTAAATACTACTTCAGAGGCCCCATGAGCCAACTCGCTCTCACCCTTCCACAAGCCCTCACCATGATGCTGGCAGCTCAGGGATTGCTCCAGCCGCCTACCATGACAGCCACCAAAGACGACGTTCTGGCTTGCATCCGCCAGATGGGCGCCCTGCAGATCGACACCATCCATGTGGTGGCGCGCAGCCCTTACCTGGTGCTGTGGAGCCGCCTGGGAGATTACACCCCCGCCTGGTTGGATGAACACCTGGCGGAAGGCCGCCTGTTCGAGTATTGGGCCCATGCGGCTTGCTTTTTGCCCAGCGAGGACTTTGGACTGCACCGCCGGATGTTCCTCTCCGACCAGTTCAACAACTGGTACCGGCACTGGTACGACCAGTATCCCCAAGAAATGGCCGCCGTATTGGAATATGTCCGCCAGAACGGCGAGGTGCGCTCGCGCGATTTTGAGCGCTCCGATGGCAAAAAAGGCACCTGGTGGGATTGGAAGCTAGAAAAGCGCGCCCTGGAGTATTGGTTTACAGTTGGCGAGTTGATGATTGTACGGCGCGAGAATTTTCAACGCGTTTATAACCTGCGCGAGCGGGTTCTGCCCGAGTGGCGCGACGAGCAGGCACCCTCACTGGACGATACCCTGGACGCGCTGGCGCTGCGCAGCGTGCAAGCCTTGGGCTTTGCCCGCGCCGGTTGGGTGGCCGATTACTTCCGTCTGACCAAAAAAGACACCCTGGCCCGCGTGAAGGCTTTGGCAGAGGCGGGCCGCCTGGAGACCTTGCGCGTGGAAGGTTGGGACGAGCCTTGCTATGTTCACCCATCGCAGATGGCCCTGGCCGAGCAAGCCGCTGCCGGGCAGCTAGAACCCACTTACACCACCCTGCTGTCGCCCTTCGACCCGCTGGTCTGGGACCGCAAGCGCGCACAGGAGTTGTTTGGATTCGATTACACCATCGAGTGCTACCTGCCCGCCGAAAAGCGCATCTATGGCTATTTCAGCCTGCCCGTGCTGAGCCGGGGAACGCTGGTGGGGCGGCTGGATGCCAAGGCCAACCGCCAGACGAAGACGTTTGAGGTGCGCTCGCTGCACCTCGAGCCGGGGGTGGAGTTGGATGGGACGTTGAAGGCCGACCTGGAAGAGGCGCTGCAGCGCTGCGCCGACTGGCACCAGACGCCAAAGGTGGAGTTTTTGCCGCGTATCCATACGCGGCCTACAAGTGATTGAGCGCGAATGATGGGGGAAGTAACCACCGCAGAGACGCGGAGGGCGCGGAGGAACGCAGAGAAAAATAAAAGAAGGAACGGGGGAGAACCGCAGAGGGAGAAATACAAAGCCCGCCGCGTATGGAAACGCGGCCTACACCGGATTTTTCCATTCGGGCTATACTAATAGTGCCTGACTTCTCTCCGGAGGTTCCCTTATGTACTCCTGGCCCGTCCTCAAACGCTATGATTCTGCGCACCTGCGGCGGGTGGCATTGCCCATCGGCGGCATTGGCACCGGCACGGTTTCGCTGGGCGGGCGCGGCGACCTGCGCGACTGGGAATTGATGAACCGCCCGGCCAAGGGCTTCATCCCGCGCGGCGCGGCGGCTCCCTTCTTCGCCCTCAACTTGCAGCTTCCCGGCGGGCCGGTCACCCGCGCCCTGGAAGGCCCCCTGGACCTGGATGATTACGAAGGCGCCTGGGGCAGCGAGGCCGCCAATCACGGCCTGCCGCGCTTTGCCCAGGCCGAGTTCGCCGCCGCCTACCCTTTTGGGCAGGTGTTTCTCTCCGACCCGGCTCTGCCCGTGACCGTCACCCTGCAAGCCTTCAACCCGCTCATCCCGGCCAACGCCGACGATTCCGGACTGCCGGTGGCGGCGCTGCGCTTTGTGCTGACCAACCGCTCTGACCAACCCCTGACCGCCTCGGTGTGCGGCACGCTGCCAAACTTCATCGGCATGGACGGCACCCTCACCCAGCGCAACTTCTCCAACCAGCCCGTGGTGGTGGGGGCGGACGGCAACCGCAACCTGTACCGCGAGTCGGGCGACCTGTGCGGTATTTACATGAAGTCGGAGCGCGTCAACCCCGAGCACGAGGCCTGGGGCACCCTGGCCCTGACCACGGCGCGCGCCGAGGGCGTCACCTACCGCACTTCGTGGAACCGTAAGGCGGGCGGCTGGGGCAGCGATTTGCTCGGCTTTTGGGACGATTTTGAATCGGACGGCAGGCTGGACGAGATCGAGCACGGCGGCGAGGACATGCCGATGGGCTCGCTGGCGGCGCAGGTGGAACTGGCCCCTGGCGAAACCCGCGCCATCCCCTTCCTGCTCACCTGGCACTTCCCCAACCGCCCCTCCTGGACGCCCTCTCAGCCGCCCGTGGATGGCGTCTGTGCGCCCGGCGACCGGGTAACAAACTACTACACCAGCCAGTTCGTCGATGCCTGGGACGCTGCCCGGCGCATCGCGCCGCGCCTGGAAGCCCTGGAGGCGGAAACGCTGCGCTTCGTGGAAGCCTTCTGCCGCAGCGACCTGCCTGAAGCTGTCAAAGAAGCGGCCCTGTTCAACCTGAGCACGCTGCGCACGCAGACCTGTTTCCGCGCTTCGGGCGGGCGCCTCTACGCCTGGGAGGGCTGCGGCGACCAGGGCGGATGCTGCCACGGCTCGTGCACCCACGTGTGGAATTACGAGCAAGCCACAGCCTTCCTGTTTGGTGAGCTTTCCATGAGCCTGCGCTACGTGGAGTTTGCCCTGTGCACCGGCGAAGACGGATTGATGAGCTTCCGCGCCGGGCTGCCCGAAGAGCGCAGCCGGGGCTGGGTGGCGGCGGCTGCCGACGGGCAAATGGGCTGCATCATGAAGCTGCACCGCGACTGGCAGCTTTCGGGCGACGAGGCCGCCTTGCGCAAATTCTGGCCCAACGCCAAAAAGGCCCTGGCCTTTTGCTGGGTGAAGGGCGGCTGGGACGCCGACCACGACGGGGTGATGGAAGGCTGCCAGCATAACACCATGGACGTGGAATATTACGGCCCCAACCCGCAGATGCAAGGCTGGTACCTGGGGGCGCTGCGCGCCGCCGAGGAGATGGCCCGCCACCTGGGTGAAGCCGATTTTGCCGCCGAGTGCCGCGCCCTGTTCGAGCAGGGCCGCGCCTGGATGGACGCGCACCTGTTCAACGGCGAGTATTATCAACACGAGGTGCGGCCCATCCCCAACATGGCCGACATCTACCCAGGCCTGCTCATCGGCATGGGCTCGCTCAACCTAGCGGACCCGGACTTTCAACTTGGGCCGGGCTGCCTGATCGACCAGTTGGTGGGGCAGTACATGTCCCATGTGTGCGGGCTGGGCTACCTGCACGACCCCGCGCGCGTGCAGACCACCCTGCGCAGCATCCGCAAGTACAACCGGCGAGTGGGCTTCACCGATCACTTCAATTGCATGCGCTCCTTCGTGCTGGGCGACGAGTCGGCCCTGCTGATGGCGGCCTACCCGCGCGAGCGCCCGCGCAACCCCTTCTCCTACTTTAGCGAGGTGATGACCGGCTTCGAGTACACCGCCGCGGTGGGCATGCTCTACGAAGGCATGAATGCCGAAGGGCTGGAAAGCATCGCCGACATCCGTGCGCGCTACGACGGGCGCAAGCGCAGCCCCTTTGACGAAGCCGAGTGCGGGCACCACTACGCCCGGGCGATGGCCTCCTGGGCCGCCGTGCTGGCCCTGAGCGGCTTCCACTACTCGGCAGTCACTGGGCGGATGGAATTCAAGCGGCAAGAAGGAACCTTCTTCTGGTCCACCGGCTACGCCTACGGCACGGTTTGCATCACCCGACAGGGCAAGGAGTGGCAAGCCGACTTGCAGGTGCTGGGCGGGCAGGTGGAAGTCAAAGAACTGGCCCTGGTTTAATACATTCACGGAGCATCACATGAAAAAACAACTTTCCACCCTAACCCTGTTCCTGGCCCTCTCCTTGCTGCTTTCCGCCTGCGGGCCGGGGCAGTTGCTGGGGCCCACGCTCACGCCTACCATTGCGCCCACCGCCACCATCACCCCCACGCCCACGGTCACCCCGCTGCCCCCGGCGGTGACGGCTATTGAGATGCAATGCGAGGATTTTGCCACGTTCAACAGCGGCGCCTTCCAGGCGCAGAACAACACCTGGGGCAAGGGCAACCTGGAAGGTTGGACGCAGTGCATTGGCATGAACACCAATCCCGACGGCTCATTGGCGGCGCGTTGGAACTGGGACTGGCCCAAGGCAGGCACAGGGGTCAAGTCCTACCCGGAAATCGTTTACGGACAAAAGCCCGGCGGCGAATCGACCACGCCCTCTCTGCCCTTGCAAGTGAACCAGGTGGCCTCGGCGCGGGTCGATTACGCCTTAGATTCGACCAACAAGGGCAAGAACAACCTGGCCTTTGACCTGTGGCTGACCGACACGGACAACCCGACCAAGTTTGGCGTACCGCCTATCACCCACGAGGTGATGATCTGGGTGGACGGCTGGGACAAGATGACCCCCGGCGGCTCGTGGGTGGAAAAGGTGGAGATCGACGGGCGGCCTTACATGGTGTTTGTGGCCAACGGTTGGGGCGACGGCTGGCGCTATGTGGCTTTCGTCAGCACCGAGACGCTATATGGGGAACAAAGCTTTGAAATTGCCAGCTTCCTCAACTACATGGTGGAAAACGACCTGGCCAGCGGCGAAGAATACCTGGCCTCAATTGAGTTTGGTAACGAGGTCGTCGATGGCACAGGGGATACGATCCTCAGCCGGTATGAGGTGAGTATCGAAGGGAAGTAAATAGATATGTCTACGCCAGGTTCCAGGTTCGTCAACTTGTGCCCCGTTTTCATTACCAACGATATTCGCAAAACGGTGCATTTTTACACGGAAAAGCTGGGGTTCAAATCGGCCAAGCATTATGACAAGGTCGAGAACTTTGCCACCCTTTACCGTGATGAGATCGAGTTCGTCATCGTCCAGGCCCGCCACGGCGAGGTGAGCAGCAACGCGCAGCGCTACGGGGCAGGTTTTGACGCCTATATTGATACGGCTACCCCGGAGGGGATTGAGGAAATTCACGAAGAATACAAAGCCCAGGGGGTGAAAATCCTAACCGCCCCGCACCAGACGGATTACGGCTCGTATGAATTCGTTTTTGAAGACATCGACGGGCGGCAGATTGGCGTGGGAAGGATTTTCGATCCAAATACTTATTTCAAGAACTCGGACTTCCAAAACGAACAAGGAGAAGATCATGGAAGAAGACCCATTTGACATCGAGTACATGGAAGAGCCCGCCTGGGACATCATCGGGCAGGGCATATCAGACTATAACGCCGAGCAAGCGGGGGACGACCAGGGCAAGAACCTGTGCTTCGTGCTGCGCGGGCCAGACCAAAAGGTGGTCGGCGGGGTGATCGCCGCAACCTACTGGGACTGGCTGTACATCAACCTGATGTGGATCCAGGCCGAGCATAGAGGCAAGGGCTACGGGGCGCGGCTGCTGGCTCTGGCGGAAGAAGAAGGCAAACGCCGCGGGGCAAAGCACTCCTACCTGGATACTTTCAGCTTCCAGGCGCCGGGGTTCTATCAGCAACACGGCTACGAAGTGTTCGGCGTGCTGGAGGATTTCCCCGCCGGGCACCAGCGCTACTTCCTCAAAAAGGAGCTCTAGCCTGTGTACAACCACGCCCCCGATGACTACACCTGCCCGTTTTGCATGTTGATTCGCGGCATTCGCGACCCGCGGGTTTGGTCGGAGCAAAGCGACATCGTCTACCATGACGAGTCGGTGACGGCTTTCATCAGCGCGCACCAGTACCCCAACAACCCCGGCAACACCCTGGTGACCCCCAACGAGCACTTCGAAAACATCTATGAACTGCCCGTGGCGTGCGTGCTGGATATTCACCGGGCAGCAAAGCGTCTGGCCCTGGCAATGAAGCTGGCTTACGGATGCGACGGCGTCTCGACGCGCCAGCACAATGAACCCTCCGGAAACCAGGACGTGTGGCATTACCACATGCACATCACCCCGCGCTACCAAAACGACCACTTCTACGGCTCGCACCCGGCGCGTATGCCCGTGGAAGAACGCGCCCGGCACGCCGAAATGCTGCGCCGGGTGTTGGAAGAGGTAGAAATCGAAGGGTAGGGCGCTAAACCGCCGTATACCCGCCATCTACCGGCAGGGCTACCCCCGCCATCAGTGAAGCGCCCTCGGAGCAAAGCCACAGCACTGCCTCGGCCACTTCCTCGGGCCTGCCCATGCGGCCAATGGGTTGGTGAGTCAGCAGACGCTCCTGAGCGCCGGGGTCGCGGGCCAGCATTTCCTCAATCGGGGGAGTTAAGATCCAGCCGGGGCATACTGCGTTGATGCGCACGCCACGCGAGGCATACTGCATGGCTGCCGACTTGGTCAAACCCACTACGCCATGTTTGGCTGCCGAATACGCAGGGTCCCAGGGGAAGGCGCGCAGTCCATCTACCGAGGAATTGTTAACGATGGCCCCGCCGCCCGCCTTAAGCATAATGCCAAGCTCATGCTTCATACACAAGAAAACACTTTTCAAAAAGCCATCAACGGTCAGATCCCAATCGGCTTCCTCAATGTCCGCCAGCCAACCACCTCGCCCCCCGCTGCCGCCGTTGTTGAAGGCGTAATCCAGGCGGCCATAGCCGGAGATAAGCTGGTCAAACAGGGCTTGCACCTGCGCGGCTTGCGACACGTCGGTTTGCACCCACTGCGCCTTACCGCCCGCCGCGGCGATTTCGGCCACTGCGGCTTCGCCTGTAGCTTGCGACCGGCTGGCAATGATCACCTGGGCGCCCTCGCGCGCAAACGCCAGGGCCGTGGCCTTGCCAATGCCCGAACTACCCCCCGTCACCAGGGCAACCTTTCCTTCCATCGATGCGGTCATAATCCCTCCCGGAAACAAAACAAGAAAGGTAACTGCTCAGAGGGTGAGGAAAGTTCCCCAACCCCGGTGAGTAGATACACATTTATTATAGAATATATGTTCACTTTTTGGCAAACAAAAAAGCCCGGCAGTTTTTGAAAAACCACCGGGCTCGTTTTATTGACTCACCGCCCCGCAACCTACATTTCTGTTTGCAGCTCTTTGATACGCGGGTGGCCTTGATAGAAGCCGTGGTACTTTTCCGGCAGCAGCGCCGCGATGCGGCACATGATCTCGTCGGTATATTCCTTCATCTGTTCGCTGCGCCGGGCGGGATCCAGCGGTGGAAGCGTGTACGCCGGTCCAAATCGCACCGTGACCTTGGGGAAGCGCAGGGTGAGGGCTTTCTTGATCACCACCTCCGACCCGGCAATGGCCACCGGCACAATGGGCACGCCCGCCTTGAGCGCCACCAGCACCGCCCCCGCCTTACCCTCTAGCAGTTGCGCGGTCTTGCTGCGCGTACCTTCGGGGGCAATACCCATCGCCAGTCCTTGCTTCAAGGCGTCCACTGCCGCGCGGATGGCGCCGAAGTCGGCGTTCTCGCGGTCCAGCCAGATGATGCCCCCCGTTTCCAAAAGCCACCGGAAAAGGGGGTATTTTTTATACTTATCCGCAACCAGCGCTGTCACATCGAGACGTTGACTGTTAATGAAGAGCAGCAGCGTGTCCAGGCGGCTCATGTGGTTGGTGGTGATCAACACCCCGCCCTCTTTGGGCAGGTATTCCATCCCCTCATAGGTGGTGCGGGTTAGCCCCCAGATGATTCTGCGAAGGATGCGCTGTAAGGTCTCGCGTTTCATGCGCCTATCTGTGTCCTGTCACTCAACCGGCGTGGGAACGGGTTTCTCGCGGCGGCCCTTGATGTATTCGAACACCGCGGGCAGCACCGAGATGACGATGATGGCGATGATGACCAGGGAGAAGTTCTCCTTGACCACCGGCAGATTGCCAAAGAAATGCCCGGCCATCAGGAACAACCCGGTCCATACAATGCCACCGATGATATTGTAGCTGATGAAGTAACCGTAATTCATCTTGCCAATACCGGCCACAAAGGGCGCGAAGGTGCGAATGATGGGGATGAAGCGCGCCAGGAAGATGGTTTTTCCGCCGTGCTTCTGATAAAAAGCGTGTGTTCGATCAAGATGCTCTTTCTTCAAAAAGCGCGATTCTTGAGTAAACACTTTGGGGCCGATAAAATGGCCGATCCAATAATTCGCCGTATCGCCCAAAACTGCCGCCGTGGCTAAAAGGCCAAACAACACCCAGTTGTTCAAGCCGGTTTCTGGGTTAGCCGCCACTGCCCCCGCCGCAAAGAGCAGCGAGTCGCCGGGCAGGAAGGGCATGATCACCACGCCGGTCTCGATAAAAATCACCACAAACAACACCAGGTAGGTCCAACCGCCGATCTGCCCAATGATAATAGGCAGCTGCTCGTCCATGTGCAGGACAAAATTTATAAACCACTCAAATACGCTCTGAATTACTTCCATCCAACATTCCTTCTTCTTGAGGCTCGTTCGGCGCGTTCATGACCAGAGGCGCTGAAATATTCATCGATTCTACCACAGCCGAGCGGCTTAACTGACGGTTGGAGAACCACAACAGGAACAGAAAAACTGCGGTCAGCAGCACCATGAACACCACACTGGCTTTTCCCAGCAGGTTCAACATCTGGTGCAAAAAGCTAGAGTCGGTAAAAAACTGGCCAAAACCTGAAAGCACGCTAAATGTATTCCAAACACCGTGCAGAAACACCACCCCCAGGTAGGTGCCAACCGCGCGCAGCCAGCCTCCACCGTTCCACACTTCGGCAATGGCCCGACCCATCAGCGCGGCCGTGGTCACGTGCAACGCGCCGGTCCCGGCCCTCCCGACGATCACCCCAAGCCAGCTTTCGGGGGCCACGCTGAGCGCCGAGAGCAGCGTCTCCTGCACGGCAAAGGCTCCACCGGCAATTGCCCCCAGCACAAAACCTTCCGCCGGGGTAATCTTGCGACCACCCATGGCCCATACCGCCAGCGGCTTGAACAACTCTTCCAGCAGCGGCACCACTCCGGCTATGGCTACCAGTGCCACCAGCAAGATGATTGGATCGCTAAAAAATGGCGTGAACAATTCCTGCAGCGCTGCTGGGTCGTTTTGCAAGGTAAACAGCTCGCTTCTCAACTGTTCAAAGCGGCTTGCAATTTCAGGTTTGGTTCCCAAAAACACGCCAATAGCAATCAACCCGCCAATGCCGCCCACCAATTCCACAACCACGGTGAGAGGATTGGAGACGAACAGAGCAAAGTTGAACGAGCCCCAGCCGCGCTGCGCCGTGCCGCCTCGCAACCCGCGCCGGCCGAACTCGACCAGCCACCACACTGGCAGGATGGTCGCCAGGGTGTGCAGGGGCAGGAACACCCACAGCGGCGCGCCGGATTTTTGGGCGGCAAAACCACCCGCCAGCGCCAGCGGCCACACCAACATGAACAGGCTCGCCAACCGGAAGCGATCAGGCGCAGGGTTCTGCGCCCGGTCGGGAGCCAGCAAACGACGCACCGCCAGGATCAGCGAGGGCAGCGCCGCCAGCCCAAAGATACCCGAGACCCAGGCCAGCCCAAAAACCGAATTGAGCTGAGCATTGTCAAAAAACTCGCCTGCGCGGCTCAGGTAGATTCCCACGCCAAGCCCGGCCAGCACGCCAACAAACGCCAGGGCAAGACCAGTCCCGCTCATCATTGCCTGCAGCAGTGAGCCAACGTGCAGCCGGAAAGGAGGTCGCTCCACCTATTTCTCCGTGATCTTTACGCTGATGATGCGGTCTGCTTCGGGCAGTTCGGCCCCGCTGGCCGGATCGCGGGCCGTCAGGCTCTCCACAACCTCCATGCCTTCCAGTACCTCGCCAAAAATGGTGTAGTTGCCATCCAGGTCCGGCGCGGCGTCATAGGTGATGAAGAACTGGCTGCCGTTGGTGTTGGCGCCGCTGTTGGCCATTGCCACCAGCCCGGCCCGGTCAAAGACCGCATCGGTGTTTTCGTTGTCAAACTGGTAACCAGGGCCGCCCATGCCCGAACCACTCGGGTCGCCACCCTGGGCAACGAACCCTGGCAGCACGCGGTGGAAGGGCACATCGTCAAACCAGCCCTGCCGGGCCAGGAAGACAAAGCTGTTCACCGCCAGGGGAGCCTGATCAGCATACAGGTTCAGCTTGACCTCGCCCTTGGTGGTTTTCATCACCACCGTGTACTGCCTGGCGGCATCAACAATCATCGGCGGGCACTGTTGGTACTGCTCATCGGCCAGGGCGAACAACTCGACCAGCGAAGAGAGTGTACCCAGCGACATGTCGCTCTGGTAGGGAATGTGGTTGATGAACAGGAAGGGCGTACCGGGGATTCCTACCGTCATGGCTAATTCCAGCGAGGCATCTACCCGTCCGCGGACGATGGGGTCGGCGAAATCGGCCTGATACTTGGTCGCATCCAGGTCCAGCTCGGCGGCTTTGGCTACCAGCCAGGTTTCCAGGTCAGCTTCAGTCAAGGCCATCCACTCGGCTTGAGCCGCAAAAATGGCATCAGACATTTCATAGAACTTTTCCTGCTCCCCTGCTGCTTCAGCCCCATAGGCCATAATTAACGCATTGGGGTGCGAAGGAATGGGGAAATGGCGGAAAACAATACGCACATCGTCCGGATACTTTTCGTGAAGCTGCGCCAGTACCGGCGCTATCATGGCGCAATAAGGGCACTGATAGTCGCTATATTCAATAAACGTGACTGCTGCTTCTTTATTCCCCAGAATATTGTCATTTTCATCCACGGCAGGAATGAGCGCCTGAACGGTCGGATCGGCCTGCGGAATGGTGCTGGTCACCATGCAGCCCTCCATCGGGGGGCCGTCGGGGATGGCAGCTTTGCCGCCGGGCTGGCAAGCCGAAAGCACAAAGGCTGCCGCCAGCAATACCGGTAGAACTTTCTTAATCATTGGTTTACCCTTTCATCAATTAAAACTTGGAGAATTGTATCACTTTCCGGCAGGTCTCCCATCAAAGATGGGTTGCGAGGGGTGAGTGCCGCAAGCACGTCCATGCCCTCCAGCACCTGCCCAAAAATGGTGTACTGCCCATCCAATTCGGGCAAGGCAGTATAAGTAATGAAGAACTGGCTGCCATTTCCGTTGGCCCCGGCGCTGGCCATGGCCAAACGCCCGGGCTGGTCAAAGCGCAGCGCACCAATTTCATCGCGAAAAGCATAACCAGGGGTGCCCAGCCCCGTGCCGCTGGGATCGCCCGATTGAGCCAACTGCCCCGGCAGCACCTTATGGAAGGGCGAACCGTCATACCATCCCTGGCGCGCCAAAAACACGAAGTTATTCACCGCCAGCGGCGCCGCCTGGGCATCCAGTAGCAAAATCACCTCGCCGCGCGTAGTTCGCAGCGTGGCCAGGTACTGGTTTTGAGGGTCGATGACAAAGGGCGGGCAGGTGTCAAACTGAATGCGGTCCAGGTTGGCCAAATCCACCAGCATTTGCAAGCTACCCGAATCACGCGGGCCGGTGTAAATGCGCCCGTTGATGAGCAGGAATGGCATGGTCGGAACACCTATATTCAGGCCTTGCTGCTGTGCGTCCAGGGCAGCTTGCTGCACCTGCGCGTCCTGCAAATCAGTTATGAGCTGGGCGGCGTCCAGGCCAACGGCGGGGACATTTTCCAGCAACCAGGCTTCAAACTCCTCGGGGGTTAATCCCGACCACTGCTCCTGCCGGGGAATGAGCAGATGGTGCAGCGGCCAGAAGCGCTCTTGCTTTCCGGCTGCGATGAGGGCCGCCGTTGCCAGCACAGACTTATCGTTAGCTGGGATGGGAAACGGGCGGTAAACCCAGCGAATTTTATCCTGGTTGCGCGCCACCAGCCCGGTCAGCACTGTATCCAGCACGGCCACCGCGGGCGACTGCACGTCGCCGTATTCCAGAAAGGTGATGGGCGCCGAGTCAGAACCCAGAACATAGTCGCCGGGCTGCCCGGCAGGTGGGAAGAGCGTATTCCCTTCTGGGGTAGCGGTTGGGTCAGTGCTGACTACCAGACATTCCATCGTCTCGGGTAGAGCCGTAGGCAAAATGAGTGGAGTTACCGAAGGCTCCAGCGTGGGGGTAGGGACAGGCGTCGGAGCCGGGGCCGCGCAAGCTGCCAGCCAACCCGCAGCAAGAATCCAGGCTGTCGCGACCCTTACGGCAGCGTCAGGCTTCATTTACCTGCCAGCCGCTCGGTCAAAATTTGGCGCAAATCCGATTGCACTGCATCCGGCGGGCGGCCGGCATCCACCACCACCCAACGCTCGGGGTTATTTCGCACCAATTCAAAGTAACCCTCACGCACCCGGCGGTGAAACTCCAACGCATAGGCGTCCAGGCGGTTCCATTCCGACCCTTTCTGCTTGCGCCGCAGGCCAGCTTCCACGTCCACGTCCAATAGAATGGTCAGGTCGGGTTGCAGGCCGCCGGTGGCAAAGTTTATCAGTTTGCGCAGCATCTCTAAATCATAGCGGTGTCCATACCCTTGATACGCCAGGGTCGAGTCGGCGTAGCGATCGCACAGCACCAGCTTTCCTGCCTCCGATGCTGGACGGATCAACTCCTCCACATGCTGGGCGCGCGAAGCCTGGAAGAGTAAAATCTCGGTGCGCGGGTGCATGGCGGTGTTCTCCAGGTTGGTGATCACCGCGCGAATCTGGTCGCTGATGGGGGTGCCACCCGGCTCGCGCGTGCAAAGCACCTCGTGCCCACCCTCGCGCAAGAATTCAGCCAACCGCCTGATCTGAGTGGTCTTTCCACTGCCTTCCGGCCCTTCAAAAGTGATGAACATATTGCGATGCCGGAAGGGCTTACTCGCGGTAAATCCGCACCCGCCGGTTGGGCTCCTTTCCATAGGATTGCGAAATCAACTCGGCCTGGCGAGCCATCTCATGCTGCATGCGCCGAATAGCTGCCGAAGCCGGGGCTAAATCAACATAGCGCTCACCGCTCATCACCATTTGAATGGCAGCCTGAGTCTGCAGGTTGAACTCGTCCCAATTATCCGGCAAGGCTGGAGAGGTAGACATGTTGAATAACTCGGCCAGCAATTGTTCAATCTGATTGTTGGTATTGGCCCGCAGGACATAAATGGGCATGCCACGCTGTTCGGCTTCCAGGATGGTTTGCTCACGGCTGCGATAATAGGCCCGCAAAGTGATCAGCGCGTCGGCCTCGCCGATCTCGCGCACGACGATGGCCGGCACGCCCAGGCGCTTGGCGCTCTGCATCAAGCGGTTGCGCGCCACACCGTAAGGGAAAACCCGCACGGGCTGGAGAGTCTGGCCACGGGAAGGCTCCACCGAAGTTTGGGGTTCGCCATTCATGCGCACAGGGCCGCTGGCAGGGCGCTGCTCCGGCGAGGCGGCAAAGCGCTCGCCAACCGAAGTCCCCGTGCCGCGCCGAAAACCCTGTTGCTGGTTATAACCCACGCTGTGCACCATCGGCGGGGGAGCCTGTTCAACGACCACCTCTCCCTCCGGGCTGCGGAAGCGAACCTCGGGCTGCAAGGGCATACTGCGTACCAGCGCGTCCACCGAGGCAGCCACGTCTGGATGGACGGCCATCCGGTCTCGCTCGATAATCTCGATCAAAACATCGAACGTGGGGGGCGCGCGCCGCTCCAACACGGTTTTCTGAGTGCCGCGCCGCCGGGCTTCCTCGTCCGAAAGCGTCACGGCTTGAATCCCACCTACCAGGTCCGACAGCGTTGGGTTGAGCAGCAAGTTTTCCAGCGTGCGCCCATGAGCCGTGCCAACGAGCTGCACGCCACGCTCGGCAATCGTGCGCGCGGCAACCGCTTCCAGTTCGCGACCAATCTCGTCGATGACAATGACTTCGGGGTTGTGGTTTTCCACCGCCTCAATCATCACCTCATGCTGCAGCGAAGGCTTGGCCACCTGCATGCGGCGGGCCTTTCCCACCGCCGGATGGGGCACATCGCCGTCGCCGCCAATTTCGTTCGAGGTATCAACGATCACCACGCGTTTCTGCTCCGCCAAAATGCGAGCCGCCTCGCGCAGCATGGTAGTCTTGCCAATACCCGGCTTGCCCAGAATCAGCAAACTCTTGCCCGACTCGATCAAGTCTTGGATGATATCAACCGTGCCATACACCGCTCGGCCCACGCGGCAGGTAAGCCCAACCACGGTGCCCCGGCGATTGCGAATGCCAGAGATGCGGTGCAGGGTGCGTTCAAGTCCGGCGCGGTTATCGGCGTCAAAATCACCAATGCGTTCGATCACAAAATCAAGGTCGTCGCGGCTAACTTCCTCGTCCGTTAGCTCCACATCACCCGAGACAAAACGGGCAAAGGGCCGCCGGCCCAGGTCAGCCACAATTTCCAGCAGTTGATCGCTGTTGTTCCTTTGGTTGACGGCCTCGGCAATCTTTGCGGGCAGCACGCCCATCAAAACATGCAAATCGTCCGTAATTCGTCGTTGAGACATAAAGGTTTTCTTGCCCCTTTAATTTTTAGAAGTTGTTGAATTCCGCACCAGTGGAGCGGTGGCTTCGGGCGAATACACCTCGCGCAGCACCTTGCGACCGACCGCCATATAGGAGCGCTGCCCCAAAGCCAGATGCTTGACCAAGAGTGCCTGCCGCGGCGCGGCGTTTCCCTCCAGCCGCCCCAAGGAGGTTTCCAGCCAGGCCTGGTATGAACGCGCCGCCACATAAATGGGGCGCACCGGCGAGACAGGCTGCTGAGCCAGCAAAGCCCCCAGCAGTTCCGGCACGTTCTTCACCGCCGGATGCACCACCGGTTGAAGATAAATCCCCTGCGGGCCATAAACCGCATCGACATAAGCCAGCATGTCCCCATCCTGGCGGTAAATGAGCCGCGGAGCCGCGCCTGGCACATACGGCTCGGCTGCCTGAACCAGCGGCGGAACCAGAGAATGGTACAGGTTACGCTGTGTCAATTCTTCCATCGGCTCGGCCAGCCTCCAGGTCCCTTGCTCACCACCCGCTGCGACCGTGGCGGGGAACTGCCAGATGGTTTGCCAGCCGTACACGGTGAAACCAATCCGTCGCAGCAGTTCCAGCATCGGGCTGAGTTCATCCACTTCGGCCAGCACGTTGCCCGCCCCCCAGGCGCCCGCCTGGGTCACCAAACCTTCCACCAGGGCCAGCATGCCCGGGTTGTCGGCCTCGTCGTCTGGCGAGAGAAAAGCCATGTGCGCCGAACGCTCCCCGGGCGTATAGTGCACCTGCCCAATGACCGCCGAATCGCGGCGCGCCGGGCACACCGCCGTGAACGTCTCCCAGCCCGGGTCAAGCTGCCAGAGCAGCGCCAGCGGCCCCACCGGGCTGCCGCGCGTCAAAGCTAAAGCGCTGTCGGTGCACAGTACGCGGCGCCGGTAGCGGTAAAGCATGATCAGATCGTGCCAGGCAAACGGTCGAACGTCTATTTCGTCATCTCCAAAAAGTAACGATGGAAACGGTCGTCAGAAGTCAACTCGGGGTGAAACACCGTGGCCAGCAAACGGCCTTCGCGCGCCGCCACAATGCGCCCATCTTCCAACTGCGCCAGCGGCCGCGCCGCGCCATGCACGGCTTCGATCAACGGCGCTCGGATGAACACCGCCCGAAAGGGCTGGGCCTGGCTGCCGTTCGACCCGCCAAAATCCACCCGTAAATTCGTTTCAAAGCTGTCCACTTGCCTTCCAAAGGCATTGCGCCGGATGCTGATGTCCATCAGCCCCAAAATGGGCTGATCCAGGCCAATATCTTTTGCCAGGAAAATGGCTCCGGCACACGTGCCCCACAGCGCCTTGTGGCGTCCAAACTCACGCAGCGGCTCGAGCAGACCGTAGGCTACCGCCAGCTTGCCAATGGTGGTCGACTCTCCGCCGGGGATGATCAAGCCGTCCAGCCCGTCCAATTGGGCGGGCAGACGCACCTGAACCACCTCGGCTCCCAGCCGCTCCAGCAGCACCTGATGCTCGAGGAAGGCGCCTTGCAGGGCCAGAACACCGATACGACTCATGCGCCTACCACCCCCGCCCGGCGATCAGATCACCACTCGGGATCGAAGAAATTTGCCGCCCCACCATCGGCTCGCCCAGATTCCGGCTGACTTCAGCCAGGATGGCCGGGTCATTATAGTGAGTGGTGGCCTTGACAATGGCTGCGGCGCGTTTGGCCGGGTCGCCGGACTTGAAGATGCCCGAGCCAACAAAAACGCCATCCACACCAAGCTGCATCATCAGCCCCGCGTCGGCGGGTGTGGCGATGCCACCGGCGGCAAAGTTGACCACCGGCAAACGCCCCAGGTTGCGCGTTTCCAGCAGCACTTCGTAAGGCGCGCCGATCTCTTTAGCAAAGGCCATCAGTTCCTCTTCGGGCAGATTCTGCAGGCGGCGGATTTCACCCAGCACGGTGCGCGCATGGCGTACCGCCTCCACCACGTCTCCGGTCCCGGCCTCGCCCTTGGTGCGAATCATGGCCGCGCCTTCGCCAATGCGGCGCAAGGCTTCGCCCAGGTTGCGCGCCCCGCACACGAACGGCACGGTGAAACCGTGCTTGTAGATATGGTGCGCCTCGTCGGCGGGAGTCAGCACTTCGGATTCGTCGATGTAATCGACGCCGATCGACTGTAAAATCTGCGCCTCCACGAAATGACCGATGCGGCACTTGGCCATCACCGGAATGGACACGGCCTTCATAATTTTTTCGATCAGGTCCGGGTCGCTCATCCGAGCCACGCCGCCGTCGGCGCGAATATCCGCAGGGACCCGTTCCAAGGCCATCACCGCGCAAGCACCGGCGTCTTCAGCAATCCGCGCATGTTCAGGGGTAACCACATCCATGATTACGCCGCCCTTAAGCATCTGTGCCAGACCCTTCTTCACCGCAAACGTACCTACTTGGGTCTCCATTTTGAACTCCTCCTTGACGATATTACTTAAATCTCCAGTTTGATTCTACCACGCCGCCCACCCTCCGGCAACGGGAGGGGGTAGAGTAAACGCATCATGGATATTTGTTCTAAAAATCTCGTGCCCTTTCGCCATATTTTGAGTGTTTCCCCCACCCTACCTGCTGCGCGACCCGGCAACCAAGATTCTGGATTATCAAGACGCCTGGCCGGGGGAGGTGCCACATTTCGCTATACCGATTCCCAAAGAATCAACGGGAGGTGTAAATCACAAAAAACAAGCCACTCCAGCGCAAATGCGCTGGAGTGGCTTGTTTTTTGGTAGATAAGCCTAAACTTTAGAATTCTTCTTGACGAAATCAACCATTTCGTCAATCTTGGCAAAGGCCAGGCAGGTGACGGTGTCGGCAGCGCCGTAATAAATGGCCATGCGGCCTGTGTCACCATCGACCAACGCCGCGCAGGGGAAGGTCACGTTGGGCACGTCTCCGGCTGTCTCGTAGCTTTCCCACGGCGCGAGCAGATATGGCTCGGTACGGTAGATGACCTTCCAGGGCTTCTCCAGGTCGAGCAGCGCCGCGCCAAAGCTGTAGACGTAGCCGTTGCAGGAGGTTAGCACACCATGATAGATCATCAACCAGCCTTCCGAAGTCTCAATCGGGATCGGCCCGGCCCCCACCTTGGTGCTCTGCCAGCCGCCCTTGGTGCCCATCACGTAACGATGCTTGCCCCAATAGACAAAATCGGGGCTTTCTGAGTAAAATATGTCGCCAAAGGGGGTGTGCCCGTTGTCGCTGGGGCGGCTGAGCATGGCAAAGTTACCGTTGATTTTGCGTGGGAAGAGCACGCCGTTGCGGTTGAAGGGCAAGAAAGCGTTTTCGAGCTGGGTGTAGGTCTTAAAATCGGTGGTGGTCGCCGCGCCAATAGTCGGCCCGTGGAACCAGTTGCACCACGTTACATAGTAGCGGTCCTCAATCCAAACCACGCGCGGGTCGTAGCCATACTCGAAATGGGCAATTTCCGGCTCGGCGCACTCAAACTCAATCGGGTCGTTCTCCAGAGTCCAGTGGTAGCCGTCCTTGCTGCGCCCGGTATGCAACTGCATGTGGCGAGCACGGTTGTCACAGCGGAACACCCCGGCGAACTCGCCCTTGAAGGGTACCACCGCGCTGTTAAAAATGCTATTGGACGATGGAATCGCATTCCGCTTGATGACCGGATTGTTCGCCGAACGCCAGACAACTTCCGACATCCCGGCGGGACGGTCTTCCCAAGGAATATTCGGCAAGGCGCCAACGTTAACCAATTTGAGAGCCATAGATATTCCTTTACTTGATGACGGCAGCCAACTTCAAGTCTTCGGCAAAATGGCAGGCCACAAAGTGATTGCCACCCAGGTCGCGCAGTTCCGGCGCATCGGTCTTACAGCGCTCCTTGGCATACTGACAGCGCGGGTGGAAATAGCAACCGCTGGGCGGGTTGGAGGGGTCAGCGATCTCGCCCTCCAGGTGAATGCGCTGGCGCCCTTCGCGCCCGTTAGGATCAGCCAACGGCACCGAAGAAAGCAGCGCTTCGGTGTAGGGGTGGCGCGGGCCGGTGTAGATTTCCAGGGCGTCGCTCACTTCCACCACCTTGCCCACATACATCACCACGATGCGGTTGCAGATGTGGCGGATGACGCTTAAATCATGCGAGATGAACAGGTAGGTCAGATTGAATTCTTTTTGCAGCGACTCAAGCAGGTTCAAGATTTGCGCGCGAATGGATACATCCAGCGCCGAAACAGCCTCGTCGCACACGATGATGCGTGGGTTGGTAATGAGCGCGCGGGCCACCACAATGCGCTGGCGCTCGCCGCCGCTGAACGCATGCGGATAGCGCTGCATGTACTCAGGGCGCATGCCCACTTTTTCCAGCAGCGCACCCACCCGGGTTTGAATCGTGTCTGAAGATTCAAGCTTATTGACCTTCAACACCTCACTGATCAGCTCCAGAACGGTCATGCGCGGGTTCAACGATGAGTAGGGATCCTGGAAGACCATGCGAATGTCTTTCCGGTAGGGACGCACCTCGTCCGGCTTCAACGCGGCCAGGTCCACCACAGAACCATCTTCATTGCGATAGAGGATCTCGCCGGCAGTGGGCTTGTAGGCCCGCACAATGCAGCGTCCCACGGTGGTCTTTCCACAACCGCTTTCGCCCACCAGCCCCAGGGTCTCACCCTGACGGAGGAAGAAGCTGACATCATCCGCCGCCTTCACCCACCCGCGAACGCGGGTAGAGATGCCCTTGGTGATGGGAAAATGCATTTTGAGGTTATTGACTTCCAGGATGGTGTTTTCATCCCGCATTTCGACAGTCTTGGTAGGGGTAAGAGGAGCTTGTGCGGTCATTGTTTTTGCTCCGTAGCAATTCGATTGGCGAAATTCTCATACAGCAAACACTGCACGGAATGGTTGGGGGTCAGTTGAGTAGTGGTAGGCACGAGCACCTTGCACTCCGCGAAAGCCTGGGGGCAGCGCGGGTGGAAGGGGCAACCACCTGGCCGGCGGAAGGGGTTCGGCACCATGCCCTTGATCGGGTCCAGATCCTCGCGCTTGATGGCGATCTTGGGGATCGACTTCAGCAAGGCCTGCGTATAGGGGTGGCGCGGGCTGTTGAAAATCGTGTACACATCACTCTTTTCGACAATCTTACCCAGGTACATCACCGCCACTTCGTCGGCAATTTCAGCCACCACGCCCAGGTCGTGAGTGATGAACAACAGGGTCATGTTGTACGACTTCTGCAAATCTGACATCAGGTCGAGAATGTTGGCCTGGGTGGTCACGTCCAGGGCGGTGGTGGGCTCGTCGGCGATCAGCAGGTTGGGGTTGCACGAAAGCGCCATGGCAATCATCGAGCGCTGGCGCATTCCGCCAGACAGGCGGAAGGGGTATTCATCTACCAACCGGTCTGCCCGGGGAATACCAACCTGGTCGAGCAGCTTGATGGCCAAATCGCGAGCTTGCTCTTTAGTCAAGTTGGTGTGCAAGAGGATGTTCTCGATGATCTGGTTGCCCACCGTATACATCGGGCTAAGCGAGGTCATCGGCTCCTGGAAGATCATGGAGATTTCTTTGCCGCGAATGTCGCGGATCTCTTTCCCCTTGGGATCCATCTTGGCGATATCAATAATCTCGGCTTGACCGCCTTCGGCCCCACGGTTGTAAAGTATTTCGCCAGCGACGACCTTGCCTGGATTGCGGACGATCTGCATGAGGGCACGGCAGGCAACGCTCTTGCCGCAGCCACTTTCACCCACCAGGGAGAGGGTTCTGCCGCGCTCTAGCTTCAAATCCACGCCGTCTACGGCCCGCACCACACCCTCGTCGGTGAAAAAGTGGACCTTTAAGTCCTTGACGTCAATCAGTGTGTTATCCATGGTTTTACCTTTATTGATATGGGTCAGCCGCGTCGCGGAGGCCGTCACCCATGAAGTTCAGTGCCAGCACCACGATGATCACTGCGACGGCAGGATAGAGCAGCCAGGGAGAGATGGCCAGCACAGCCACTTTTTGCGTTTCCTGCAGCATGACGCCCCAAGAGACGACTGGCGGGCGCAAACCCAACCCCAAGAAGCTCAGGGCTGTTTCACCCAGGATCATGCCAGGGATGGACAGGGTGATGGAGGCGATAATGTGGCTCAGGAAGGATGGCACCATGTGGCGCATGATCATACGGCCGCGCGGCACGCCGTCCAGGGTTGCTGCCAGGATAAAGTCCTCTTCGCGCAGGGCCAGGAACTTGGATCGCACCACGCGGGCCATGCCCGTCCAACCGACCAGCGAGAGGATGACCGTGATCATGAAATACACTTGCAGCGGCTGCCAGTCCAAAGGCACCACCGCAGCCAAAGCCAACCATAAGGGCAGCGTGGGAATGGACATGATGATCTCGATCAAGCGCTGGATGACATTATCCAGCCAGCCGCCGATCAGGCCCGAGACACCACCAATCATAATGCCCAGGATTAAGCTGAGGGCCACACCCACCAGGCCGACCGTCAGTGAGACGCGCGCGCTGTAAATAATGCGCCCAAAAACGTCGCGCCCGCTCTTATCCGACCCGAGCAGGTAGAAAGGATCTCTCGGGTTGTCTGCCGCGACCAGGTGAAGCGAGCCGGGGATGAAGCCCCACAGCTTATATTCCTCACTGCGCACGAGGAAACTGATCGGAACGACTACCGTTTCATCCACCGCCCAGGTCTTTTTGAAGGAAATGGGGTCGCGCACAAAGGTATAACCGTTCACATAGGGGTCTAGTTTTCCGTCTCGGAACAGGTGAATGGTTTGCGGCGGCGCATACACATACTGTTCGTTATAAGTGGTAAAGTGGGTGGGGGCAAAGAATTCGGCAAACATGCCCATCGTGTAATAAATGATCACGATGACCGTGCCAATGATGGCCATTTTATGTTTGCGAAACTTCCACCACATCAACTTCCATTGAGATGCGACCTCCAGATCCAGCGATTCGGTCACATGCTCTTCTGGCGTCGGAGCCAGGCTTTTGTTCATCGGAGTTGTTTGTACCATGGTAATATCACTCCAGGCGAATGCGCGGGTCTAGGACGGCTAACAGAATATCCGAAACAAATGTTCCGATCACCGTAAGGGTGCTGAGCAGCAAGATGAAACCAGCCGCCACATACATATCCTGACTGCGCAGGGCGTTATATAGGACGGGGCCCGAAGTCGGCAAGTTCAGCACAATCGAGACAATAACCTCGCCTCCGATCAGGCCGGGCAGAGTCCAACCGATGGTGCTGACGAAGGGGTTGAGAGCGTGACGCACGGGGTATTTCATCAACAGTTTGAGCTCGGTGAGACCCTTCGACCGCGCCGTCTCGACATAGGGCTTATTGAGCTCGTCCAGCAGGTTGGCGCGCATGGTGCGGATCAGGCCGGCGGTGCCGCCCATACCGATCAAAATAACCGGGATCCACAGGTGCTTCAACAGGTCCATAAATTTCGGCCAGGACCAGGGCGCGTCGGCAAACTCCAACGAGAATAACCCAATCATGGCTTGATCAAAGTAGCGATAGCTGAGAAAGAGGAAGATCAAGGCCAGCAAGAAGTTAGGCACCGCCAGGCCGATGAACCCAATGAAGGTAAAGACGTAATCTCCCAGAGAATACTTCTTTACCGCCGAGTAGACGCCAATGGGGAAGGCCACCGCCCATACAAACAGGAAGCTGCCAAATGATAGCGCAAAGGTCATCGGCAGCCGTTCAGTGATCAACTCCGCGGCGTCGCGTTTATATACCAGGGAATACCCAAATTCACCCTTCGTGATGATGCGGGAAATCCACTTGAAATACTGCACATACATCGGGTCGTTCAAGCCGTAGACTTCGCGGAGCTGCATTTCGTAATCCGAAGGCAGCGCCTCTCCACCCGCCGAAATCATTTGATTGATCAGGTTGGTGACGTAGTCACCCGGGGGGAGCTGGATCACTACGAAAGAGATGACCGAAATCACCCATACCGTGAAGACCATGTAGCCAGTGCGTCGTAGCAAATATTTCCACATATTTACGCCCTCGCAATCGATTTAAAATTTTATGGGGTTGTCAATAAAATTTTGTGGCTGCTCAGCCAGTTTGGAAGAACCCCTGTCTTGCAAAGCTGCCTGAGCAGCTACAAATCCTTTGTTACTGCCTGGAGGCGGCGGTGAAGCCGCCCCCAGGCTAATACTTCTGTTTTCCCGAAAGAAGTTGGCCGGCAATACGCCGGCCAACCAGCAATTATCTGGCGAAACTTACTCGCGCAAGAACCACTGCTCGGGATAGAGGATCTTCTGAACGCCTTCGAGCCAGCCGTCGTACCAGGTCTCGGGGATACCACCGAGGCGGGTGTTGAACGGATAGTACATCACAGGCATGCGGGAAATACCGATCACGTAGAACTGTTCCATCGCGTCCTTCATAACTTCCTTCATGCCAGCGATCTGCAGTTCCTGGGTCGGCTGAGTGAGCACGCCGTCGGTGTACTTGGCGCGCAGGTCTTTGATCTCCTGAGGAGGCTCAACCTTGACCTCGCCGGCGCTGGCGTTGGTGATCCAGTAGTTCCAGCCGTTACCAAAGTAACCGGCATATTCGCCAGGAACATAGTAACGAGGATCGAGGATCGCGGTGATGCCCGCGCCGCCTTCACTGGTGTAAATCCAGGCTTCGATGTTATTGTTCTTCTTGTTCTCGTCGTGCTGCGGGCCGGGGATCGAGTTCAACAGAACTTTCACGCCCACTTTGTCCCAGTAGCCGATCAAGAGTTCACCCACCTGAACGTAGGTGGTTCCAAAGGTAAGGTCGTTCTGGACGGTGAAGATGATCTCAAGTTCCTTACCATTCTTGTCCAGGCGGTAGCCGGCAGCGTTCTTCTCGGGCAGGACCTTGTCGAGGTATTCGTTGGCCTTGGCCACATCGTATTCAACATACTGCTCGGCGAAGCCTTCCAGGTACAGCGGGGAGTCTTCCAACGGAGCTTGCTGAGCGGGGACGCCCTGGCCGTTGTGGACGATCTCGATGATCTCCTGGCGGTTGATCGCGTAGGACATACCGATGCGGAAGTCCTTGCTGGCGAAGATCTCAGCCTTCACCGGGTCGGCGATGGTGCGGTTGAAGTGAATGGTGTTGGTGTTGGCGCCGTCAGACTGCGGGTACATAATCTGGATCGGCTTGCCTTCGTTCATGGCATCGTGGTACACAACGCGGTTGTCATTGCCGGGGTCCTTGACGAAGTCGAGGTCACCGTTGAGCATGGCGAAGGTGCGGCTCTCAGCGTCCTGGTAGGAGATACCGAGGATGCTGTCGATGTAAGGCAGTTGATTGCCGGCCTCGTCAACCTTCCAGTAATAGGGGTTGCGCTCCAGCACAACCTGGGTGCCGGTGCCGAGGGGCTGGGTGGTGACCCAGGGATACAGGCAAGGCAGCTCGGTGAACTCATAGAAGCGGTCGGGGCTGCCCCAGGAATCGGGACCGTACTTGTAGAACAAAGCAACCCAGTCGGCCACAGAACCGTCAGCGGTCACCAGCGAATCCACGTCCGCATTGTAGGTCTTGTGGAACTGCTGCAGGTAGTGCTTGGGATACATGGCGAACGAGCGGCCTTGCCACTGCGCCAAAACGTACTGGAAGATACCGTAAGGCTTGGGGAAGGACAGCTTGATGGTGTAATCATCAATCTTCTCGGCCTTGAAGCCCTCGGCCTGTTCGGCAGAAAGCCAGTCGGCGGTGCCACCGGGGTTCAGTTCTTTGTTCTGGACAACATCCACAATGTAGAACATGAGGTCATCGGCGGTGAAAGGCTCGCCATCGGACCACTTCATGCCTTTGCGCATGTAGATGGTATATTCCTTGACGTCCTCGCTGGCCACAATTTCCTCAACGAGGTTGGGCTCAACGCCGCTGAAGTCGGGCTTCCAGCTGGTCAGGTGTTCCCACGCCGCAACGAAGAGCATACCGCCCCATGTCACGCTGGTGCCAACGAAGCCAACGCGCATCTGGCCGCCGTAAACGCCCTGCTCATCGGTCAAACCCGCGATGACACGGGGGTTGGTGGGCAGGCGATCTTCAACGGGGGGCAGCTCGCCGGCGGCAACTTTGTCGGCCAGCATGGGGGACTCTTTAAATTTGGCCTCGGGCACTGCGGTAGCCGCAGGGGCATCGGGGGCTTTGGTGGCCTCAGGGGCCTTGGTGGCCTCAGGAGCCTTGGTAGGATCCACGGCCGCGGGTTGTGTAGCCTGTGGTTGGCAAGCGCCCAACAACATGGCTAACATAACCACAATGTTCAAAACAAGAAACTTACGCATGATACTCCTCCACATGTTTCTAATTGGTTGAAACTAACTCACAGATACGATGGGGAACGACTTATTCTTCTTCTTGCCGAAATCACCTCCTTTGGCGTACTGGGCCCGCTGTACCAGTAAATGCTTATCTTCTAGGCGGGCATGTTGAATCACGGATGAGAAGCTCGGTTGCCAGCCGTACCGACAGCTTGGGCTGTTCGGGATACGTGGCACGCTCCAACAGAAACCGTACCCCCATTGCCCCCAACCAGCTTTTTGGCACTGCAATGGTGGTGAGGGCGGGTACGACCTCTTTCGCCAGGTCGATATCGTCGAAACCGATAATGGAAAAATCGCGGGGCACATCCAACCCCAGGTCGCGCGCGCCATACAGCGCACCGATGGCGGTATCGTCATTGCACACCATCACCGCGGTCACCTGCGGGGCGCGCGCCAGCAAGCGCTGCACCCCGGCATAACCATCGGCGCGGGTGAGTTTTGAACATTCGATATAGCTTTGGGGGATTCCATGTGCTTTTAGCGTGGACAGGTAGCCTTCCATGCGCTCCCAAATGCCGGGCGGGCTGTCTTCCATCCAACCCAGCAGACCAATGTGCCGATGCCCCAGGCGGATTAAATGCTCAACGCCCAGGGAGAATCCCTGAGCGTTGTCAATGAGTACCATATCAATGGGCATGGAAGGGGCGTAACCATCGACCATGATGATCGGCTTGGAGACTTGCCGCTGGATGAGGTCCACTGTGTCTTCCAAGAAGGTGCCGATCAGCAGCAAGCCATCGGCACGCTGCTCCGATACCATCGCCGGCCACACCACCGGCCTGTTCCGGGCATCCACTTCGATGTTCGAGAACATCAAGCTTAACCCGCGCCGGCGACATTCACTTTCTACCCCTGCCTGAACGTGAGAAAAATAGGGGTTGACTGAAACCGGTTCTCCAAAATCATGCTTGACCAACATGCCAACCACCGCAATCGAGCGGTCGACCGCGATCATCCCCGAGTCCTTGAACAAGTATCCCAACGACTGGGCGGCCTCAATCACTCGAGCCCGTGTTTCAGGTGAAACACTGGGGCGATGGTTGAGCGCCTGCGAAGCGGTACCAATCGAAACTCCAGCTCGCTCTGCTACGTCACGCAGTGTGGCAGTAGAACCCATAGATACTTGGCTTTCCTTTGGAGAGTAGGAAAATAAACAAGGACGAACGGAGACGGTAATTGAACTATTAAATTTAAAACTTTCAGTGAACAATTTCATTGTATATCGTTATGTAAGCGCTGTCAATGTACAAATGTTCAATTTATTAACCCGTTCTTAACGTGTTTAAGCTCAAAACAGGCGCGCAAAGGCCTGTTTTGAGGAGTTGTCTATACAGTTGTTCAATTGAAAAATTTTAACGGTTTATCACAGGCAGATGCAACCAGTTCCCCGGGCCCACCCACACCGAATACTGCACCGCACTGCCGTAGAGGCCAGCGTCAAGAGCACTGATCATCATGCGGTAATTGCCCGAAGCAGGCGGATCAAAGCGCATTGCCAACCCAGAACCCAGCGCAGTGGCCGAGCCCCCGCCCACCTGTTGACCGGCGCCGTCAAAAATGACCACACGCACGGCCGCGCCGCCGCCCAACGAGCGGAACATCAGCAGCAGCGGCTGGCCTTGCTGCGCGTTGAACGACACCCAATCGGCATCATTCTGACAGAGGGTGTGCAATTGAGGTGTTCCCAACGGCAAAGGCACGGCACTGCCAAAGGCCCCGTCTGCCGCGTCATAAGCATCAGCTGCACAGGTGCCAAGCAGCGTCACACTGGCTTCCGCCTCCGCGGGGTAGGCTTCCTCGTGCCCGGCAAAGTCCACTGCCCGCAAGCGGAACTGGTAGGTTCCGGGCGCCGCCAAGAACCAGGTGCTGCGCGCCGAGCCTGGGATGGGGTTGCCGCTCCAGTTGGTCCAGGCGCTGGTGCCCACGCGCGTTTGCAGGTCAAACCGTTCAATACCACCGGCATCGGAGGCCGTCCAGGTCAACTGCACGGCAGTGCTTTCCACGCTACCCGGCAGGCCTTGCAGTGCACTCACCGGAATATCCGAATCCGGCTTCAGGCCAGTCATCAGAGCCCCCGCCGTGCCGCCGCTGTTGTTGGTTGCCATGTAGTAGAAGGCGCTGCCTGTGGTGTCTCCCGAGGGCGTGAAGATGCCCCACCAACCGTCGCTGATGGTAGCGTCGGTCACAAACTTGACCCAGTTGCCATTCACCCAATCGGCGCTGTGCCAGTAGAAATCTACCTGGCGCACGCCGCTGCCCAGCGGGTCCTGCGCTTGGGCCTCGACAATGAAAGGCACCACTGGCAGGGCGCCGCTGGAAGTGGGTTTGCTGATACTGATGGTGGGGCGGGTAATGGACACCACTTTGGCGCTCAATTTGAGATTGTAAAGATGATTCATGCTGCCCGCCCCAGGATAATCCCACGGGCGCACGCGAATATAATAGGTGCCCGTCGCCGGAAGAATGAATTCCAGCTTTGAATCCTGCACGGTTCCATACACTTCGTCGTCATTGGTTGCCAGAACATCCTTTTGATTAGTGCCGATCACTTCGATCAAGCTGTCCAGTTCGGAAGGCGGGTCGAGATTAAGAATCTTGGCATCCACATCGACAATAATCGTCTGCCCGCCGGTACCGCTGAACTTGTAGTAGTCCCAATCTCCCGCAGGGCAAATCAGGGACCCTGTGATGGTCTGGCCAATGGCAATCGAGGCAGCCGTGGCAGCAGTATTGTTATTATCGAAGGCGCAACTCGCCGGGCCGGTGGTGTTGATCTGCACGTCGTCCACGGCCCAGCCCAGCTTGTTGTTATTCAGTCGGTCCACCGAATCAAAGTGGAAGCGGATGCGCACGATCTTCCCGGCATAGGCGCCCAGGTTGATGGCGGGGCTATCCAGCCAGATCGAATTTTGCACGTCGCTGTTCATTTGGTACAGGTCGCTGAAGGTGGCCCCGCCATCCGTCGATATCTGCACCCGGCGCTGATCCCACAGCGTGGTAGCAAAGGTGGAACCAGCCGCCAAAGCGCCTTCCACATCGCTCCAGGAGCGGAAACGTAGATAGTACGTCGAACCAGAGGGCAGCGTAATGGGCGGCGAGGTTAAGTCGCCCGCCCGGTACGTGCTGTCGTTGTAATCCATGCCGTTGCTGAACAGCCAGGTTCCGGTCGCGCCACGATAAGGCTTGTCCAGGGTCACATGCCCCCACAGGCCGCTGCCTGTCCAATTTGAGGCCCCTGCCTCAAAATCGTAGTTCACCGGGGCACTGGTGGAACCGGTGGTTGGCAGGCTGGCTACGCTGACATTGAAACTCAAGACAGTGTCGTTACTGTATGCCCCCACCGCCGTGACTGTCCACTGGTAGCTGCCCGCGGGCAATGTGCCTACCGACCAGGTGTGCGTGTTCTGCTGGGTCATGCTCTTGTACGAAACGCCGTCTTTCCGCAAACTGGACGTGAAGCCGTCGGCTCCTTCGCCGCCCGTCCAGGCCAGCACCAGCGAATCGACCGCGCTCGGCCCCGCCGGGTTGCCCGCGCGCGAATCATTGTCGCTGTCCACCAGGTTGCCAGGGAAGGTCAGGAAGGGTTCATCCACGCCGCTACAAGTGTGCACCGCTAATGCCGAAAGCATGTCGGCGCCCATGCGGTTGTCGGCCAAATTGGCATCCGAATCTTTGAGAGTCTCCATGCGCCCAAACTGGTAAGCGTTTTGCATGTCCAGGGCGTCCTCATAAAGCACCGCGCACACGTCGGCGCCCACCTGCACCGAAGCGGTATTGTTATCGCCCACACTGCCCAACTGGGCGTTGTTATATTCTCCGGCAGAAAACTTTTGACAGGTGCCCGTGTAGTTCACATCGGAGTACAGCGCTACCTGGTTGGAAGCAGGCGTGCATACCGGCACAGGCGCGGTGGGGACGCCTTCGCAGGCGGCGTTGTTGAACAACTGACGCAGGCCGGTATATTCGGCGGCGCGATTCCCCTCCCTATCCCAAATGCGCACTGCCAGCCCAAACGGCCCGCGCGGAATAGTCGTGCCGCACAAGCTGAGAGTCTTGCTAAAGGCGCCGTTGGCGTAATCGGCGCTGCCAATGTCCTTCCAGCCAGCGCCAATGTTGGCCAAAATTTGCACGCGGCTGATTGCGCGGTCGTCGCTAGCCACCCCTGAAAGGGTGAAGGTCGTGTCGGTAAACGTGCTCCATTCAGCAGGCGCATTCAACTGCCCGGTGGGCGGGTTGGTGCCCACATTCCCTGAGATGTAAACATTGTCTTCCCGATACTCGTCACCCAGCTCCGGGTACTCCAGCGCCTCGGCTTTGGTGCGCGGGGTGCCGTCGTTTTCGGCCACGTCATCAAAGCGAATATCGACTGAGATGCCCCAGGGCAGCGACTGACCGTTACTCAGGTAGTAGTACAGGTTGTCAGTGACGTGATAGTGCAGATGGTGCCCCGTGGAATATCCTGTGTCGTCCACATCTCCCACATACTGGCCCTGCCGCACCAAAACACCTTTTTGAAGTTCATTTGGAATGGAATTATAGGCGAGGTGGAAATAAATCTGGTAGGTGGTGGGCGAGGTGGACTGATCTTCCAACACAAGATAATTGGTGCAAGTGGTGCTGCCGTTGCCACAGGTATCGTGAAGATCTTTTACAATGCCGCCCTTGGCCGCCAGGAGGGGGAACATGGTGCCGTCGGCAAAATCATACGCGTAGCGGCAGGCATTCGGGCACGAAGTGAGTCCGCCCGAAACCGGGTAGACATGCCCAATCGTGTTGGTGACGCGCTTGCCCAGGCCTGCCGCCCAGGGCAATTTGTACCCGCGCAGCGGTAGGGTCAGGGCTTTCGGTGTAATCGCACTGGTTTCCAGATAGCGCAGTTCCAGATCGCTGCCGCCAATTTCGTCTGGGAGGGCTTCCAACAGGGTTTCCCAATTGGCCTCCACTGGAAAGGTTACCCCCCAGGCCTCGCTATCGAGCAGTTTTCCAAATCGGTTGCGGGCAATGGCCGCGCCAGGCTCGGTAGCAATCACCTCCCCCGATTCAGAATCAAAGCCCGCCAGCCACACCACGGCCCAGCGCATATCCTCAGAGTACTGAATGTTATCAACCAACAACTCGGCGGGCAGCGCCGCCGCAATATCCTTAGGGGCTTCGCTAAACGCGTTTAGCACCGCAGAGCGAATGGCCGCTTCCAATTCATCGGGGGGTGGGGGCGTTGACTGGGCCGAGCCAGCCAAAGGGTTGCTCAACAAACCCAGCATCAAACCAGCCAACACCAAGCTGCGAATAATTCGTCCTATCATGATCCACTCCTTTGTGCCTCTCGCGGAGGTGCGCAAACATGCACTGCGATGGAGGTTCAGGCGCGGGCCAGGTCGGCGATGAAAGTGTCCAATGAAAGCCCCATGTCCATTTGACCGGTTTTCGCCGCTTCATCAATTTCCAACAACCGGTGATAAAGCCCGATCAAGCGGTCCATTTTGAAGCGGCGGGCCTGCTCGATCAACTTGCGGGCGATAAAATCACGCCGGTCGACCTCTTTCACCACATCCGCCAGATCTTTGCCTTCGTCTAGCAGCTCACGAGTCTGAATGAGCAACCGGAACTGGCGCACGATCATGCCAAACATGGCGAATTCGTCTTCTTCCTCCAGGAGTTTATGGAGCAAGTTCTGTGCCAATTGAGCGTTTCCGGCAGCCAGAGCGTCCACCATGCCAAACACATTGGCCTGGCCGCCCATCTGCGCGCACAGTTCCTCCACGTCCTCCACCTCAACAGCCCGCTGCCGGTCGACAAAGGTGAGCAGCTTATCGATCTCCAGGCTGGCGATGCGTGTTTCGTTGCCTACGTGGGCCACCAGTGATACCGAAGCCTCAGGCGTAAAGCGCCCACCCTGCCGAACAGCCTCTTTGCGCACCCACTCGGCCATTTGCCCCAGGGGCGGGAGTTGGCAGAGTTGATAGTAGACGCGATTGCCGCCTTTTTCTTCCCACCAGCGTCGCAACCAGTGTCGCTTGCCAAAAGATGCCCAGTCGCCGCGCTCAAATGTGTCGTCCAGCACAATCACCAGGGCAGTGCTCTCGGGCAGGCCTTCTAACATGGCCCGAAAGCGCGTGCGCGAGGGTTCAGAGGTCAATTTAGTAAAAGGGTGGGTGAGGATGACCATGCGCCGGTCTACAAAGAAGGGTAGCGCATAAGCCGCGCTGCGAATGGCCTCCTCAGATGAATCGCGTCCGTCCACGCGAGAAATATTCATCTCTACCATAGCCGGGTCTTCGCCCATACGCGCCGCCATCTCATCTACCGTTCGCTTGATGCTAAACGGGTCGTCACCGTGTAAGATGTAGATGGTCGGCTTGATTTCCACGCTATCCTCGGGTGAGAATGCGGAACATGGGCATGTCGCCGCGCATCTGCCGGGTGACGCTGACAACTTGCATTCCAAGCGGCGCAGCCGCCGTGGTGACACGCGCTTGCAAGAAGGGCCCCACTGGCTGGGCCAGCATCAACGCCAGCGTTACCAGTGAAACTATCACGGGAAAACGCTCCAACTTGCTGCGGAAGCTGCGGGCACCCAGCATGCCAAGCCAGGCAAATGACCCGGCCATCAATCCGGCAGCCACCAAATTCGTCCCGCAGTTAGGATGCACCGCCAGGGTTGCCTCTCCACCTTCCAGGCGTTGCAATGCTTGTTGGGCGGCGGTAGCCACCTCGTCCAACTCAGCCTGCCCCAACAGCCAGAAGCCCTGCGCATCCGAGTAACCGCCCATACGCAAGGTGGGGCGGCGAGCCGATAATACCTGTAAAGTGGCGTGTTCTAGCGCATGGTTGCGCCGGATTCGTGAGAAAGGTCCCCAATCGAGAACAGACATCATATACCTCCAAAATCCGCGAGAATCCGCCTCAACGGCACGCTAAGTCGCGTCATTGGCCAGCGCGGCCCGCTCGCTCAAATCTATCTGCGCCTCGCGGCGGAAGCGCCCAGTATCGATATGCGGCAGCATAAACAGTGAAATCACCATAAAGCTAGCTTGCACCAGGAATACTACCATATAACCCACCAGGGGCGTATTGAACGCATAGGCAAACACATCCCGCACCACGCCCGCCAGCAGCGTGCCGATTAAACGCGAGATGGCATTAGCCACGCCCCAGGCGCCCATGAATAAACCCACCTGCGAGGTGGTCATATCTAACATCAGCGACAAGTTCGAGGTGGTCGAAAAGCCGGTGCCCAACCCCAAAAGGAACACCCCAACGTAAAACACACTGCTCAACGCAAATGGCCCTGCCCCGGCGATGAGCACAAAACCAGTAATGGCGGTGATGGCCCCTGCCCGTGCCACGCCGCGTTTGGTGATGGTCCTTTCAAGCCAACCCGCCGCCAACAATGCTACCAGGAAGCACCCACCCCAAATCGAG
Source organism: Anaerolineaceae bacterium (assembly GCA_016927865.1). GTDB lineage: Bacteria > Chloroflexota > Anaerolineae > Anaerolineales > Anaerolineaceae > Anaerolinea. Next base: position 33,576 of record JAFGLU010000059.1, read on the forward strand.
GTGATTCGCGTAGTGTCCGCCACCGACAGGTGGAAAATTTCACCACCATACGGTTCCAGCAGAATATCCTGGCCCAGGATCGCTGCCAACAAAAGGATCAAATAGATGAAAAATAACTTCGCCTGGCGGTTTTTAAGCACGCTGCGAATCAAGCCCTGCCATTGAGCGCGTTTCTCGGTCTGCGGCAGGACTTCACCCTCGCTGGGCGCATAGCGCGGCTCCAGCCTGACCAGGCCGGCCAGCCCCAGACCCAGGGCAATGCTCGCCACCACCATGAAGGCCGTTGCCAGGGTTTGGGGGGTATAGTTTTCCAGCATGTGCCCCAGCGTAACTGAGGTGAGGATAATGCCGATAATCATCACGAACCACATTACAGACACGGTCCGCGAGCGGCCCTTCTCGCCGGAAAGCTCCGAGGCCAGTGAAAGGTATGAGACGCTGGCAAGGTTGTAGCCCATGCCCCAGGCCCCAAAGGTAAGCAAGCTGAAGAACAAGCCGAGGAGGGTGTTTTCAGGCAGATAGTACACTGCCAGAGGCGCCAGGGCCACACCCGCCGCGCATAGGAGCAGCCCCAGGGCAATATAAGGGGTGCGCCGCCAACCAAAAATGGGATGGCGGTCGGAATACGAGCCAATCATCACCTGCAAGGGAGAAAACAAATAGGGTAGAGATGCCAAAATTGCGACCAGCGAGGCAGAGAGCGCCAGTTCTTTGATCATCACCCGGTTGAGCGTGCTGTTGATGGGCACGAGAGTCATGGCAACCGCGACGTGGATGAGGGCGAGTTGGATGCGTTTAATCACCATAAGACTTCGACATTACTCCTTCAACATTGCCTTGCGAATCTCTTCGGCATGTTCCGCTTCATGTTCGGCAAAAATATTCACAATACCTTCTACCGTGCCGTACCCGCCCCACGGCAGGATCATCTTCTCGAAGAACTTATCATCCGGGGTATCTAAAATAGCTTGCTTGACCTCCGCGCGGTTCATATCGAACTCGCGGCGGGTCTGCGCATAGCTCAGCGCTTCGCGGGTTTCCACAGATTGCGCGTTAAAGATGTTGATTCCACGCACGGCGGGGGTGCCCGATTCATGCCCACCGGAATGGGCGCGCAACGCCGCCAGAGTGGCTTCGTCCCACCCGGCAATGTGCGCCAGCACCTGCCGCATCGTCCAGGCGGGGTAAACCTCTTCTTCTGTGCTCACCAGCGGGATGAGCGCTTCCATTTGGGCGCGGGCGCTATCCAACTGGTCAATTAATTGTTGTTTGCTTTTCATCGTTCCATTTCTCCGGGCTACCTTTCATTCAGGTTATGCCTCTGCGTCTGCCTTCAACAAAGCCAGGTTGAGCGCTTCGCGGAGCGAGCGCGCCTCGGACACCTGAATGCCCTCTGGCCAGGGCTCACCGGTTTTGCGGATGCGGTGCGGGATGATAGCGCTGCGGAAGCCCAGCTTGGAGGCCTCGCGCAAGCGGGTAGCCATCTGGCCTACCATGCGCAGTTCGCCCGATAGACCCACCTCGCCAATCAGAACCGTGTCGGCGCGCACCGAAACGTCGCGCATCGAGGAAGCGATCGAAGCGGCCACGGCCAAATCGGCGGCGGGCTCGTTGATGCGCATGCCGCCGATGACGTTGACGAACACGTCCTGCTCGCCCAGGTGCAGCCCCAGGCGGCGAGTGAGCACCGCGCTGATCATCAGCAGGCGGTTGATCTCAATACCGTTGGGCGTGCGGCGGGGATTGCTGAGACTGGAATGGCTGGTAAGGCCTTGAATCTCAACCAGCAATGGGCGGGTGCCTTCCATGGTCACCGCGATGGCCGAGCCCGGCACATTGACCATGCGCTCGGCCAGGAAGGCTTCGCTGGGGTTGGTCACCTCGGCCATGCCGTACTCGCGCATATCAAAGACGCCCACCTCCGAGGTGGCCCCAAAGCGGTTCTTCACCGAGCGCAGCAGGCGGTAGGATTGGAAGCGGTCGCCCTCCAGGTACAGTACCGTGTCGACGATGTGCTCCAGCACGCGCGGCCCGGCGATGACGCCTTCTTTGGTGACGTGACCGATGACAAACACCGACACGCCGTTGGTCTTAGCCAGATCGCGCAGGCGACTGGAGCATTCGCGCACCTGCGATACCGAACCCGCCGAAGAATCAAGCTCAGGGAGGTATACGGTTTGGATCGAGTCAACCACCAGAATCGAGGGCTGAAAAGCACGGGTGTGTTCGAGAATGGTTTCCAGGTTGGTTTCGGTCACCAGCAGCAGGCCCTGCGGAACCGTTTTCTCTTTGGCCTCGGGGTTTTGCAGCACGCGCAGCGCGCGCATCTTCACCTGCCGCTCCGATTCCTCCCCCGAAACATACAGCACCGTCTGCCCGGCGGCCATCTCGATAGCCAGTTGCAGCATGAGCGTGGATTTGCCGATGCCGGGGTCGCCGCCCACCAGGACGATGGAGCCGGGCACCACACCCCCGCCCAGCACACGCGAAAACTCACCAATGGGCACGGGCAGGCGGCTCTCCAGGTCGCTGTCAATCTCATCCAGGCGGCGGGGCAGCGAAGCGCCCCCCAACCCCGATTTCGGCGCGCCTTTGGCCGGGGCCGCCGGGGCAGCAATCACTTCTTCGACCATGCTGTTGTAGGTGCCGCACTGCGGGCAGCGCCCCAGCATTCGAGGGGCTGTGCGCCCGCAGCTTTGGCATACAAAACGTGTTTGAGTCTTAGCCATGTTTCGATTATATACACAAAAAGGGCAAATTGGGCTGCGTACGCTCCCAATTTGCCCTTCCTTAGAAACCTATAACCTTAGTGGTTCTCTCGCCAAGGTAGCGGGTTATATTTTGGTTTGTTTGTGCGGCTACGCCGCAAACAACCCAAAAATAAATATCACTTATTTAGCGACAAGACCTCTTAGGCCCCGACGCCCAGCGCAGCTTCGGGCTCGGTCGGATTTTCCTCCGACTTGCTCAACAGGAACTCGTTGGTCTCCGGGTCATAATCAACCAGGATCTCGTCACCGGCGTTGAACTGCTTGGCCAGCACCGCGTCCGACAGGCGATCCTCGATCTTGAACTGGATCACGCGGCGCAGCGGGCGGGCACCCATTTCGGGATCGTAGCCTTCCTGGGCCAGTTGGTCAAGGGCAATTTCGGTCGCCTTGAGGGTGATCTGGCTCTCTTGCAGCCGCTCGGCCACCTTGTTCAGTTCCAGGGTCACGATGCGGCGGATGTGCTCGCGATTGAGCGAGCGGAACACGATCACGGAATCGAGGCGGTTGATGAACTCGGGGCGGAAGACGCGCTTGAGCGAATCGAGCAGCTTCTTGCGCATCTCGTCGTAAGCCATCTCTTCCTCGCGGGCCTCGTCGCGGGCTAGCGAAAAACCTAGCGAGGTCTGCCGCTTGATCATATCCGCGCCGATGTTGGAGGTCATGATGATGATGGCGTTACGGAAGTCCACCTTGTGGCCCTTGGCATCCGAAAGATGCCCTTCTTCCATGATCTGGAGAAGCATATTGTGCGCCTCGGGGTGGGCCTTCTCGATCTCGTCAAATACCACAATCGAGTAGGGGCGGCGGCGAATGGCCTCAGTAAGTTGCCCGGCGTCCTCAAAACCCACGTATCCGGGCGGCGCGCCGACCAGGCGGCTGACCGTGTGGCGTTCCATGAACTCGGACATATCCAATTGAATCAGGGCGTCTTCGCTGCCAAACATGAAGCGCGCCAGAGCCTTGGTCAGCTCGGTCTTGCCCACGCCCGTGGGGCCCAGGAAAATGAACGAGCCGATGGGGCGCTTGGGGTCTTTCAACCCAGCGCGAGCGCGGCGCACGGCCTTGGAGATGGCATCGATGGCCTCATCCTGGCCGATAATCTGTTTGCGCAGTTCTTCTTCCATGCGCAGCAGCCGCTCCGATTCCTCGGTGGCCATCTGCATCACCGGCACGCCGGTCCACATGGAGACCACCTCGGCAATGTCATCGGCGCTGACGCTGGGGCTGGCCGTGCGGTCCCAAGCAGTGCGCAGACGCTCGATCTGGTTTTCCAGTTCGGTCTCGCGCTGCACAAGGTCTTGCGCTTCAACGTCACGCCCATCGTCCACCGCCAGCGAATGATTCTGTCGCACCTGGCGCAGTTCGCGCATCAAATCGCGGGCGCTGGTGGCGGCGGGACTCTTATACATGCGCACCCGCGAGGATGCCTCATCCACCAGATCGATCGCTTTGTCCGGCAAGAAGCGGTCAGCCACATAGCGGGCCGACAGCTTGGCCGCGGCTTCCAGAGCCTCTTCTGAGATGGTCAGACGGTGATGCTCTTCGTAGGCGGACTTGATGCCCTTGAGAATTGCAATCGTCTCGTCGATGGACGGCTCATTGACCACAATGGGCTGGAAGCGCCGTTCGAGGGCGGCGTCGCTCTCGATGTGTTTGCGGTACTCCTCGAGCGTGGTGGCGCCGATGACCTGCAGCTCGCCGCGAGAAAGGGCGGGCTTGAGGATGTTGGCTGCGTCTACCGAAGAGCCGGCGGCGCCGGCGCCTACCAGCATATGCACCTCATCGATGAAGAGGATGGCGCCGGAAGACTTCAACTCGTCGATGACTCGCTTGAGGCGTTCCTCAAACTGGCCGCGATACATGGTGCCTGCCACTAACGAGCCGACATCCAGTTGCAAGACCCGCTTGCCCAGCAGCAGCGCCGGGACGTCGCCTTCGACGATGCGCTGTGCCAACCCCTCGACGATGGCCGTCTTGCCCACGCCGGGCTCGCCGATCAGGGCGGGGTTGTTCTTCGAGCGGCGCGCCAAAATCTGGATCACACGCTCGATCTCCATTTGCCGCCCAATGACCGGGTCCAGCTTGCCTTCTTCAGCCTTGGTGGTCAAGTCCACTGCCAGTTGATCGACCAGCGGGGTCTTGCCTTTTTCTTTATCTTTATCTTGTTGTTGCTGGCGCGCAGCGGGCCGGTTGGCCGTGGGCGCAGCGGGGCCGCCGGTGGGGGCCGCGGGAGTACTGCCGGTGCTTTCGGTCAAAATACGGCGGGTTTGGCGGCGAATTTGCTCAGGGGTCACGCCCAGCTTGCGCAGCACGTCCATGCCCAGGCCGTCGGTGGAACGCACCAACCCCAGCAACAAATGTTCGGTGCCGATGTAGTGATGACCCATGCGGCGGGCTTCGTCGATGGCCAGTTCCAACACTTTCTGCGTGCCGGGAGCCAGGTCAATCTTGCCGCCTCGGTAATCGCCAAAGCCGCCTAATTTTTCAACAGTCTCGCGCACCCGCTCCGGCTCCAGGCCTAATTCACGCAGAACGCGCCCGGCGATTCCGCCTTCCTCCTGGATCAAACCCAGCAGGAGATGCTCCGTGCCGATTGCGTTCTGGCGCAGGCGCTCAGCTTCCTGATGAGCCAGACTCAATACCCGTCTGGCCCGTTGGGTGAAACGCTCCATTCCAGACATACGAACTCCTCTTCTACCGCTCCCTGCCCAAATCGGGCAGGCCTTGATAAGAACTGGGAAGTGGCCCACCGTCGATCCATACCCGTAATGGCCTAACCTTCCCGTAAAGTCACAATACTCGCCCCCTCATGAAAGAGGCTTCCAATACTTCTGAATATGATTCTACCATCAATAAATGGTTTGTCGAGTCACCCGTTTTGACGATATAAGGTTTCACCCCCAGCGGACAACGAGGCGTGGGCGAGCAATCTCGGAGAGCAATGTCCGTCTAATTAAACCAGCGGCCCCTCATACAAGGGGATTTCCGGTACAATAAACCCCATGCCCACCTTACAAGATGTGTTGCGCGGGCGCGACCTCAGCTTTCTCAAAATGGTTGCTAATGCCTGGCGGCTCGACCTGAGTGCCCCAGACGCTGCCACCTACCTACCCCAATTGGTCACCGGCATCCTGGCCCACCCCTGGCAAGACGAGGTGCTGGCCAGTTTCCCCGCCGAGGTGCAATCAGCGCTGCAAGCTTTGCTGCTCAACGAAGGCCGCCTGGGCTGGGCACTGTTTACCCGCCGATGCGGCGAGGTGCGCCCGTTTGGCCCTGGCAAACGCGAAAAAGAACGCCCCGACCTCAACCCCATCTCTCCCGCCGAATACCTGTGGTACCGTGGACTGGTGGGACGCGCCTTCCTGCAAACCCCCGGCGAACGTGAAATGCAGGAATATGCCTTCATCCCCGATGACCTCCTTGAACACCTGCAGCCGCTCATCGACGCCGAGCAAGCCCCGCCTGGGCGGCCTGCCTCACCCGGTGAAAGCGCCCACCTGCGCCCCGCCACCGACCGCATCCTGGATCACGCCTGTACGCTGCTGGCAGCCTTGCGCTGCGGGATGGCCCTCGACGAATTGCCCGCTCCAGGCTGGATTCTACCTCCCGCTGCGATTCTCGATCTGCTGCGTGCTGCCGGGCTGGTGGATTCCGCCGGGCTGCCCGTGGCCGAAGCCGCGCGCGCCTTCCTGGAAGCGCCCCGCGCCCAGGCCCTGGCCCAACTGGCGCGCGCCTGGATCGATGCAGTTGAATTCAATGAACTGCGCCAACTCCCCGGCCTGAAGTTTGAAGGCGAATGGGTGAACGACCCGCTCACCGCCCGCCAGGCCGTGCTGGGACACCTGGGCAGCGTGCCCGCTGAAGGCTGGTGGAGCTTGAGCGGCTTTGTTCGCGCCATCCACGAGCGCGACCCAGATTTTCAGCGCCCCGCCGGTGATTACGACTCCTGGTTCATCCGCCGCGAAGACAGCGAAACCTACCTGCGCGGCCCTTCTGTCTGGGACGAGGTGGACGGGGCGCTGCTGCGCAGTATGGTCACGGGCCCATTGCATGCCCTGGGCCTTCTTGACCTGGCCGGCCCCGCGCCCGAGGCTCCACCTGCGGCTTTCCGCTACACAGCCTGGGCCGCCGACCTGCTGCACGGACAGCCGCCCGCCGAGCTGCCTGCCGAGCAGGGCGTCATCCAGGCCGGGTCGACCGGGCGGTTATCAGTGCCGCGCCTGACGCCACGGGCCGTGCGCTATCAAATTGCGCGCTTTTGCCAGTGGGAAGAAGCCGAGCCTGAAACCTACCATTACCGTATCACCCCTGCCGGGCTGGAACGCGCTGCCACCCAGGGGCTGCGCCCGCGCCAATTGCTGGCCCTGCTGCGCAAGCACGCCGCCCTGGTGCCGCCGCTGCTTGCCCAAGCCCTGGAGCGTTGGGAAATCTCCGGCACCCAGGCCCGCCTGGAGCAGGTGGTACTGCTGCGCCTGAGCAGCCCCGAGATTCTCGCTGCGCTACGCAAATCGCGTGCCGCGCGGTACATCGTCGAAGAGATCAGCCCCACCGCCGTGCTCGTGCGCGCCGGTGCTGAAGAAAAAGTCCGCGAGGCGCTGCTGGAGTTGGGGTACTTGGGGGGGTAAATTAGCACCATATGCTCGTAGTCACAAAAACACCAACCCGCGTGGTCTGTGTAGGGGGCAATTCATGAATTGCCCCCTACACAGACCGCCCCAAGCAGACACGGGGGGTGATGAAACACCGGCTGACCCGCGCCTTTCCTCATGTCTCGCGGAACAGAGCCAGAACCTCACGTAAACGGTATAATATATTCATCCATTCCCCCTACTCTTTTCCCCGAGGTGACTATGCCTGCGCGATTAGACTGGATTCAGCAAGAGCTTGACGGCCTGAAGGAGGCCGGTCTGTTGAACCGCATTCGCACGATCAGCTCGCCGCAAGGCGCGTGGCTGACCGTGGACGGCAAACACGTGCTGAACTTCTGCTCCAACAACTATCTCGGCCTGGCTAACCACCCCCGCCTGGTGGCCAAAGCCCATGAACACCTGGATAAATACGGCGTCGGCCCGGCGGCGGTGCGCTCGATCGCCGGGACGCTGGACCTACACCTGGAACTGGAGCGCCGCCTAGCGGCCTTCAAGGGAGTCGAAGCAGCTATCAGCTTCCAGTCCGGCTTCACCGCCAACCTGGCTACTATCCCCGCCCTGGTGGGCAAAGAGGACGTGATCTTCTCCGACGAACTCAATCACGCCAGCATTATCGACGGCTCGCGGCTCTCGGGTGCGCGCATCGTGCGCTACGCCCACGCCGACCCGGCCGACTTGGAAGCTCAAATCCGCGCCAATGCCGGCAGCTATCGCCGGGCCCTGTGCATCACCGACGGCGTGTTCAGCATGGACGGCGACATTGCCCCGCTGGAAAAAATCTACGAAGTCACCGCAGCGCACGGCGTGATGCTGATGGTGGACGACGCCCACGGCGAGGGCGTGCTGGGGCACGGCGGGCGCGGCATTGTCGACCACTTCCACCTGCACGGCAAGGTCGATATCGAAGTCGGCACGCTCTCCAAAGCCTTTGGCGTGGTGGGCGGCGTATCGGCGGGCAGCCCGCTGGTCGTCGATTGGCTGCGCCAGCGCGGGCGGCCCTTCCTCTTTTCCTCAGCCATGCCCGCCGCCGACGCCGCCGCCTGCCTTGCGGCCGTGGACCTGCTGGAAGAGTCGACTGAGTTGGTTGACCGCCTATGGGAAAACGCGCGCTGGTTCAAAAAAGAAATGGCCAACCTGGGCTTCGACACCGGCCAATCCGTGACCCCCATTACGCCCATCATGCTGGGCGAGGCGCCGCTGGCGCAGCAGTTCAGCCGCGCATTGTTCGACGAAGGCATCTTTGCTATGGCCCTGGGCTTCCCCACCGTGCCGCGCGGCAAAGCCCGCATCCGCGTGATGATTTCGGCAGCTCACACCCCCACCGACCTGGAGCAAGGCCTTGAAACCTTCGCCTCCGTTGGGCGCAAGCTGGGCGTCATTTCCTA
>JAFGLU010000060.1 GCA_016927865.1 Anaerolineaceae bacterium
CACCCATGCCGTGGCAGGCCCACACATCCAGCGATTCATCCAGGTTGCGTTTCTGGCGCAGGCGGATGGCGTAGTAGCTGATGGGCGCAGCAATGGCGCCGATGGCGATGGCTGCCAGGGGAGTAACATACCCGGCCGCCGGGGTGATTGCCACCAGTCCCACCACCGCCCCTGTAACGATGCCCAGTACGCTGGGCTTGTTATCCTTCCAGGAAAGGAGCATCCATACGATCCCGGCTGACGCGGCGGAGGTATTAGTGGTGACAAAGGCGTTGACGGCCGTTCCGTTGGCGGCCAGCGCGCTTCCTCCATTGAAGCCAAACCAACCAACCCACAACAAGCCCGCGCCGAGGACGCTGTAAGGGATGTTGTGAGGCTCAAAGGTCCGTGAGCCAAAGCCTTTGCGCGCGCCGATGACCTGCACGAAAGCCAGTGCCGAAAAACCGGCGGTGATATGCACCACGGCCCCCCCTGCGAAATCCAGCGCGCCAAGCTGTCGGAAGATTCCGCCCACGCCCCACACCCAGTGCGCCACCGGGTCATAGACCAGCGTGGCCCACAGCAGGCTGAAGATCAGGAAGGCCTTGAAGCGCACCCGCTCGACAAACGCCCCGGTAATGAGCGCGGGGGTGATGATGGCGAACATCATCTGGAAACCCGCGAATGCCAGGTGGGGGATGGTCGCGGCGTAGTCGGAATTTGGTTCTGAGCCTACTCCCACCAGGCCCAGGTAATTCAACCCACCGATCAGCCCAGCGTTATCCTCGCCAAAAGCCAGGCTGTATCCGTAGAGCACCCACTGGATGCCGAGCAGACCCATGACGATGAAATTCAAGTTGAGGGTTGATAGAATATTTTTCTTGCGCACCATGCCCCCATAGAAGAAGGCCAATGCGGGAACCATCATCAGCACCAACGCTGAAGAAACAAGCACCCACGCAGTATCGCCCGAGTTAATCGCTTCCATAGCGTCTCTTCTCCTCACTAAATAATTGTCGGGTTTCGTATTAGTAAACAGTATAAATAACCGAATTGAGCGATGCAATTACCCATTTAGGGCATATTCGGCGCTGGCGGGGTGAAACAGTGGGATATTCGGGCATGGAAAATGTTAAAAAATGGGTTATCCGGTCAGTTTATAACTACTCAGCCAGGGGTAGAAAATACAAGTTCCTTTTACCGCCCTCTCCGCAGAGAATAAGTATCTATCCGAAAATTATTGGGGGGATTGCGATGTTGAGGTTTTAGTGGGTGCTTCGCACCCACTAAAACCTCAACATCGCTTCTCTTCCGAATTTTTGGATAGGTTTTAAAGATATTGCCCCGGAACTCAGGCTGATTAAATACTTTAATGGTAGAAATTATCCTCAATAAACGTTACAATTTGAGAGAGATATTCAGCGAATGAGAGGCACATAATGAAATACGACATGGTTTTTGAAGGCGGGGGAGCAAAAGGAATGGTGTTTGTTGGGGCCATGCAGGAATTCGAAAGCCTGGGCCATACTTATAACCGGCTGCTGGGCACCTCCGCAGGCGCGATCACCGCAGCACTGCTTGCCGTTGGTTACAGCGCCGCGGAAATGCTCGAGGCTCTTGGCGAGAAAGAAAATGGGCGCTCGGTGTTCAGCTCCTTTATGGGAAAGCCTGGCCCTTTCGATAAAAGGCAGGTACAGGCAAGTGCGACCCTCAAATTCCTCCACGATGTCGATATTCCGCTCGTCCCTGATTTCATTGAGAGGCAAATCGATCAGGCAATTGTGAAATGGCTCACGGAAGATCCAAAATTAGCCAGTACCTATTCCTTTCTAGAGTATGGGGGATTGTACTCGGCGGATCATTTTGTAACCTGGATGAAGAAGCGCCTGGACAGTGGAAATCATCTAGGCAAGCCTCGGCATTACAGCGGCATGACTCTTGAGGAGTGCTTCGACGCGACCAGCCGCGATCTATCCCTGGTTGCTTCAGATACAACAGGCCAATCGCTTCTTGTACTCAATCACCGTACCGCGCCGCAGCTCCCGCTCGTCTGGGCTGTGCGAATGTCGATGAGCATTCCCCTGTTATGGCAGGAGGTTATCTGGCTGGCGGAGTGGGGCCAATACCGCGGCCGGGATATGACCGGGCATTCGATCGTGGACGGCGGAATGCTCTCCAACTTCCCAATCGAACTGTTCGTCTCGCAAGATTTGCATGTAAAAAACCTTATGGGAGCAGACGCGGGCGACGGAGTCCTTGGGATGCTAATCGATGAAACCCTGCCTGTGGAAGGAACCTCGCCATCCCCCAATGCGGAATCTCCCTCCTTGCTCAACCGCGCGCCGGTCATCCAGCGCGTATCGAACCTGTTAAACACCACCATGAGCGCTCACGATAAAATGGTGAGCGAGAACTTCGAAAAGTTGGTCGTGCGACTGCCCGCCCGTGGATATGGCACCACAGAGTTTGAAATTAGCGATGAACGCCGGGGCTTACTGGTGAATGCCGGAAGGAAGACGATGAGCGCCTATTTCGATAAGCTATCGCTTGCCGGGGGACCGCTTTCCCCTGGGGAAGAAGATACGCCGTTCACCGTGAATAGCCAGGATATTCGCCAGGCTGACGTCGTTGCCACCAAGATCCTGGACCGCTAGCTCGAAGCGCGTTTCGGCTGGGAGCGTACCCGCGCAGCCAAAACGTGGTAGATTCGGGTACTTTCTCCACCCTCAGAACAGTCCCGTTTTTAATATTTCCTGTAAGATTAAGAGAAAACAGTAAGGTACATCAACCCGCTCAGATCCGTACCAGGAGGCACAACCGCATGGCCGAGTCCCGCATGAAGTCATTCAACTATGCCATTGGCATGTTCGGCACGTCCATCCCGATCAATATGCTCAAAACCTATGCCGCCATCTTCTACGTGGACGGGCTGGGCCTGACCACCAAGCAACTGGCCTTGATCCTGCTGATCTATACCTTCATCGACGCCATCGACAACCCGGTGTATGGCTTTTTGTCAGACCGCACCCGCACGCGCTGGGGCCGCCGCCGCCCCTGGTTGGTCATCGGCACCCCGCTGCTGGTGTTGTGCTTCATCGCCTTCTACAGTCCACCGGATTTCGCCAGTGGAAATGCGATATTTGCCTACGCCATGTTGTTCTACATCCTGGCGGGTACGCTGGACTCGGTCATCAATGCCAATTATGGCGCGCTGTTCCCCGAATTATTCCGCACCGATGCCAGCCGGGCGGCCACCAATGCGCTGCGGCAGGCCTTCCAGTTGGTTGCGATGATCATCAGCATCGCCCTGACTCCGGTGGTGACCGATGCCCTGGGTTACAGCCTCACGGCCATCGTGTACGGCATTTTGGGCGGTTCGGTGATCCTCTACATGGCGCTGACCAGCAAGGAAAAAGGCTTCCACGAAGACGAGGAGAAACCGCGCCTGTGGGACAGTATTAAGAGCCTGGTATCCAACCGCAAGTTCTGGATTGCCGGTTTTGCCAACGCCTTCTACAGCGCGGCCATGTCCCTGGTGCTGGCGTCAATGCCTTTCTTTGTCAAATACACGCTGGGGCTTTCCTCGGGGCAATCCACCATGCTCTTCGCGGCGGTGCTGCTCATCGCCATCGCCTGCGTGGCGGTGTGGGCACGGCTGGTGAAGCGCTTCACACTCATTCCGGTGTGGCGCGCGGCTTTGGTTTCGCTGGCTGTGGCTTATGTGCCGTTGTTCTTTGCCAACTCGCTGGTCACGGCTATCATCGGCAGCGCCCTGGTGGGGTTTGGCTTTGCCGGGGTGATCACCACCATGGATTTGATCGGCGCGAAGATCATGGATGAGGACACTCGCAAGCACAATGTGCGCCGCGAGGGGATCATCTCCAACGCGATGGGCTTCATGAACCGCTTGAACGGTCTGTTCACCAGCGCGGGTTTCTTCCTGGTCTCGGTGCTTTACGGATTTGAGAGCGGCGACGTTCCTGGTCCGCAGCCCGAAAACGCAGCCCGCTTCTTGCTGACCGTTTTCCCGGCTTTCCTGCTGGTGATCAGCTTCATTTTCTCCTTCTTCATCGACTTCAAGGACACCGACTCGGCTCAACCGGTGGAACCCGCCCCTGAGCAAGCGTAAGGATGGATATGGAAACGATCTATGATATTGTTCGGTTGATCGAGCCCAAGGAGCAGGGCCTATACCTGACCGTGGGATTCGAGATGCCCGAGGACAGCGAATCACTCACCCTGCGTTACAGCTACTTGCGCCATGACTCGGGCGACCCAATGCGCCTGGGCGAGCCCTTCACCCCACACGAGGAAGTCAACATCGTCGACCTGGGGTTGATTGACCCGTTTGGCAAGCAGGTGGGGGCTTCCGGCTCGGACAAAGAAGAGGTGTTTGTCAGCGAGGCGCAGGCAACGCCCGGCTATCGCCGCGTGCCGCTGGTGCCTGGGCGCTGGGAGGTTTTGCTGGGGGCCTACAAGGTGCAACCGGAGGGCGTCAAGGTTTCCATCGAGGTGCGCATCGTTGCCAAGAGCCGGCGGCTGTTGAAAGGCGACCTGCACGCGCACACGCTGGCGTCCGACGGGGTGCACACGGTGGCGGAACTGGCTGTGAAAGCCCAGCGTCACGGCCTCGATTTTTTGGCCATTACCGATCACAACCAGTTTTCGGTTTTGGATGCGCTGCCGCAAATCCCTGGGCTGACCTTGATTCCCGGCGTGGAGTGGACGCATTACCGCGGGCACGCCAACTTCCTGGGCGTGGACCAGTCCTACGATGAGCCGTTTGCCGCCAACACGGATGAGGAGATTCGGACGCGCTTCATGAGCGCGCATGAGCGCGGGGCATTGATCAGCGTCAACCATCCCTTTGAAGAGGGCTGCGGCTTCCAGTTGGATTTTACCCAACTGCCTTTTGACTGCCTGGAGGTTTGGAACGGGCCCATGCGCGAGTCGAACCTGCGCGCGGTGGGGCTGTGGCAGAGCCTGCTGGTTCAGGGGCACAAGATCCCGGTCTACGGGGGCAGCGACTATCACCGTGACACGCCCTTCATTTTCCTGGGCGGGCCGACCACCTGCGTGTATGCCGACTCGGCCGGCCCGAGCGATATCCTGGCTGCGCTGCGCCGGGGGCACGCCTTCATCACCTTCAACCCCAGCGGGCCGACATTGGAAATGAGCGCGGGCGAGGCGATCATGGGCGATTCGGTGAGCTGGGAGGAGCAGAAGTGGTTGTGGTTGAAGGTGGACGGGCTGGCCAAGGGCGATGTGGTGCGGCTGGTGACCGGAAGTGGGGCGGAGAACTTGCTAGAGGCCCCCGCGCCGGGAAAATTCGAGACTGAGTACGAGATGCCTGGGCCGGGCTTTGCCCGCGTGGAGGTGCTGCGCGCCTTCCTGCCCGGCATCCCGCGCTTGCCGGCGCTGATTAGCAACCCGATTTATTTTGAGTGAGAATAAGAGATCCCAACAATAGATCCCAACAATAGATCCCAACAATAGATCCTAAGGGTCTCCGAAGACCCTTAGGATCTGATTATTTAATCAAGGTAAATACGCCTGTATATAGCGCGGGGTGTATTCATCAGCCAGAAGATCCATGAGGATCACATCGTGCTTCTCGGGGCCGATGATGCGGGCCTGGCGGCGGCGGCCAATTTCCTTGAAGCCCACCTTACGATAAGAGGCAATAGCGCGTTCGTTGAAAGCAAACACGCCCAGCTCGATGCTGTTCAGGTTGAGCAGGTAGAAGCCGAACTCCACCAGCAACTGCACGGCCTGAGTACCGTAACCCTTGCCCCAATAGTCTTTTTCTCCGATGAAAATTCCCAGCATGGCGCTGCGGTTGACCGGGTCGACGTTGAACAACACGCAGCGGCCAATCAACTGGTCGGTAGCCAGATCGAGGATGCCGAAGATATGCATCTTGGCCTGTAGGGCCCCGCGCAGGTCTTCAGTGAGTTTCTCCTGGCTGGTGGTGTTGTAAGCTTCATCCCCGAGGGGCAGAGTGACGGCGAGATCGTTCTCCCATTCGGCCATTTTTGCGGCGTCGTCCAGGCTGAGGGGAGAGAGGTAACAGCGGGAACCGACAAGTTTCTTGAAGTGTGTCATGGTTGGTTTAACGCACGCAAACAGAGGTTGCGCCGGTGATGCGCAGAAGGGTGGAGGGGTCGATGGGGAAGACCGCCTTGGGAGTGCCGGCGGCGGCCCAGATTTCGGCGTATTGGAGCAAGTCTTCGTCCAGGTAGGTGGGCAAGGGGGTGGCGTGCGCCAGGGGTGGCACGCCGCCGATGGCGTAGCCGGTGGCTTGCTGTACCAGGGTCGCGTCGGCTTTGCGCAGCGTTCCTCCCAGACGGGCACCCAGCGCGGCTTCATTGACACGGTTGCTGCCGCTGACCAGCACCAGGACCGGTTGGCCTGGCGGGTCGAGGACAAAGACCAGGGATTTGACAATCTGGCCAACGGTGCTGCCCACGGCCTGGGCGGCTTCAACGGCGGTGCGGGTGCTGTCGGGCATTTCGCGCACTTGGGCGGCGCAACCGGCGGCTTGCAGGGCTTGTTGAATTTTTTCGGCTTGAGGATGCATGAGGAGTTACTCCTGTGATAAAGATGCGGAAGCGAGGCGGCGGTCTTCGATGATTCGCAGCAGAATGACGCTGGCGATGACCAACAGCGCGCCGCCGACCTGGGCCAGGGTGAAGCGCTCGTCCAACAGCAGGTAGGACTGCGCCGCGGTGAAGGATGGTTCCAGCGAGGCGATCAGGTTAGCTGCCGCCGCGGGTAGGTAGTTGAGGCTGAGGGTATACAGGCCGTACCCACCCAGGGTGGGGCCGATGGCCAGGAGAAAGAGCAGCCCCCAGCCTTCGGCTGAGTCCTTCAGCCAGAACAAATTCCCGCTCTGCCCGCTGACGATATTATAGCCCAGCAGGAACAGCGCGGCGAAGCCGAAGGTGTAGCACAGGGCCGTCCAGGAGTTGAGGCCGCGGTTGGAGGCAGATTTGCCCATCAGGCTGTAAGCGGCGAAGGCCACCCCCGAGAGGATGCCGGTGATGATGCCCAGCGGGTTGAGCCGCCAGACCTGCGGGTCGTGCGCCCCGGCGACAAAGATGCAGCCGATGAAACTGAGGGCGATGACCCCGGCGCGGGCGCGGTCCAGCTTCTCGCCCAGCAGTCGCCAGGCCAACAGCGCGGTGAAGGCTGGGGAGGAATAGGCCAGCACGGTGGAGACGGCGGCCCCGTTGAGGGCGACCGAGAAAGTCCACAGGCTGTTAAAGACCGACAGGATGAAGCCATAGATCAGCAAGAAACGAAGCTGATTGGAGGGCACGCGGAATAATCGTCGGGCAAATAACAAAAAGACCAGGGCCATGCTTCCCGAGGCGAACAGATCTCGCCAGAAGGCCAGGATCAGCGGGGGCATGTGATAGTGGACGGTGAGATAGCGGATGAGGATTCCGGTGGTGGACCAGATGACCGTGCCGACGAGGGCGATGGCGTATCCGCGGGAAAGGCGAGACATTGGCGCTAAGCAGCCAGGCGCTCGACGAGATTGACGATTTGCCTGAATCCTTTCTGGAAGGGAGTGGTTTCGATGAATTCATCCACAGTGTGGGCACGCCCTCCGCTGGTCAAGCCGAGGGTGACGGCTGGATAGCCCAGGCTGAGGGGGATGTTGGCATCGGTAGAGGCGATGTCCAGGCGGGCCGTGACACCCAGCTCGGCCAGGACAGCCTGAGCGGAAGCGACCAGCGGGTGGGTAGGAGGAATTTCGCCAGCCGGGCGGCGGCCTACCACTTGCACCTCGATGTCGACGCCTTCAACAACGGAGGTAAGGCGGCGGTTGACCCTGGCTTTCAGGCGCTCCAGAGCCTTGGCCCCTTCGGAGCGCAGGTCGATTTCCATCCAGGCTTCGGCGGCAATGGTGTTGATCGAAGTGCCGCCTTCGACTCGGCCAATGTTGAGTGTGGTGCGCGGCGCTATGGGAACGCGGGTGGAGGCCACTCTGCTGCCCAGGCGCATGAGCTGATGGATGGCCGAGGGGCGACCGTAATCGACCCAGGAATGCCCGCCCTGCGCGCGCGCGGTGACTCGCAGCCGCTCCACGCCCAGCCCGCGATGCAAAATGGTTCCCAGGCCGTGCCCTTCCAGACAGATATATGCTTGGGGGCGGCCCGCAAAGCGCTCGACCACGGCCTGGATGCCGCGCAGGTTGCCCAGCCCTTCTTCGCAGGTGGTAGCCACCAGCCAGATGTCTCCGGGAAAGCGCAGCGCTTGCGTTTTGAGGAGTTCGGCCAGGCCAAGCACCGCGGCCACGCCCAGCGAGTTGTCGCCGATGCCGGGGCCGCTGATGCGGTTGCCCTGTCGGTCAAGAGTGAGCGGAACGTCTAATGGGAAGACGGTGTCCAGGTGCGCGCTGATGACCAGCGGAGCGGCGCTGGCGGTTCCGGGCCAGCAGCCCAACACATTGCCCGCCGAGTCCATGTGCAGGTCGGAGAGGTTGAGCGCGCGAAACTGGTCCATGACCCAGGCGGCGCGGCGGCTCTCGTCAAAGGTGGGAGCCGCAATTTGCTGGATTCGGCAAGCCGTTTCCAGGATTCGATCGATGAAACGAATGGGGTAGGTGATCATGCCCGGCGCACCATGTCGCGGAGTGCTTCCAGGCGGGCCTGGGCCAGCCCAGGGAGGGCATCCATGGCGTAAAAGGGATGGGTGCCCTCAAAGATGAAGGAGGAGGAGATATTGCCTTGTAGGGCGGCCTGGAGGGGATTGTAGGCAGCGCGCAGCCCGGCCAGGAAGCCTCCACAGAAGGCGTCGCCGGCTCCGGTGCGGCTGCGAATAGCGGCGGGGTAGGCGGGGATGATCCAGCGCGTTCGGGTGGGGCGCTCGTAGACATATTGGCCGCTGGGTCCGCGCTTGACCACCACAATTTCACAGCCATAACCGGCCAGGGTTTCAGCCATTTCCCACAGGTCGCTGGAGCGGCCCGTGAATAATGTGCGCAGCTTTTCTTCGGAGCAAAGGAACCCCGTCAGTCCTTGCACGATGACGGGCATATCGTCCCAAAAGGTGGGGTGCATATAGCCGGTGCCGGGGTCGAGGGTGATGGTGTTGATGTGACCCTGGCGCAAGGTGGGCGGTAGGAGGGTGTGGCTGAGGAAATCGGCCGGGCAGATGTGGGCAGCGGTTGCGTCCAGGTAATCGGAGGGAAGGTCGTTCTGGCGGACGGTGGTGATGATGGGACGTGTGCGGCTGTCTACCTGAGGGCCGGCGGGCGTGTAGCCTAACAGACTCTTGGGGAAGGGCAGTCCCAGGTTGGAATATTGCGCCACGGGGTTCTCATAGATGATGGTCTCCGGGTCGGGGTAGGCGGCAAAACGGCGCTGGTCAAACAACTCGTCCAGGCGGCGGATCCCGCGGCAGTCAAAACCCTGGCGCTGTAACTTATCGATCCATTCCTGGGGATAGTCGCGGGCAATGCGCCCGACCAGCCCGATGCCCCGATCCCAAACGGCCAGGCCTGCCGCAGCATAAAGCAAAGCCCCCCCGGCGACATCCTCAAGGGTTTCGCCGGAGGGCAAGATGGTGTATTCGCGGCTGAGTCGGCCTGAAACGAGGTAACGCAGGTGGGGGATGCTGTCCATGATGAAGGATGAAGGTAGAAAAAAAGGTTTCCGCAGGCGATGCGAACGGAAACCTTGGATACGATCTGGTGAGACCGACTAGCGCGCGCCGAAATCGGCTAGCATTTTGAGTACGCCCATCAACCCCAGGCCGACTTTGACGCCATCACCGGCGGTGAGAGACGGGCGGCTGCCGGTTTTCTCGGCATTTTGCACCATGATGACCGCCGCGATAACACCGACGATCGCGCCAACAACGGCTCCGGTCACAATAATTTTAGATTGCCAGTTATTTTTCATACTTGCCTCGCGAAGTTAGGGATCAAGCCGGGCGGTTTCGCCCAAGTTTGCGGCCAAAGGCTTTCACCCCGGCCTGAACGCTGTGGACCGAAAGAACTGGGCGCACGGTCTGGTCGGCAAAGCGATGGATATAGGCTGAGACGCGTGCCATAAAGGCCTGCCAACGCACCATCCAACCAGGCATTTTTCGCTGAAGATAGCGCACGCCACGAGTGAGGTAAATCAGGGCCACGATGCTAACCAGGCTGGTGAGCAGGTTGGGGATGATGAGCAGGATGGCAGACAGGCTGCCCCAGCGGTTGACCTCGGTGCTTTGGTTGACGGTGCCGAAGATGGCCAGACCCGCCAGGCCCAGAACAATGACCAGGGCGGCGATGAGGGGAAGCCAGATCTGGTTGCGCACCTGGCGGCGGTGATTGGCCGCACGCTCATCGGCGGTTAGGGCAGGCAGGGGAACATGCTTCTTTTTCGGCATGTCCTTATTTTAGCATGGAATAGTGCTGAAAAAGCAACAGAATGCGGCGGGAAGCGCCGCATTCTGTTGCTTTTATAGATATGACTGCTTATATTGCTTCGCAGGGGCAGCGTTGTTCCAGGCAGGCGCGGTAGCCGTCGATGTCGATTTGCTTGCGGGCCACGCCGCTTTCGAGGGCGGCGCGGGCCACGGCGGGCGCTTC
Organism: Anaerolineaceae bacterium; assembly: GCA_016927865.1. Taxonomy (GTDB): domain Bacteria; phylum Chloroflexota; class Anaerolineae; order Anaerolineales; family Anaerolineaceae; genus Anaerolinea. The sequence goes on from JAFGLU010000060.1 coordinate 10,571, forward strand.
CCAATGGCAAACGCGCTGGTCGAGGGGCTTGGGCACGATGTAATCGCGGCCGAACTCCAGGTGGTCCAGGCCGTAAGCGTGCAAGACTGCCGGGGGGACCGGCTGGCGGGCCAGTTCTGCCAGGGCGTGCGAGGCGGCGGTTTTCATTGGATCGTTGATGGCCCGAGCGCGCACGTCCAACGCGCCGCGGAAGATGAAGGGAAATCCCAGCACGTTGTTAATCTGGTTGGGGTAGTCGGAGCGGCCGGTGGCGACAATGGCATCGGGGCGAGCAGCGCGGGCCAGCTCATACTTGATCTCTGGGTCGGGGTTCGCCATGGCAAAGATGATGGGGTCGTGGCGCATGTTCATCAGCATTTCCGGCGAGACCACATTGGCAGCCGAAAGGCCGATGAGAACGTCGGCGCCGGGCAACGTTTCGGCCAGGGTGGCCGGGCGCTCGCCTTGAGCAAAGCAATCCTTCTCGGGGAACATTTCTTCACGGCGGCCCTGGTAGACCAACCCATAGCGGTCGCACATCCAGATGTGGCTGCGTGGCACGCCGATTTTGACCAGTTGGTGGGCGCAGGCCACGGCAGCGGCCCCGCCGCCCGAGAAAACCACCCTGACCTCATCGATGCGGCGGTTGGTCAACTCGAGCGAATTGATCAGGCCAGCGGCCAGAATGATGGCTGTGCCGTGTTGGTCGTCGTGGAAAACAGGGATATCCAGACGCTGCTGCAGGGTGCGTTCAATGGCGAAGCATTCCGGCGAGCGGATGTCTTCCAGATTGATGCCGCCAAAGGTGGGGGCAATGGCAGTCACCACCTGGATGAGCGTCTCAGGGTCGTGGGTATCGACTTCGATATCGAAGACATCGATATCGGCAAATTTCTTGAACAGAACCCCTTTGCCTTCCATGACCGGCTTGGAGGCCAATGCGCCGCGGTCGCCCAGGCCAAGGATGGCAGTGCCGTTGGAGATGACTGCCACCAGGTTGCCTTTGTTGGTGTATTCGTAAGCAAGGTTGGGATCTTGTTCGATCTCCAGGACAGGGTAAGCTACGCCGGGTGTATATGCCAGGCCCAGGTCGTGCTGGTCGTTGAGCGGTTTGCTGGACACAACGCTCAGTTTTCCGGGTTTATCTCCCAGATGATGGTAAGCAAGGGCGTCTTCACGGGTAATGGGTTTCATGGAGTTATAAATACCCCTGAATTGAAAGGCGAGTAAGTGATATTCTCTATCACTTGCGGGGTCAAAGATCATGTCTCAATTTTTTTGGGGATGCAGGCCCTATCACGTCTACTCCAGGAGAAACGTTGTATACCGATATACGCAATTTAAACAATTTCAGGTATAATTATGATAACGATTTAGGAAAGGTTTTACTGCCTTTTTTGATTTGTGGCAGAACGCTAAGCAAAAATTGGTAATTTTGGAAACTTGGTTTCACTCCTTGGGAGTGTTCTGAAGTCGGTTCAAGAGGAAGTGAATTGTCAGAGTTGCGATTGGCAGGTTTTTTGTGGATTTATTTTCTTGCCGGTACGTTGGGGCAGGGACTAACCGGTTGCCAACCGCGATCTGAGACAATCGAACAGACAGGGACGACCGCTGCTGGACCTATTCGGCGCACGACAGGACCGGGATTAGCCCCGCCCATGCGGGTTTAAACACCTGGCCTGCCTCCTGGGGGCAATTCGGTCGATTCCAAGTTCATGAATATCCAATTCAGCCGCGCTCTGCCGGGTAGAGATGCGGCTGCGTGTGTTTAAAGAACATGGAACAAACGATAACGGCTCTGAAAGCGCAAAAAAGAAACCCGGAGCGAATTAATGTCTATTTGGATGGCGAATTTGCTTTTGGGTTGGCGCGAATTGTGGCAGCCTGGCTGCATATTGGTCAGGTGCTCAGCGAGGAGCGAATCGAGCGTTTGCGCCAGGAAGATGCACTGGAAGCCGCCTACCAAAGAGCCCTGCTGGCATTAAGCTACCGGCCCCGCTCTGAACAAGAAGTGCAGCGAAAACTGACCGAAGCCGGGTACGATGAAGCGGTTCGACAAGCCGTGATTGAGCGATTGCGCAACGGAGGGCTGGTGGGCGACGAGCAATTTGCTCAAGCCTGGGTGGAAAACCGGCAAGCCTTTCGCCCGCGCAGCAAGCGCATGTTGGCAGCCGAGCTGCGGCAAAAAGGTGTTGGAAACGAGGAAATTGAGCAGGCCCTTCTGGGCGCAGTAGATGATGAGACAATGGCATATGAGGCCGGGGCGCGTTATGCGCGCAAGCTGACGGCGGTGGATTGGGAAACCTTCCGCAAACGTCTGAGCGGGTATCTGGGCCGCAAAGGTTTTGGATACGAGACGGTCTCGGTGGCGGTACGTCGCATCTGGCAAGAACTGCGCGAGGGGTCTGAAGAAATCTAATAACGAAAAGGGAAGTGCAAGTATGGGACAATTTAACCTGGTTCTTTTCATTGTGTTGTTGCTGGTGGTGGTCGCCATCGCCGCGGTGGTGGTTGTTTTGCTCACCCGCAACCTGGCGGCAAAACACCAGCGCGAGATGGAAAACCGCGCAGATAACGTGGTGGCTACGGCTACCGAGAAGGCGCGCACTTTGGAATTGGAAGCCAAAGACCGTGCCCTCAAGATTATTCAAGATGCCGAAGGGGAATTGAGAAGCCGACGGCAGGAGATTACCCGCGAGGAAGAACGTCTGCAGAAACGCCGCGCCGATCTGGATTCCCGCATAGAGCGGTCGGAACTGCGCGAACAGCAGATCAACAAGCGCCAAAGCCAGCTGGATAAGCGCGCGGCGGATGTCGAAAAGATGTACACGCAGGAGATGGCTGAGCTGCAAAAAATTGCCGAAATGTCTTCGGACGAAGCTCGCGGGCTGCTGCTGCAAGAAGTGGAAAAAGATGCTCGTTCAGATATGGCGCGCATCATCCGGCAGATTGAGGCCGAGGCGCGTATGGACGGCGAGAAACGCGCGCGCGAGATCGTGGCGGATGCCATCCAGCGCGTGGCTTCAGAGCATGTCTCCGAGGTGACCACGTCGGTGGTACCGCTGCCCAACGAAGAAATGAAGGGGCGCATTGTGGGTCGCAACGGCCGTAACATCCGCGCCTTTGAGCAGGTGGCTGGAGTGGACGTGATTGTGGACGACACGCCCGAAGCGGTGACCATTTCCTGCTTTGACCCGGTGCGGCGCGAAGTTGCGCGGCGCTCGCTGGCCAAATTGATTTTGGACGGGCGTATTCACCCGGCGCATATTGAGAAAATTCTCAACGATGAACAGCGCGCCGTGGAAAAAGATATCGAAGATGCGGGCCAGCAGGCGGCATTTGACGCCAACGTGGCCGGGCTGCATCCGGATATCTTGAAGGTGATGGGGCGGTTGAAGTACCGCACCTCCTACGGCCAAAACCAGCTTTCCCACGCGGTGGAAGTTTCGAAGTTGGCGGCGGTGATCGCGTCTGAGTTGGGCGCGGACATGGAGATTTGTAAGGCGGGAGCCTTCCTGCACGACCTGGGCAAAGCCATGGACCACAACACCGAGGGCACGCACGCCTCCATCGGCGCAGAGTTTGCCAAGCGGCACGGCGTGAGTGCACGGGTGGTGAATTGCATCGCCTCGCACCACCACGAGGTGGACCAGGAATCGGTCGAAGCTGTGATCGTGGAAGCCGCCGATGCCATTTCTGGCGCGCGCCCTGGCGCTCGCCGCGAAGACCTGGAACAGTACATCAAGCGCCTGCGCGCTTTGGAGGATGTCGCCAACTCGTTCAAGGGCGTTAGCCAGAGCTACGCCATTCAGGCGGGGCGCGAAGTGCGCATCATCGTGCGACCGGATGACATCGACGATCTGGAAGCGACCCGCATGGCGCGTGACATCGCCAAGAAGATTGAGGAGACCATGCAGTATCCCGGTCAGATCAAGGTGACGGTGATCCGCGAGACTCGCGCGGTAGATTACGCCAAGTAACTAGCGCGAGGAAAAAATATTCTGAAACAAAAGAGGCCGCAAATGCGGCCTCTTTTGTTTGGAATTTAGAGAAATGGATTTTTGGCCTGCTCCTCGCCAACGGTAGTCTCGGGGCCGTGCCCGCTGAGCAGGCGCGTTTCGGGTGGTAGGGTGAAAATGTGGCTGCGGATGCTCTCGAGCAGGGTGCGTTCGCTGCCGCCGGGCAGATCGGTGCGGCCGATGCTGCGATAGAAGATCAGGTCACCGGTGAAGACCACCCCGGCTGCGGGAGCGGCGAAGGCAACGTGCCCGGCAGAGTGGCCGGGCGTGTGTAGGACATTCAGCTCATATTCGCCCACTTTCAGCACCTGCTGGTGTTGGAGGGAGAGCTGTGGGCGAGGCGGCTGAGGTAGGTCGAAGCCAAATTGGGCAGCCCAACCGGCGTCGAGATACAGAGGCAGGTCGAGGGGGTGCAGGGCAATGATTGCTTGCGGGGCGGCCTGGGCCAGTGGTTTTACCCCGGCGATGTGATCAAAGTGAGCATGGGTGAGGAGGATGCTGCTCAGTGCCCATTGTTCGCGGGCCAGAGTGTCCAGGATCAACTGTGGGGAGTCGTAACCGGGGTCGATCACGGCAGTCTGGCGGGCCGTGGTGTCGGCCAGGAGATAGGTATTATTGTCCAGGGGGCCAACGGTGAAGGTTAGAATTTCGAGGGGCATGGGTCTCCTCCGGGGTCAGGGGGCATCCGCCGCGGGGTCGGCGACAGGCAAGCTCTTTTCGGGGGCTGGAAGGGCGCTGCCGCGGATGACGGTGAATAGATTGATCAGGATGACGATTAGGATGATGAAAAAGGCTACCTGGTACATCGAGCGCGGGGCGGTGGCGTATAACCAGCCGGCCAGGACGGGGGCCAGGATCACCGTGGAGGCATTGACGGTTTCGATGACGCCAAAGGCGAAGCCCACCAGGTTGACCGGCACAAAGGAGCGGGCATAGGCCAGCACCATCATGCGCGACAGGCGGTAGCCGCCGATGAAGAAGTAGCCCGCGGCGTACCAGGGCAGGCTGGTTCCTTGCCACAGCAGCAAGGCAAAGATGCCCATCAGTGCCTGCCCGATGAGAAAGCCGACCGGGGCGCGCAGGCCGCCAAACAGCAACACCAGCAGGGTGTTGCCCAGGCTGCCGATAGATCCCAGTTGCCCAATGGTCGTCAAGCTCAGCCTGGCTTCGTTCTGCAAGAAGTTGGGGGTCAGCGGCTGGGGAATGTACATGGCGAACATGGTGATGAAAATGATCCCCAGCAAGCCGAGGAAGCGCGGGTTGCGCAGCAGGTCGGAAGAGCGCGGCGGGGTGGGGCTGGGGTGCACTTCGACTGGGGGCTTGCGCGCAAATAGGATGATGGTGGTGGAGATGACGAACAGCACCGCGCTGATCATGTAAATGCGGCGAATGCCCAGGCTTTCGCCGATCAGGCCACCCACAATGGGGCCGATGACCATGCCGGCGTTGAACATGGCACTGGGGATGCTGAGGGCTCGTTCGACAGACCACTTGCCACGCACACTGGTGATATAGGAGTTCATCGGCGCGATCACGAAGGAGGTCAGCCCGTACAGCAGGATACCCACGATGAACAGTGGTGATGTACCGGCCAGGGCCATGACGATGGCAGCAGTGGTGCCCAGGATCCACGAAGCCCACATCACCGGGCGCGAGCCGACTTTATCGGAAAGGTAACCCGCCGGTGCCTGGGCCAGCGCCATGGAGATGCCCAGCGCGCCAAAGATCATGCCAATTTGCAGCGGGTCGGCGCCCCATTGCTGAAGGTAAATGGCTTGAAAGTAGGTGAACATGCCTTCGCCGATGCCCCAGGCGAAGAGCGAAAAGACCATCAGGAGCAGGTCGCGCGTCATGGCGAGAGTTGGAGCAATTCGCGGGGCAGGTCGGAGAGTGTCTCGCAGCCTGCGTCGGTGACGACGATATTGTCTTCGATGCGCACGCCGCTGCGCCCGGGCAGATAGATGCCCGGTTCGACCGTGTAGGTCATGCCGGGCTGCAGGATGAGCTCGTTTTCGGCGTACATGTAAGGAGGTTCGTGTCCTTCCCGCCCCAACCCGTGGCCGGTGCGGTGGGTGAAGAATTCACCGTACCCGGCAGCGGCGATCACCCCCCGAGCAGCACGGTCCACATCACCGGCGGGGATGCCGGGCTTTCCGGCGGCCCGCCCGGCGGTGTTGGCTTGCAGCACCAGATCGGCGATCCGGCGGTATTCGTCTTTAACCGGCCCGATAGCGAAGGTGCGGGTGAGATCGGAAAAATAGCCTTCATAGGCGGCGCCCCAATCGATGACCAGCAGGTCGCCTTCGGCCAGTTCGCGGTCACTGGGGGTGGCGTGGGGATTGGCGCTGTTGGGGCCACCGGAGACGATGGGGAAAAAAGGTAGGGCGGGTTCGCTGCCCAGGCGCAGCAGGTTAGAAACCAGTTCTGAGGCGATGGCTTTCTCGCTGCGGCCCGGCTGGATGAAGGGTAGGGTGGTCAGGAGAGCTTCCTGGGCAATTTTTACGGCCTGGCGCATGGCGGCCACCTCGCCGGGGTCTTTTCTCATACGCAGCCCGGCCAGAACCACTTCGGCAGAGACAAATTGCACGCCGGGCATGGCATTTTGCAGGTATTGCAACTCCAGCACGCGTAGGTGATTGGGCTCGACCCCTAAAGTTGGGCCGGCCAATTCCAGGGCAGAAGCGGCCTGGTCGAAGGCTGTCTGCCAGGTTTCGGGGTTATCAGAGTAGGTGAAGGCTGATAAAGGCAGGGCGGAGGCAGCCAGCTTGCCCTTTTCCAACTGCGGCAGCACCAGGATGGCTTTGCCGGCTGTGTTAATCAGCAATACAACCGGTCGCTCCATCAGATGAAAGGGCAAGCCGGTCAGGTACTCTAACGTGGGGCCGGGGTTGATAGCTACCCCGGATAATTTCGCTGCGCGGAGCGCGTCCAGTAAGCGGAGAAAACGAGGCACGGACATTTCAACCTCCAGGGAGTGCGGCCAAAGCAAGTGACGTGGCCGCAACGGGGTTGATTATAACAAAGATGGTAACCCCTCAGACAAAGAGGTGGAAGTGACCCGCAATTGAGGTGGTTGTGCGGTGTTTTGCACCGCACAACCACCTCAATTTCGGGAGCTTTCCGAGGCCGTTGCCGAATTGGGCAGCGGCCTCGGGTGAATGACGTGCATGTCCGGCTAGAGCCGCCAGTAGACACCGTTTTCACGGCTCATGAACTTATACTCGATGAAGTGCCGCCGGATGGAAGCGCAGTCCTCGTGAAAGCGCTCTTTGATGAGCTCGTTGACCTCTTTTTCGGTGTAACGCCGGTCTGGCTCAAAAGCTTGCAGGACGTGGCGCAAAATCACCAGCAGTTTCTTCTCCTGGGCCGGGAAGGCTTTGATGCGGCCTTCGGGGGTGAGAAAATCACGCAGCACCTTGCGGTCAAAGGCGTCGATATCGGCGTCTTCGGCCAGGCGGGTGATATTCTCCCGCTTGAGCAGGCGGCGGGACATTTCCTCGAGCACGTCGGTTTGCAGGCTGTACACGCTGTAATAGCCATCGGCGCGGGCAGACACCAATCCGGCCTCGCTGAGACGCGACAGGTGATGAGACACAGTGGATGCGCCCAGGTTGAGCGCTGCGGCTAATTGTTCGACGGTGGCAGCCTGGCTGGCCAGCACGCCGATGATCTTCAGGCGGTTGGCATCAGACAAGGCCTTGAAGAAAGTGAGCAGTTCTTCAGTGGGAGCTGCATCGGGAATGGGTTGTTCGTTCATAATTTACCTCCATAAAATTAATTCGATGAACGTAGAACTAATTTTATGGAAATATTGAGATCTGTCAAGGGGGGAAATTGATTTGGAGCCGCCGCTCAGCGTTTGTGTGCTTGCAGAGCGTTGTGAATTTCCTGAACCACGGCTGGGTCTTGCTCGGTCGCCAGCGCTTGCTGAAGCGCTTGAACAGCGTCAGGCGTATGGATTTGCCCCAAGGCCCAGGCGGCATGACTGCGGACCAGGGGCTCGGGGTCGTTGGCCAGTGTTTGCGCCAGCGCGGGGATGGCGGCAGGGTCGGCGCGGTTGCCCAGCGCCACGCACACATTGCGCAGGTAACCGCGGCGGCGGGCACGGGTGAGGGGCGTTCCGCGAAACTTGCGGTTGAATTCCTGGGCAGAAAGGCTGAGTTCGTCGATCAAATGGATCTCTGGGGGGGCGGCGCCCAATTCGGCGGCGGGACTGATGGGTGGGCGGCTGTTCCAGGGGCACACCGTCTGGCAGATGTCGCAGCCAAAGATCCACTCACTCATTTGCGAGCGAAGTTCGGCAGGGATGGGGCCTTTGTTTTCAATGGTCAGATAGGAGATACAGCGGTTGGCATCGATGGTGCGGTCGGGCAGGATGCAGCCGGTGGGGCAGGCTTCGATGCAGCAGCGGCAAGTGCCGCAGTGGTCGGAAGGAAAGGGTTGGTCAGGCTCCAACTCGGCTTCGAGAAAAACAATGCCCAGCAGGAAATACGAGCCCAGACGCGGGTGAATTAAGCAGGTGTTTTTTCCAATCCAGCCCAGCCCGGCTTGCATGGCAAAATCGCGCTCCAGGATGGGGCCCGTGTCGGTGTAAATGCGGTATTGAGATTTGTCGAAGAAGGTAGACAGCACCTGCTCAAGCAAAGCGGGGATGACTTCATGATAATCCGCGCCCCAGGCATAGGCTGCCACGCGTCCTTCACCGTTCCAGGCTGATGTCTGCGGTTTGGCATAAGGCAAACCCACCAGCAGCAGGCTGCGCGCCGAAGGGAAGATGAGCAGCGGGTCGGCGCGTTTGGTTCGTGCCGAATCATTGGACAAATAGCCCATCGCGGCGTGATTGCCGGCAGCGATCCAGCTTTCGTATGTGGACAGATGTGGAGGCGGAAGGGGAACTGCCAGCCCAACCAGAGGGAAACCGGCCTGGTGGAGCGCTTCTTTCAACTCTTCTTTCTGGGGCATAGGGTTAAAAGGGGCGGGGATACCTGGGCGGAATGAGGCGGAAAACCGGTTTCATTCGCGTGCAGGCATCCCCGCCTGAGTTGGAAGAACTAGTTTGTGATCTCGAGCTCGAGAGTCACATCGCCAAAATTCTTGCCTTCAGCGTTGGTGATCTTCCACCAGGTCATGGTGGCCTTGGCTTCTTGGGGAGCCTGGAGCGTGCCGAGCGGGAGCTTGACCGTTTCGCCGGGTTTCACTTCCTGCACCGGGAAATTGATGACCGGGCGAGTGCCCAGGGTGTCGCCGGCGAAGTAGCGAATGGTGTAGTCACCGGTCCAGGTGGTGGTGCCGGTGTTCTTGATCGTGAAGAACACTTCAATGAACGCGCCTTTTTGGACCTTTGAGTTATCGGCGGGGGTGTTGGTGATCCACTCCATTTTGTCACCGGAGGTGGCGGGGGCGGCCGTGGCGATGGCTCCCATGGGGGTTAGAGAGGGTTGGACGGTCAGGGTAACATCCCCGCCGGCGGCTTGCGTGGCGTCAGGGCCAGGTTGGGTCGCCTGGGCGTTGATAACGGTGGGTGTGGCGGTGGCAGGCGGGATGGGCGTAACAGTCGATGTGGGCATGGCCTGCTGAGTCAATTCCAACCCGGCAGCCACGGTTTCAGCGGCCTGGGTATAAATGGCATTGGCATCCAACGTGGGAGCCTCTGGGGTAGCCTGGGTTGTGCAGGCAGAAAGGATGAGCCCAAAGACCATCAACGCGCTAAATGCGCTCAAAAGCGATTTCTTATCCATCAGATTTACTTTCCTCCATAATTTTTGTCAGCGGTTAGTTTTTTCAAGCTGACAGAATTGTCAAGTGAATATGCTTGCCCCTCCATTGTAAAGGATGATACGCACCTTGTCACGGGTAGCAGCGTGGGCTATAATAGCATTTCGTGTAAACTCATAAAACTGTAAGAGGCAATTGGTTATGATCGACGTAAATGATCTGCGTAAGGGTGTTATTTTCGAACTCGACGGAAGTTTAATGCGGGTTTTGGAATATAGCCACCACAAACCGGGCCGCGGCAACGCGGTGATCCGCATCAAGGCGCGCAATATGCGCACGGGCTCGACCATTGAAAAAACGTTCAGTTCGGGCGACCGTGTTCAGGATGTTCGCCTGGACCACAACATGGCTACGTTTCTATATAGCGATGATAATTTCTTCCATTTTATGGATGTGGAGACCTTCGAGCAAGTTGCCGTTCCCAATGACCTGGTTGGCGATTATGCCGGCTTCTTGAAAGAGAATATGGAAGTCAAACTGACCTTTTACCAGGAGCAACCGCTGGATATCGAACTGCCCTTGACGGTGGACTTGAAGGTTGTTTACGCCGAAGCATCGGTGCGCGGCGATACGGCTACGGGTGTCACCAAAAAGGTGAAGACCGAAACCGGCGCGGAAGTGTCGGTGCCGATGTTTGTGTCCGAAGGGGATGTCATTCGCGTGGACACGCGCTCCGGCGCGTACATTACGCGCGCGTAATTTGATCTAATCGCGTTTTGAGCACCCTGCCTCACATTCGGGGCGGGGTGCTTTAGTAGAGGATGGTGGATATGCGGACCCCCAATGGAATTGAATGCGCATATTTCTATGGCAATTATTTTCGCGGGCGCAGCGTTGAGGAATGCCGGCTGATTGGCCGGCAGGCTCCGCCGCGTAACTGGACGCCGAAGCTTTGCCTGACCTGTCCTGTGCCGGGAATATTGCGGGCCAATGCTTGTCCAAACATGACCTTGCGGGCCGAGGTTCAATCACGGCTGCTGGGGTTGTCAAAGGTGGTGAAAGTGAGCGCGTACTGCACTTTGAGCAAGCAGATCGTGGATGAACCGCATGTGGGCTGCGGGCAGTGCCACCCGCTGCCGCCGGCGTTTGGCGAGGAGGAATCATGAGCCTGACCATCCTGTTCGATTTGGATGATACCTTGCTGGAGAATGACATCGACCGCTTTCTGCCGGGGTATATCGGCGCACTGGGCAAGCATCTGGCCGGTTCCATCGATCCAAAGCTGATGTCCAAAGAGCTTTTGGCCGGAACCAGGCAAATGATTGCCAACCTGGACCCGGACCGCACGCTGGAAGAAGCTTTCGATGCCCATTTCTACCCTGCGTTGGGGAAAGATAAAGAGGGGTTGGGTAGCCTGATCGCGGACTTTTACGAGCGGGTGTTCCCTTCGCTGAAAGGGCTGACCGCTCTGCGCCCTGAAGCCGCCCCGGTGATGGACCAACTGCTGGCGCGCGGTCACCGGGTGGTGATCGCCACCAACCCGCTTTTCCCTCGCCGGGCAATCACCCACCGCCTGGAATGGGCCGGGCTGCCGGTCGAAAAATACCCATTTGACCTGATCACCACCTTTGAGATCTTCCATTTCAGCAAGCCCAACCCGGCTTATTATGCTGAAATCCTGGCACAGTTGGGCTGCCCCGCCCAGCCGGTGGTGATGATTGGGAACAGTCTGTCGGACGACCTGCTTCCAGCCGCCAAGCTGGGAATCCCCGGTTTTTGGGTGCGCGGTGGGCAGGAGGGTTCGCTGGAGGGGCTGCCTGCCAACAGCGCGGAGGGAAGCCTGGCAGATGTGCCCGCCTGGGTGGAGCGAATCGCGGCGGAAGGGCGAGAATTTGCGCCGGCAGAGACCCCCGAAGCGCTACTGGCGGTCATGAGGGCTGCCCCGGCTGCGCTGGATACTTTCTCGAACGCTCTGAGCGATGGGCAGTGGAACAGCCGCATTGCACCACAGGAATGGTGCTACACAGAAATTCTGTGCCACCTGCGTGATTCTGATCGCGAGATCAACCTGCCCAGGGTATCGAAGATCCTGGCGGAAGCGATGCCCTTCATTTCCCCGGTGAATGCGGATGCCTGGTCGGCGGATCGTGCGTACTGCGGCGAAGACGGCCCGTCTGCGCTGCGGGGATTCATGGAATCGCGGGCGGTGTTGCTGGACCAATTGGCGCAGCTTTCGCCCGAAGATTGGGAGCGCCCGGCCCGGCATGCCATTTTCGGCCCGACCACGCTGCGCGAGCTGCTGGCCTTCTCAGCGGCCCATGATCGCAGCCACATTGCGCAGGCACTGGCCACGCTGCGGGCTGCTGTATAAGAATTTGATTAGATTCCTTATATATATCATCAAATTGTTTGATATGCTGTGTTGAGATTGGTATAATCTCATTCAACAGTTGCTGAAACGCAGCAGACTGCATTGGAGGTAATGTGAATTCACGAAATCAATCGTATGTGATCTATGTGCTGCTCTTCATTGCGATCATCGCAATGCTGATCTATAACTTTACATCACAGGGCAACACACAAGATACACTCACTATCAATCAACTCGCTGCCGATATCCAGGCCGGCGATGTAGAGCGGATTACAGAAAACGAGAACCGCTTGCGTGTTGTTTATGGTGACGGGGTGGAGAAAGAGGCCATCATTGAACCGGACGCCACACTGGTTGAGCAGTTGCTTAACTTTGGTGTGACTGCCGATCAACTCGCGCCCAGCCGGGTCAAGGTTGAAATCCGCGCGCCCAGCGCATGGTTGGATGTGTTGACCATGCTGGGGTACATCCTGCCCTTTATAATTTTGGGAGCGGTGTTCTTTTTCATCTTCCGCCAGGCACAGGGCAGCAACAACGCGGCTATGTCGTTTGGCAAATCCCGCGCGCGCATGTTCACCGGCGATCATCCGACCGTGACATTTGAAGACGTTGCGGGCGAGGATGAGGCCAAGGAAGAACTGAAAGAGGTGGTGGAATTCCTGCGCGAGCCACAGAAGTTCATCCAGTTGGGCGCGCGCATTCCCAAGGGCGTGCTGCTGGTGGGCCCTCCCGGCACGGGCAAGACCTTGATCGCTAAAGCCGTGTCCGGCGAGGCGGGGGTGCCCTTCTTCTCGATCTCCGGTTCGGAGTTTGTTGAAATGTTTGTTGGTGTGGGCGCCAGCCGTGTTCGTGATATGTTCGATCAGGCCAAGCGCCATTCGCCCTGCATCATCTTTGTCGACGAAATTGATGCCGTTGGGCGACACCGCGGCGCGGGTTTGGGCGGCAGCCACGACGAGCGCGAGCAGACCCTCAACCAGTTGCTGGTGGAGATGGACGGCTTTGACACCGATACCAATATCATTATCATGGCGGCCACCAACCGACCCGACATCCTCGACCCAGCCTTGTTGCGCCCCGGCCGCTTTGACCGCCGCGTGACGTTGGATCGCCCGGACGTGCGTGGGCGCGAGGCTATCCTCAAAGTGCATTCTAAGGGCAAACCCCTGGCTCCGGATGTGGATTTGTCCGTGTTGGCGCGCTCGACCCCTGGTTTTGTGGGCGCCGACCTGGAAAGCCTGGTGAACGAAGGCGCTATTCTGGCGGCTCGCCGCAACAAGAAGGTGATTACGCAGGCGGAGTTTGAGGAAGCGATTGAGCGGGTGATGATGGGACCGGAGCGCAAGAGCCGCCTGATTAGCCCGGAAGAAAAGCGCATCGTGGCTTACCACGAAGCAGGCCACGCCGTGGTGATGAATGCCATCCCCGAGTCCGACCCGGTGCAAAAGGTGTCGATCATTGCGCGCGGCATGGCGGGCGGCTTTACGCTGGCCTTGCCCGAGCAGGACACCACGTTGATGCCCCGCAAGAAAATCCTAGCCGATTTGGTGGGGCTGCTGGGTGGGCGCGCAGCGGAGGAACTGGTCTTTGATGACATCACTTCCGGTGCTTCAAACGATATTGAGCGGGTGACGCGCCTGGCTCGGACGATGGTGACGCGGCTGGGTATGAGCGATGCCCTCGGCCCGATGGTCTATGGGCAGAAGGAAGAACTAATCTTCCTGGGGCGTGAGATCTCTGAGCAGCGTGATTACTCCGAGGCAGTGGCTGAACAGATCGACCGCGAAGTGCGGCGGCTGGTAAACGAGGCGTATGTAAAGGCGCGCGAAATTCTGACCATCCACCGAGATAAGCTGGATGCAGTCGCGGAGCGTTTACTGGAAGTGGAGACGATTTCGAAGGAAGATTTCGCCAAGATTTTCCCGCCTCCGGATGGTAAACGAGTGGCGACCCCACTGCTGGTGCCTAAGAGTGCTGAGGCTTAACAGCTAAGATATTTCTAACAAAACACCTCGAAGAAAATCCTTCGAGGTGTTTTATGATCCCATCAGGCGAAACAGGGTTAATCGCCTGTGTGGGCTTTCCACAGGCAGTTCTCGAGTTTGAGATGGTCAAAGAGCACCTCAAAAGAGGAGTCGATGGGGCTGCAAGCATACAGTCCGAAGCGAACGGGCTTCTCGGCGGGGGCAGGCGGGTTGAGCTTGCCCATCTCGGGGGTGGTCTCGCCCAGGGCATGCAGGTGGAAGACGCGCATTTGGGCAAAATTGCTGCCGGTGGGCGATGCTTCGATCAGGAAGTCGGGCCCGCGGCGGCTGAGGCGGTACCACATGCAGCCGGGCGGAATGATGTCGGTGGTGGCCCAGTCGGAGTAGCCGCGGTTGGTGACCACGCTGCCCAGGCGGGCAAAGCGCTCGTTTTCATACTCGATGGAGGCTTTGAACCAGTTTTCGCTGTCCAGGTAGATGATCACGCCGCACTGGTCGAACAAGCCGCGGTATTGAAAGGTGGCGCGAACGGTGAGGGTGAAGTTTTGGGCGCTTTCCAGCAGCAGGGCAGGGGCGTTGTCATTGCGGAAGCCGTAGAAGCTGCGCTGCCAGAAATCGGTGTGCGGGTCGGTGGTGATGCGTACCGAGTCGGGGGTGATCTCAAATTTCTTGGGTGGGTTGATCCAGGTGGCGGAAGAGAAGTCGATGGGCATGGTAGTGAGTCCTTGTGAGTCGTAGGTCGGTTTGAGCGGGCTTTCGGACGTCTAAGTTGTGCCAATCGCGAGCGAAAACCGACATCAAGAGAATGTTGGATTTCGGGCGGTTGTTTGAGACCTTATCGTTGAGTTGTGCCTTTTGATTCGCCCGAAGGCCGCCCTCAATCCAACCTACGCTCGCAGCAACGTTGCCCCAGGCCGGTCTATAAGCCGTATTTTGTACCTCCGTGAGGAGGTGGCGATCATCTCTCTAGGCAGCCTACCCGGGACTTATGAGGCGAGCAGCCTGCTGTCCCTGTTTGGCCTTGCTCCGGATGGGGGTTACCTGGCCGCCGCATTACTGCGGACGCCGGTGGTCTCTTACACCGCCGTTTCACCCTTACGTCCCCGAAGGGACGCGGTTTGTTTCTGTGGCCCGATCCCGCACCTTTCGGCGCGCCGAGATTTCCTCGGCATCCTGCTCTATGGAGTACGGACTTTCCTCGACCTCGACTGGCGAGGCCGCGATCACCCGGCCGACCTGGGGCATGTTGATCTTACCACATTATTTGTGCGCACTCTCGCAAAAATGAAAAGGCCCGAATTTGAGGTGTCTACTCACAAACGCCTCAAATTCGGGCGTTGTTATGATTACTCCGTCGGTCCGGGCCATCCAGCCAGGCGGGCCATAAGCCACCAGAAGGCTTGCCCTTTGAGCTTGCATTGGAGATCGTGAGAGTGGGCGCAGTCTGGGATCAACTCAGGACCACAGTCGTGGGTACTGCACCAGGTGCTGCACCAGGGACACGAATCGGTTGCGTTGGGGTAAAAGTTTCCGGCGGGGTCATAGCTTTCGATGTCGGCAAAATCGAAGAGGATCTTGGCGTTGGCGTTCACGTAGCTGCGCACCTGGTTGTTGTTGGCCCAGAGCTCGCTGCCCGGCGCGGAACCGTCGGTGTGGCCGGTGTAGTAGATGAAGCGCGTGCTGGGATAGTCGCTTTCCAGTTGGGTTAATACGTTGAGGTATCCGGTGACATTGGTAGATGAATCAGACATCTGCCCACACCAGGTCCATAGGGAGTAGTCGAACTGCCCTGGCGAGACCACGCTGCGGGTGTGGTTGATACCGTCTGTGGTGGCCCAATACATTTCGGGGGTGATGTAGTTATTCCCGCCATAATTATTGCCGTCGTAGAAGCGCATAGCAGTGGTGTCGGTTGGGTAGAGAGATGTGGAAATATCCACGTTGTACTTGCTGTTGTTCGTGCCTTCCAGCCATTGCAGCCCGGTGAGCACCTGCGAGCCGTGCGAGGTGTGGGCATAGTGCACCATCAGCTTTTTCGCCTCGGTCAGCCAGTAATCGGGGATTTTGGTGATGTCGGTGTGGCGGTGGTCGACGACGATGGATGGGGCTGCACGTTGGATGGCCGGTAGGTAGACTAATTTATCCAGAACGGGGGGAGTCTCGTCGGCGGCAAAGGCAGGGCGAGGGGCGGCGGGTGCGGAAGCCAACAACAGCACGAGCAGCAAAAATGCGAACCCGGCGCTAAACAGTCGTTTTGCGTTCATATAATGACTCCTATTCGGTTTGAAAAAATGGGTACTACTCAGCCAGAGGTGGAAGAGGCCTGAATTTGCCCACCCTCTGAGCAGCTACAAAATAAAGGATGAGGACGACTAACGTTAAAGATTAAGGTTAAAGAACTGGTTGGGGTTGTTGAACAACCAGTCGGCGGCGATTTGGCGGGCTTCGTCCAGATTGAGGTATTCCATTTCGACCAGATCGGCCAGTGCAATGGCGATGTTGTCACGGGCCAGGTCGGCGTGCGCCCAGGCCTGGATCATACTCCCGCCGTTGAGGTCGGAGCCGTATCCATGCACCTTGCCGTGGGGCACGGAGGAAATGATGCGGCGGAGCAACTCTTGTGAGTAGAGCGGGTCAACCATGTGAGCCCAGCAGAAGTCTATGGTCACGTTGGGATAGTTCTTTGCCAGGAAGAGCAGGTCGCCGTCATAGGGCCAGTTGGCGTGGAACAAATCGAAGCGAGTGTCACGGTGCAGCTCAATGAGCGGCGTGAGGAGAGCGACGTTGGTTTTTGGCAGGCTGTTGCGGATGCCCGCCATGTGACCGGTGTGGATTTGCACCGGCAGGTTCAGGTCGCGGGCCATGCGCATGAACTCGTGGAAGAGGAAGTCACCCAAGGGGCGGTTGCCATCGGGGTAAGATAATTTCCGGCGGGGGTCTTCCATGAACCAGTTGAAGGCGGCTTCGGCCTGGCCTCGGGTGGGGTTTCCATAGTCGAGCGGGCGGGTGTAGGCGGATTGGTCTTTGAATGCCACTGCGCCGGCTGCTTTGAGGCGGGAAAAGATCTCTCGACAGGCCCCCAGGTACTCATCCAGGCAGGTGATATTCTTGTGCAACGGCGCGACTTTGTCATGCACCTCGTCATAGCTGCAAACAGCGTGGAAGGAGGGCAGGGAAATGACCACGCGGGAGCGCGGGGGCGGTGTGTAACTGCCGTCGAGCAGGCCGGGCATGTTATAGATATCTTCCAGTCGGACGAGGATGCGAGCCTCATCCAGCACCGATTCGAAGGTGGCGGGATCGGAGAAGTCGATCAGGTGGTCGCGGATACGCTGGAGCGCTTCCAGGGTGAGATCAGGCTCACCGTAGAAGTGGTTGAGGGCGCGGCGGATGACTTGCGCATAGCCTGTATAACAAGTGCGCATCCAGGCACGTTCCAGAACGGGCCAGCGTTCTTCCAGGCTGAGTTTTTCGTTGAGAATGAACGCAATTTCGTCGTCCGATGAGGTGCTGTGTAGGTCGCTGGTGATATACCAGTCCAATACGGCAGCAATCGGATCGCTGGGGCGAGGACCGGCGACTTCCGAATGGTCGTGACAGTCAATGATTGAGATGCGGTCCAGGTCGGCGCGTAGTTCAACATAGCACTTGGCATTCGAGCGCATGAATGTACTCCTGGCGAGCAGATATTGCGATTTTGTAAGGTATTTGGCAGTTAGAAACCAGTAGAGATTTTGTATCATTATACAGGAAGTTTTCTTTGGCGAGCTGTGAACAAATTCCCAATATTATGAATGGGATGCGCCAATTGCAAGCTTCTAATCATCTAAATTTTCGAGGAGATAGTATGAACGAATCGATGATTACCAAGGCGGTGCGCCGCTCCAACACAACCCTGTTGGTGGTTTGCCTGGTGGGGCTGCTGATCATTGGCGCGCTGGCGGTGCTGAACCTGCGCTATTTTTACAACTTTTTCTTTGGGCCGTTTGATGTGACTGCTGAAGAGTTAATCGCGGTGAGCGACCCCAAGGCTCCCCAGGAATATTGGGTGCGAATTACGGGAGATGATATCTTCGACACTGGCATTCAATACATTGAAACCAGCGACAGCGGGCGAGAGACGGTGGAGTTTTCCTACCTGGCCCTGGCTTTGGGAGACCGGCTGCTGCTGGTCAAACAGCCCGGCGAGCCGCTAACGGATGTGACCTTGCGCGGGTCACTGGAAAAGTTTACCAGCGAGGAACAGGCAGAAATTATTGATGATCTGGTGGCAGAGGAGCCTATGCTGGAAGATGTCTTCCTGCCGTATCTGCTGCGCACGGGAAGTTTCCGGACCGGGGGGATGATCGGGCTCGTGCTGGGCGGGCTGGCGGCTTTGGGCTGCGTGATTGGGCTGGTAGTGTTTATGCGGCGCAATGCCGACCCATCGACACACCCAATCCTGAAATCATTGGCCCGCTTGGGCCCCATCGAGTTCACTACCAGCCGGATCGATGCTGAAATGGCGGGAGAGCACACCGCCCTGACGAAGCAGATCCACCTGACAAAGAACTGGCTGGTGTATAACGCGGCGGGGAAGTTCGAAGCTATGCGCTTCGAGGACCTGGCCTGGCTGTATATGCATGTGACCACTCACAAGAGTTACGGAATCACCGTGGGTAAAACTTTTGCGGTGATGGCTTATGACAAGTTTGGAGCGCATTCGCAGATGGTGGTGGGCAACAAAGAGCAGCCGGCCCAGGAGGTGATCCAGGCGATTGGTCAGCGAGCGCCCTGGGCGATGGGGGGCTTCTCGGCGGAGTTGAACAAGGCCTGGAAGAAGGATCGCGAGAATTTCCTGGCTGAGGTGGAGAAGCGCAAAGCGCAGATGGATAGGGGCATTTAGGGAAAAGATGCGAAATAAAATGAGTTCGGGGGCAAAGCCCCCGAACTCATTTTATTTCGACAAATCTTCCCGCCCTTGGAGGCGTGGTTGGGTGTGGACGGAAACTGACGCTTAAACCAAGCAGGAGCAGGGCGGCGACCAGCCCGGCCAGCGTGCTCCACAGGACGCCCCAGGCGGGAGCAGCCAGCCAGATGGTGAGTGTGTAGGCCATCAAGGCCCATAGGCCGCGCGGAATGTGCTTGACCACCGCCTGGCCAGGGCCGGGACCGTAGGTGTAGGTGAGGATGATGAGCAGGGGGAAAACCGTGACGGGGAAAGAGGACAGCAGCCCCGCCCAGGCCGGGCCGACTGCCTGGGCAGCGCCGGTGATGACCAACACGGCCCCGGCGGCGACCAGGGCCCGAAATGCCAGCGCGCCCCAACCCAAGCGGACGTGGTGTTTGATGGCAGCTTCGGGAAAGTGCTGGAAGAGCCGCTGGCACACGAGCACCAGCCCGGCAGCCAACACGATAGCGGCGAGCGGGGGAAGATTCAAGACGTGGAGGAGGAGAGCGGCGGCGAGGAAGGCCAGCGTGGCGCTCAGGGGCGCCAGGACGAGCGCTGCTTTGGGCCAACGGGCGGCAGCCAGCCAGTAGACCCCCAGGAAGCACAGCATGGCGGGCATCCCGGCGATGTTGTGCAGGGCGGTTTCAGAGGCAAAAGCCGGTCCCAACTCTAGAGCAATGAATGTGAGGGTGATGGACGAACCGGTGGGAAAGCCCGAAAGAAGCCCCGCCAGGCGCGGGCTGCCGTGCTCGGCGATGAGCGCCAGCCCGCTGACGATGATGACGGTGACGATGAGCTTGGTGAGGATCACGCAGTTTAAAGGGAAAACGCCTCTTTATAGGCCGAGAGCTTATCTTTCAGAGTATTTCCTGACCAGGAACGGATGGTGCCGTAGAGACATGGGGAGCCGCAGGCAAAGCCGGTCAGGTCGACGTGGTTATCTTTGCCGGCAGCGGCATCATGATAATAGACGCGGACAAGCAAGGTGCGGTTGCGCCCTCCGGTGACGGTCAGATGTGTGTCCAAAATGGAATTGCGCTCAATTTCTCGCGTGCCAATCACCGCCTTGACCAGCATCCGGTCGTGCTCGAAGGTGATTTTAAACGGCCGGACGAATATAAAGGAGGCAAGCGAAATCCCCATAATACCCAAGAAAATTAAACCCAGCCAGGAGGACTCGGAATTGTCTGTAAAAAAACTAACATACACGAATAGCAATAATAAAAGCGCCAAAAAGGCTACCTGAAGCCAGCGCAATGCGCCAACGCCGAATTCTTGCCCAGGGGCGACGGCGAACAGGTCGGGGCGATGGGTATAAATTTCATCGACCACTTCTTGAAATCCATTCAGCATCAGGGTGAATACAATTTTTCGTCCCCCCATTGCGTCTTTCACGCGAATGCTGGTATCGGTCCAGTTGCTGGAGACGGAGGCGATCTCCTGCCACGACAGGCTCACCTCTTCGCGCAGCGGTCGGGTGAGGACCAGCCCGGTGGGCTCTACGCGGATTTTCCCGGTCATTTGGGAGAAAGCAAACAGGAAAATACCGCCGAAGATGGCGGCAAGCGCCAGGGCCAGGAGCAGATTTTCACCGGAACTCAAAAAAATCGCCACCAATACGATGGGTACGATAATTAACAGGGCAATTTTAGCCAAGGCGGGGTAGGTATATTCGCGGGTGGAAAAGTCGGTGTTGTTCATGGGCCTCATTATTGAAACAGTTTGGTTATGGTTTTTGTCCAGAGTCAATCCAGCTCTGGATCGCTCCATATAGATAAGGGGATCCGCAGGACAAGCCGCTGATGGTGAGTGACTTTTCACTGTCAGATCCATCCAGATGATAGTTTAGTTTCATAAAAAGTTTGATCGGAGATGCCTCCCCCAAGGTATTCAAAAAAACATTCCGGATGCCTTCGCGAGGGATGACCACATTGTGGAAGAAAGATGTTACCCGAATTTTGTTGTCGTCAAAGGTGAGTTGTAGGATCACCATACCCAAAAAACGCATGAAAAGGTATGTGGTGATTATTGAACCCACCAAGATTATCAGGCCACCTATTGTAATTTTCACCCCTGAATCGACAATAACGAATGCGACGATGCCATAAACGATCAGAACAAAGAGATATTGCAATATCCGGTTCAGTCCGATCCTAAAACTTAGACCGGTTGTGAGTAGAAATAAATCGGGGCGATTGGCGTAAATATCATCGATGATTTCGATAAACCCTGGTAAACCGGCGGAAAAGGTGATCCCTTTATTACCTGATTCTTCAAACACTTTTACCCGTTGATCGGTCCAATCGCTTGAGATTTTGGATATTTCAGCCCATGCGATGTGAATCTCTTCACGGAGCGGGTAAGAAAGCGAAAGCCCGTAGCGATCAATTTTGATCTTTGCGAAAACTTGAAGGGCCTCATATAGAGGAAAGATGTAAAGAATTAACAAGAAAGCGATGATGACTAGATCGTCAGAGGATTTGACTTGCGTAAAAAGGTACAGTGTGAGGATTACAAACAATAAGATCCCCCCAAGGTTGTATATCTTGGTAAGAAATGTGTGTTTGTATTCCAGTGTGGGTTGTTTGTGTGGAGGCACAGGTTTGAATCCAACTGTGGAGAAAAATAAAGGCGAAGCACCCAAAAAGTGCTTCGCCTCTGGTTGATTGGGTCAGGCTGCCAGGATGGCTTCGATTTGAGCCAGCTCTTCAGGCGCAAAGTCCAGGCGGGCGACCGTGCCGGCGGCGTCTTCGACCTGCGCGACCTTGCTGGCGCCGATGAGCGCTGAGGTGACCTGGGGCAGGCGCAGCACCCAGGCCAGGGCTAATTGGGCCATGCTCTGCCCGCGCGATTGGGCAATTTCGTTCAGCTTGCGCACCTTGGCGACTTTTTCCTCGGTGATCGCATCGGGATTCAAGAAGCGCCCATCGGCCACGGCGCGCGAATCGGCAGGGATGCCGTTGAGGTAGCGGTTGGTGAGCAAGCCCTGGGCCAGCGGCGAGAAGGCAATGCTGCCCATGCCCTGTTCGTCCAGTACCTCGGTCAGGCCGTCTTCGATCCAGCGGCCAAACATATTGTAATAGGGCTGGTGGATGAGGCAGGGCGTGCCCAGGTCGCGCAGAATTTGCGCGGCACGGCGGGTCATGTCGGCGGGGTAGTTGGAGATGCCCACATATAACGCGCGTCCACTGCGCACGGCGAAATCCAAGGCGCCCATGGTCTCTTCCAGCGGGGTTTCGGGGTCGGGGCGGTGCGAGTAGAAGATGTCTACATAATCCAGGTTCATGCGCTTGAGGCTCTGATCCAGGCTGGAGATGAGGTACTTGCGCGAACCCCATTCGCCGTAAGGCCCCGGCCACATGTAGTACCCGGCCTTGGTGGAGATGATCATCTCGTTGCGATAGGGAGCCAGGTCCTTTTTGAGGATCTCGCGGAAAGTCTCTTCGGCGGAACCGGCGGGCGGGCCGTAGTTGTTGGCCAGGTCGAAGTGCGTGATGCCCAGGTCGAAGGCGCGGGTGGCCATGGCGCGGGCGTTCTCAAAGGTGTTGACGCCCGAGAAGTTGTGCCACAGCCCCAGGGAGATGGCAGGCAGCTTGAGCCCGCTTTTTCCACAGCGATTGTAGCGCATGACCTCGTAACGGTTTTCGGCGGCAGTATACGGCATGGGACCTCCTGGTTAGAATCTATCCGAAAGATATTTCTTTGTTATGAGGTTTGGGCGACGCAGTCGCCCAAACCTCATAACAAAAAGAAAATTTTTGACAGGCTTTTATTCGGGCAGTCCAACGGCGGCGCGCACTTCTTGCATGGTCTGCTCGGCGATGGTCCCGGCGCGCTGGGCGCCATCGTGCAGCACGTCCCAAATGTAGTCGGGTTTTTCGGCCAGAGCGGAGCGCTTCTCTCGGAAGGGGGCCAGGTGGGCGTTGAGGTTGCGAGCGAACAGCTTTTTGCAATCCACGCAGCCAATCCCGGCGTTACGGCATTCGGTGTTGATGGTGTCCACCTCTTCAGGCGAGGAGAAGACTTTGTGCAGGCTGAACACGTTGCACACATCGGGGTTGCCGGGGTCGGTGCGGCGGGCGCGCTGGGGGTCGGTGACCATGGTCATGACCACTTTCTGGGTTTCTTCGGCGGTGAGGGCCAGCTCGATGTGGTTGTTGAGGCTCTTGCTCATCTTCTGCTGCCCATCGGTGCCCAGCACCTTGGGAATTTCGGTGACCTTCATGCCCGGCTCGACCAGCACGTTGGTGCTGTAGCGATAATTGAACGAGCGCACGGTCTCGCGGGTGTACTCGATGTGAGGGGCCTGGTCGATGCCCACCGGCACCAGGTCAGCCTTGTAGAGGGCGATGTCGGCAGCCATGAGGACGGGGTAGCCCACCAGCCCCAGGTTGACGTTGTGGGGCGCCTGGCGGACTTTCTCTTTGAATGTGGGCAGGTCGGTGAGTTTTCCAAGCGGGGAGACCATGCTGAAAATCAAAAATAGCTCGTTGATCTGGCGAACCTGCGACTGGATGAAGACGATGGATTCTTGCGGATCGATGCCCGCCGCCAGCCAGTCCAGGGCCATTTCGTAGGTGTTATTTTTGAGATCGCGGGTGGTTTCCATGGTGGTCAGAGCGTGCAGATCCACCACACAGTAGACGCAGTCGTAATCGGCTTGCAGGGCGACGTAGTTGCGGATTGCTCCCAGATAGTTGCCGAGATGCTGACGCCCAGTGGGGCGCGCGCCCGAGAAAACACGGCCTTTTTTTGTCATGATGTGCCTTTCTGTAAATAAGTTTGTAACAGGCTGGGAACTTCGCCGGGGTTGGCGTGCCGCCCGGTTGCCAGCTTTGAATAGAGGGTTTGCTCGTTGACGGTTACTTCAAAGCGCCCGCCTTCCGATGGGATGAGGCTGAGGGTTTCGATTTCCGCTTCAAACTGCTTGAGGAGATTGGCTGCCAAACTGACAGCGCGGGGCGTGTAGCGTCAAACAGCGCAGTAACTAATGGAAATTCTCAACATTCATCCTCCAAGGTGGTGCTCGTTTCCATTGATGTTGTGTGTTTCCTTCCCAGAAGGAGAGGGTAGGTGATGGCCCTTCAAATACTTTACAAAGTCTCGCCATACCTTGGGCGCGTTTATTATATCATTGGAAATGTGCTACACTCATACGTAGCATCCGGTTCTATAGGAGTTGTTGTGGCGCTTTTCTTCACATCAATTCAGATAGAGCTTGGCATCCAATGATCATAGCCAGGGGAAAACGAGGGAACTATGGAACCTGATCGAATGGAAGCCATCTATGAGCGCATCTTTGAAATCTCTCCATCTCCGTTGATAATTGCCGATTATGGCCCGGCTCTGCGCCGCCTGGAAGAATTGCGTGCCAAGGGCACAACGGATTTGGGGAGTTACCTGGACCGCCACCCAACGGAGATCACCGCGCACCTGGGACGGATCAAAGTGCAGCGAGCCAACCGCAGCGCATTGAAGCTGTTTGAGCAGCCCACGGTTGAGGCACTGGCAGCCCACTTTCCAAGTTGCTTGCGTGGAGAAGAGGGCGGCATGGTGCGACAGGAATTGCTTGCCATGTGGAACGGCGAGCACGATCAAACCTGGGAAGTGCGACTTTTTTCGGCAAAGGATGCGATTATCTCGGCGGTGTGGATGCGCAGCGTTCTTTCAGCCGATGAGCCCGGCGTGGTGTTGATTGCGCTGGAGGACTGCCGGGAGAAAGTGGGCTATCGAGCGGCGCTGGAGGAAAGCGAACGTCATTTTCGGGGTTTGTTCGAGCATTCGCCCAATTCGCTGTGGGAGGAAGATTACTCGGCGGTCAAGCAGCGGCTGGATGGGCTGCGCAAGCAGGGGGTGAGCGACCTGCGGAATCATTTGAACGAGCACGCCGAATTTATTGACGAGTGCATGGGCTTGATCGGGGTGATCGATGTCAACCGCAAGACCCTCGACCTTTATGGGGCGGCATCCAAGACCGAACTGGCGGAGAACTTGAGTAAAGTTTTTCGGGACGAGATGCGCGTACACTTCCGCGATGAATTGATCGATATGTTCGACGGAAAGCTGGAATATGAGCGCGAGGGGATCAATTACTCGCTGCGCGGGGAACCGATTTATATTTCTCTGCGCTGGACGGTCATGCCGGGGTATGAGAGCAACTTTTCGCGGGTGCTGGTGGCGGTCAACGACATCACCGCGCGCAAGCGGGCTGAGGAATACTTGCAGTATCTGGGAACCCATGATGCGCTGACGGGGCTGTTCAACCGCACTTATTTTGAAGAAGAACGCGGGCGCTTGCAAGTCAGCCGGCGCTTCCCGGTGAGCATCGTGGTGGCGGAAGTGGACGGGCTGAAAGAGGTCAACGAGACGCAAGGGCACGAAGCTGGTGACAACCTTTTGCGGCGCGCCAGTGAGGTGCTCAAGGCCAGCTTCCGCGGCGAGGATGTGGTGGCGCGCCTGGGCAGCTCCGAATTCGCCATCATCCTGCCAGAGACGGATGCAAACGCCATTGACTCTGCGGTACAGCGCATCCGGAAGTTATTGGAGATGAATAATAATTTTTATCAAGGCGCGCGCCTGACGTTGTCGATTGGGTCCGCCACAGCGGAAAAGGGCACTTTCCTGGTGGAAGTGCAGCGCACCGCCTCTGATCGCATGGCGCAGGAAAAGCAGCTTCGCCGTAGGGGATTGCGCAGTAATTAACGTCAGTTCGGTTTGGGCTTGAAGCACCTTTTTTAAGGCATATTGCCCGGCGAAGCCGGGCAATATGCCTTAAAAAAAGAATAATCCCGAACTCAAGTTATTTAAGGCGCGACGCTCTCAGCGAGAACATTCCCGGCGGCTAACTCTGCCAGCGCGGCATTGACCAGATCCTGACGGGCTGGGCTGAGCAGAGATGCATTTACATCTGTCACTTTGACGGGAACATTGACCGTGCCCGCAGCTTGTCCCGCCAGCACGCCCGGCAGGATGGTTTCGAGGGCGGTTGGCACATCAAAACGAACAGAAGCGGCCCACTGGCTTTCCATGCCCGGAATGGGGTCGCCGGTGCCAACGATTTTGACGATTTCAGTGAATTGGGTCAGCCCGGTCAGGTAAGTGGTCACTTCATTCGTCGAGGCTTCTGGAGACAGGAAGAACACCTCGGCTTTGCCATTGTCGAACAGGTCGGTGGCCGAAGCGCTCCAACCGGCGGCGTCTGCCGGGGCGGCAGGGCCAACGATGGGATAATAGAGGGCCAGTGGCCAGCCCGGATAACAGGTGCCGCAGAAGTAGCGCCCTCCGTTTTGGAAGGCTTGCTGAACTAAGGGGGCTTCAGCGGGGATCAAGCCTGCGGCGCGCCAGTCGGTAGAGAGCAGCACGGAAACCAATCCGGCGATGAAGGCTTGATGAGTGGGCTGAACGCGCAAAACGGTCAGGTTCCCGGCGGCGGGCAGGTCGCTGTCGGAGACGACCACAAACTGCGCTCCCGGCGCGGCGCTTAACAGCCCGGGCAGATCGGCAGGGGCAGAGAGCAAAACGACCGCCCGCACTTCGCTGGTCAGGTCCGTGGCTTGAATGGAATCGCGCTCTTCGAGCAGGAAACCGGCGGATTGGGCAGCGGAAGAAACCAGTGGGCGGGCACCATCGAGCAGGGTCTGCCCGGTGCTGCTTCCCGTGGAAAGCAGCATGCGTGGAGGCACGGGGGTTTCGGTGGGCAGCGGTGTGGGCGTGGGGGGCGCGGCAGGAGTCTCGGTGGCGCTGGGCGTGGTGGTGGGTTGAATTGAGCTGGGGCCATTGCAGGCGCTGAGCAATAAAGCGGCCAGGAGTAGCCAGGGGAGGATTTGTTTGGTGCGAAGCATGGGCCTATTTTACCTTACTCCTGGGCAGGAGACAAAATGGGTCTTTGGGAATCAATGCGGATTTCACCCCGCCGATTCCCGATGAACCGGCAAAATAGGGGTAGAAGAAGAAGTCGGGTAACTGCTCAGTTCTTTGGAGAAAGAGCCCGAATTTGTGGTGTTTGGCAGAGCGAAGCTCTGCCAAACACCACAAATTCGGGACTTTTCAACCAGAGCCTGAGTAGTTACGAAGTCGGGTATAATATGTGTCATGATTGAGTTGACTATTCCCGGGAGGGGGGTGATCCGCCTGGAGCACCTGGTATGTGACGTGAACGGGACGCTTGCGCTGGACGGCCAGTTGATCGACGGTGTGAGTCAGATCTTGAACCGTTTGAGCGACCGCCTGGAGGTACACCTGGTGACAGCGGATACGCATGGCCTCCAGGACGTGATTGACCAGCAGTTGGGATTGCGCTCGGTGCGCCTGGCTCCTGGGCAGGAAGCACAGCAAAAGGCGGCATTGGTGATGCAACTCAGCCCAGAAAGAACCGTGGCGGTCGGCCAGGGCGCCAATGACGCGGAAATGCTGCAATCTGCGGCGTTGGGGATTTGCGTGTTCTCCCAAGAAGGTACGGCAATTTCAGCACTCAATTCCGCCGATGTGGTGTGTGCCGATATCCTCACGGCTCTGGAACTACTTGAGAAACCTATAAGATTGGTGGCTACGCTTCGCAAATGAATTTGCCTACCAGCGAACCTATTTTTGAAAACGAAGAACCCCTGCCACCGGCGCGGCGCAGGCAGCAGCGGCGGCATGTGATGGGCAAGGGGGCTGAAGGCCGTGCCCAACTGCTGGATGAACTGGGGCGCAGGGTGATTCCTGGGGCAGATTTTTACATTTCAGCGCTGCTTTCAGGGCTGGCGTTTGGCATCGCCATGATTTTCGATTCGCCCGCGCTGGCTCTGCTGGCGGTCCTACTGGCGCCGTTCATGGGCCCAGCCCTGGGGCTGCCCATTGCATCTCTGGGCGGGTCGCTGAGCTTCCTATTCCTTTCCTCGGGCAGCCTGCTCATTGGTGGCTTGATTTATTTTCTCACTGGCACCTTATCCGGTGTTTTTGCCAAGGCGCTGCAGATTGGGGCCGGCTGGCAGGCAGTTATCCACCTGTCCTTCACCTGGTTCGATTTGGCCCTGGTCACCATTGGGGTGGCAGTGACGGCCTTCATGCTGGCGCGTTCTACTGGTCAACGCCCACTCATCAGCAGTGTCGCGATTGCCTATGTGGTGTATTTGCCTTTGGGCGCGGCGGGGTTTGGTCTGACCTCGGGGTTGTATGGGCATTGGGCTCAGGGGCTGGCTTTGGCTTTGGGGTATCTGTTGTGGGGAGCGCTGGTGGCGATGGCGGTTTTCGCCTTGTTTGGCTTGCGCCCGGCGCGACGGCTTGGCTTTGGCCTGGCTGCGGCCTTTTTTCTCATCAGCGTGGTTTCGCTGGGCTTTCTCTGGCAGAGCGGCGCCGCCACCAAGATCGCTTTATTCATCCCCACGCCGACCAGCATGGCGGTGAATACTCTGCCTACAGCCACTTCAGCCGCCGGCGAGGAGCCCAGCCTGGCGCAGACAGCCACTGGCGATACTACACCTATGGCTACCGAAGTAATAACGTCTACACCCTCGCGCACCCCCACCCTTACCCTGACTCCAACGCGCACCCCGACCCCGACCATGACCCTTACACCCACCCCGGCCTTTGCGCTGGTAGCCGTCAGGGACGGCAACGGAGCCTTGGTGCGCAGTCTACCGAGTTTTGACAGCGCTTCGATAAAAAGCGTGATCAACGGCACAGAAGTGGAACTGCTTCCAGAAATTGAAGAAGCCGAAGGCGCCACCTGGGTGAAGGTGCGCCTGGAAGACGGGACCGAAGGGTGGATAGTGCGGTCCTTGCTGGCAACTGTTACGCCTATACCCAACCCTTAATACTAATTTTTTGAGGAGATGTATTCATGCCCATTCATTTCGGGACTGACGGCTGGAGAGCCGTTATATCAGACACGTTCACGTTTGGGAACCTGCGACAGGTGACCCAGGCGATTGCGGACGCAGTAGCTAGCGGCTCGTGGGCCAATGGCCTGGCGAAAAGCGGCGAGGTGGACCCCCAGCGCATGGTGGTTGGCTTTGATACGCGCTTCCTTTCCGACCGCTTTGCCGCAGAGGTAGCCCGCGTTTTGGCTGCCAACGATTTCACCGTTTTTCTGGCTCAGGCCGATGCCCCCACCCCTGCCATATCGTATGCGGTGACCAATTTGCATGCCGTGGCTGGGGTGATGATCACCGCATCGCACAACGCGCCGCGCTATAACGGTGTGAAGCTGAAATCATCCTACGGAAATTCTGCTTTGCCTGAGCAGTGCCGCCAGGTAGAAGTTTACTTGAATGATAACGAGTCGCAGGCGCGCGGGCCGAACTTGATGGAATTTGAGCAGGCTGTGGAAGAAAAACGGATCCGACGCTTCAACCCCATCCCGGCCTATAACGACCACCTGCGTAAGCTGATCGATTTTGACATCATCGGCAACAATCCTCAGCGCTTCGTAGTCGATTCAATGTTTGGTTCGGGCCGCGGCACAATTCGCGGAATTTTGCAGGGCACCGGCTGTGAGGCGCACGAGATTCGGGGTGAGATGAACCCCGGCTTTGGCGGCGTGCACCCCGAGCCGATTGGGCGCTATCTGGGCGCGCTGGCCGGCGCGATTGGCGCCGGAATGGGCGGCTTTGGGTTGGCCACCGATGGCGACGCCGACCGTATTGGCGCGATGGATGAACGAGGTAATTTTGTGGACCCGCACAAGATCATGGCCCTGGCGCTGCGCTATTTGGTGGAAAAGCGTGGCATGAGCGGATCGGTGGTGCGCACGGTTTCGACGACCCGTATGATCGACCGGCTGGCCAACCAATACGGCCTGACGCTGCATGAAACGCCGGTAGGTTTCAATCACATTGCCGATTACATGATGAACGAAGACGTGCTGATCGGCGGCGAGGAATCGGGCGGCATCTCCTTCAAGGGACACATCCCCGAAGGCGACGGCGTGCTGATGGGCCTGCTGGTGGTTGAGATGGTAGCTGCCTACAAGACCAGTCTGTATGAGTTGGTCAATGATTTGTTGTCGAAAGTCGGACCGGCATTCTATGATCGCACCGATCTGCGCTTGAAGCGGCCGGTTTCCAAGTCACAGATGACGCAAAAACTGGTCAACGAGCCACCCGCCTCGATTGGTGGTGAAAGCGTGGCGCAAATCGCGACGACCGACGGCGTCAAATACATTATGAGCGACGACTCCTGGCTGTTGATCCGCCCTTCGGGGACGGAACCGGTGCTGCGCGTGTATGCTGAAGGGCGCACCCAGGAGATGGTCAAAGCGCTGCTGGGCTTTGGCGAGCAGGTGGCGGCCTCGGTCACATAAGAAATAGACGCAAAATAAACAATACCGCCAGGCGCGAAGCGCCTGGCGGTATTGTTTATTTTGCGGAGGTGCTAGCTACAGTTTAGCCAGCGGTTGGGTTGGTGCGCAGGCGGCGGGCCAGGAAGATGATC
Organism: Anaerolineaceae bacterium; assembly: GCA_016927865.1. GTDB lineage: Bacteria > Chloroflexota > Anaerolineae > Anaerolineales > Anaerolineaceae > Anaerolinea. The sequence goes on from JAFGLU010000060.1 coordinate 40,985, forward strand.
ACGATCATGGCCAGGCCGACGCCGAGCAAACCGGGCAGCCCAACTTCATCGGCGAAACCGGTATCGGGTAGACCGGTTGAGGTGGCAACGACCGTTGTAGTCACATTCCCTGCGGCTAGCTGCGTTTGCTGGGCAGACAGAGTCAATTTCTGTGAATCAGCAGCCGGTGAACTTGTAATCGTAGGTGTGTGCGTTGATTGAGGAGCTATCACAGGGGTGTTGGTGGCCGTCGGGATGGCTGTCGCGGGGGCCGGGGGCGTGACCGTGGGGGTCAACAAAGCAGCGGCCTTTTCAGCGGCGACCTGGTCGGTGGCAAATTGGGCCGTGGCGGTGTTGGCAGCCAACTGTGCCTCGTTCTGCGACTGCAAGCGGGCCTGGCGCCCGGGCAGAATGACCGTGGCAACAACGATCAGGGCGATGACTGCGAGCACAAAGATGCCGCCAATGATGCCAATCGCGATCATAAAATTCCGGTTGCTGGGTTTCTTCTCTTCCACGGCTTCCGGGGGTTGGCTGGACTCGCCAAAATCGAGTTCCTCCAGGTCATTGTCATTGTAATTTGCCATTTCTGCTACTCCTCAATAGTATTGCTATATTACATCAAGACTTCTAGATTTGCTAATGGAATGATGACTACAGTTTCTTTATCCAGGCGCACATCCGCAGCAGGGGTGCGCAGGCCGTTGGGCAGGGTGGTGGTTCCGGGGCGAATTTGAACAATTACCCCTATTTTACCGCGATATGGGTCACCCTGGATGCGGACCATTTGTTCGGGCGCGAAATAGGTCATTTCGGGCGGTGTGTTGCTCTCGGCTGGCAGGGGAATAATCAGTTCAGGTCGCTCAGAATTCGCAGGATTGATGGTCGCAGTCAACGCCACATCGCGTTTTTCGCTGGTTGAGATCAGGCGCATCGCTGCATCATTTAGAGGGATTTTACCAAATCCTTCCAGAACGATGACCGGATAATTGACGCTATTGGCGACCGGGAGTAGATCTGCGGTCATGCTGGTCAGGATGAGGCCACGCAATGGCAACTCGGCGGCATAGCGCAGCACGTCCGGGTCGCTGCAGTGCCCAGCTGCCACAACCGCGCCGCGCAAGCTGATGTCGATATCGGTGCGGGAAATGGTGGCATCCGGCGATTGTAATAGGACAAACAACAAGCCCTCGCCAACTTTGCCGTTCCCCCACACACCCTGGATGAGCGCGCCGTTCGTTTCAATCGTAGCGCCTTGATCGGGGTGGATTTCGGTAACTACACCGGGAATGCCGGCGCGCAATTCGAGGGGAGCGGACTCGGCTTCCATGATGACACGGCCGCCGGAAATCATCACGATGGTGCCCGCTTCAGGGGCACGCATAACCCGCGAGAAAATGCCGCCCGTTTCGGCGATGACATCTCCGGGTTGAAGCTTTTCACCTTCCATGCGCACAATGGCCCGTTCAGCCTCACCGGCGCGGATCATGCCCAGCCCGCGGCGCACATCCACCAGGATGTGGCGGGTGGGCACGTTGGCGGTGGCGACCACATCAGAAGCATTGACGCGCTGGCCCACGCGGACGGCGACCTTTCCGCTCACGGGTAAAAGGCGGGTGCGGCGGATATTGGTGAGGCCGAGGATATGGATAACGGGTGCTAACATTTGGAGTACTCCGTTGCAATTATTATGCCGCCCGGCGGCTTTCAACCGCATGGGTCCAGCGGATGAGGGTGTCACGGCGTTTGGCAGGATCATCGGGCAAGTGCAACGGACGCCCGCGCGCATCGATGACCACGCCGCACAGCCCACCGGCCAGCTTGAAGCCTGCCCCAGAGCGCCAGCGCGGATCGATGTGCGTGCCGTGCTGCGGGCTGAGGAACACCTGCACCTGCTGACCGTGGCGGACAGGCAGGACAACGATGGAACCCTGCTTGACTTCGGTTTTGTATTCGCCTTGATCGGAGGTGACTTTGACTTTCAAGATCACCGTGCCGGGGCGAGCGTCGCTGACCGGGGAGATGACCGAAGCGAGATTGACAAAGGTGCCAGAATCAAGGATTTGGACGGGTAAAACGGCGTTGCCCGGCGCAACGGAACCCAGGGCGGCCATTAAGCCGTAGGGGTCGAGGAACAAGGTTGTGATTCCGGTGGGTTGCAGCCCGTCCAGGACGGCCATCAGGCTTTGAATGGGGGAGATGCTTTGGGCCAGAGTGGCGCCGCTGATAAAGATCGGTTCGAAGGCCATGTTGAGGAACGGGTAACGTTCCAGCATCTGCGTGGCTGCCAGGCGCAAAATGGCCCGCGCGGCTGCCATCTCGATGGACAGGGCCGTGGTGGTCATGGGCAGAGAGGTGGGGAAAGTCGCCTTTTGCCACAAGTAATCGCGCACTTGGCTTTCAGGCACATCCACCGGCAGCCATTGGGTGATTTCAGAGAGCGGAACCTGCTGAAGCAGAGAGGTCATGCCCGCGCCCATGCCCAGCGGTCGGGCTACATTCAAATGTAGTTTTCCGGCTCGGCCGGCTGCCAGGACGGTGGCATTGGCGCCCAGGTCCACGCCCAAAACGCCCTTGGAAGGGTCGTAGTATTCGCTGAGGAAGCGCACCAGGCGGCCGATGGCGGTGGCGTTGGGCAGCGGGGCTTCGCTGCTGAAGGCCGCCAGATTGGCCAGCCCGCCGATTTGCTGCGCGCGCAGGCTGCCTTGAATCTGCGCCAGGGTGTTCATGGCTGGGTTCAGGTCTTCAAGGTCAAATGTGGGGCGGATGTTGGGGGTGACGATGACTTCGGTCACCTTTCCGACCGCTTCTTGAATGCGCTTGGCCAGGGCCTGGTTGCCGGAATAGACCACTTTGGGGCGTTTTTCGGAGGGCAGAACTTTGCAAGCCAGCAAGACGAGGTCAACCAGCTTGCTCACCGAGCGCGTGGCGCCCTTTTCGGTGCCCCCGGCCAAAATGACCAGTTCTGGAGCGGCCTTGAGGATGGCGTCAAGCTGTTCGTCTGTTCGGCGGCGATCGTTCAGGCCGATGGTGTCGGTCACTTTCAGGTAGGAGGTCGCGGCCAGGCGCGAGGCGCTTTCCAGCGATACTTCATCCAAAAGGCCCACCGTAACGGTGTTGAGATCTCGCCCGGCAGAGAAGGTGATTCCTAACCGGTCGACGCCGCTGCCATCTTGCTGGCTGGGCACCATGAGCCGGTTGGTTTCATCAAGCAGCGGCCGGTCGGTGACTTCCTGCAGGTGCGTCAGGGCGATATGTACGCCCTCGGAGATGTCAAAAAAGGGCGGCCCGCCGGTGAAGGGGGCGACTGCTCCGGCCAGGAAGTGATACTGCCCGTCCACCACGTCGAACAACAGGGCGCGGGTGTTGACGGAGCCTATATCTATGGTCAGTACGGATTCAGCATCGACAAGCGAGGTCATCTGCGGGGCCCCTTAGAAGAATTTGGCAATGGTTGTGATGATTTCTAACCAGCGTTCTACCAGCGCGGTGATCGCGGCGGCATAAACACCGGCAAAGAGCGCGCCGAGGGTGATTCCGATGAAGATCTGCCCAACAAGGGCCAGTCCTTCGACCACCGGCGCGCGGCGGGGTGGTTGGTCGGGGCGGGTGTTGGCGCCGAACTGGAAGTAAACCAGTGTGCCCACAGCGCCTACCAGGATCACCAGGCCTTCCAGCATCCCGCCCATTGAATTGGCGGGATCGGTGAGGTTGAACGGTTCGGCCGCACCGCGAATCTGGCCTAACAAAGTGCCGAACACGGCTCCGCCGACGGCAATGGCAGCCCCGACTCCCACCAGATAGGCCATGGGGATGTTGCCCAGCCGGGCCAGGCGCGGTGAAAGTTTGGTCAGGAGCAGCGTGCCGAAGATGAGTGGGATGCCTGCCAGAACTTTCTCGGCGATTGGCCCCTCCGTCAGCAGGGGATAGATCAATCGCGGCAAGATGACTTGATCGATCACCAGCGCGCCCACATAGCCGCCGGACACGCCCACGAAGAGGTATCCGGCCAGACGGAAGAGGAAATTGTCTCCGAAGATGTAGGAAAACACCATCAGGGTGAGGACGAAGCCAACCAGGGTGAAGATAAGCTGCGAATCCATTGCTGCTATGCCTTGCCTTTCTTCGCCCGGCGGTTCATGGACATGACCATTGAGATGATCCCACCGAGGAAAAGCACCAGAATGCCCACCAGGAACGCGCCCTGGTAACCCATATAGTAACCGGCGGGCAGACTGACCCGCCCGGAGCGTTTTTCATACATGGCCCCGCCGTATAATCCGGAAACCAGGCCGTCTACCTGCTGCGATTTGAGGTAGGGCTGGAGCAGCGGAGCTGCCTGGGCACTGGTGACCATGGTGAGGGGCGTGCTGCCCAGCATCGGCTGAACCTGCTCGACCCAGGCGCGGCCGGTTTCGGCGCTGTCGGTGAGCATAATGACCAGGGCAAAGTCTTGCAGATTGTAGATGCCTTGAAGCGCGGGGCGCTGCCAGGGCAGTTGGCCGGTCACGGAGGTGTCGAGAGCCACGGGGGCGGCGCTGCGCGGGCGGTTGGCAAACTCGAGCAGCGAGGAAGTTCCCCCTGCCAGGTAGGAGAGATTCACCATCTGGTTGTCCAGGTCATACCCCGGCTGGCGTAGGTGGATGTCATCCAAGAGTTGCTCGGCCATGATGGGGCCGGTGGGGGACGTGGAAACGACCGCAAGGACCGCGTTTTTGACCATGAGGTGCTCGATGACGGCAGAAGAGGCCAGCTTCATCTCACCGGACAAAGCGGGTTCGTATTCCACTGCCAGCAGGACAGGCGCACCGTCAGGAAGACCCTCGACCATGTTGTACAATTCCAGCATACCTTCTGGCGCAACGGACGGGAGCGAGGAGATTTGCACGTCAAACAGCGGCGGCAGGAGCAGTCCAACGATGAGCAGGATGCCGATCGCCAGGCGCAAGATGAACTGCGGAGCTTTGGATGGTAGTGCGGGAAGTACCTGGGGTTGATTCTCCAGCGAGATAACATTGTCGAGGAGGTTGATATACTGGCGCTGGCGTTCAGAAACGCGCAGTTTGACCGAATAGACGGGGAGTTTGCGGTAACGGACCGCGGTTTCTTCGCCGGGAAGGATGCCGCGCAGCCCGGCCAACGGGCCGGCTTTCTCAACGCGTTGATCACCATCCGAGATCAATTCGCCACCGATGGCCGATTCAACCGGGCGCATATCTTCTACCCAACTGGGCAGTTCGGCATGAGCCAGTTCCAGTTGGGGCTCTTCTTCACCCTCCAGCGAGTCCGAGGCAGCCATTGGGGCAGGCTCTTCCCCGATCCAATCGGGAAGGTCTACCTGGAAGGGCGTGCCCTGCTCAGGCGTTAATGGGCTGCTGTCTGGCTCTTCATACAGGGCCGGAGCGGTGCTGCTCTCTTCGGCGATGATGGGCTGCTCGATGCTGTTCATCCAGGCAGGCAAACCTTCTTCGATGAACGGGTGCGGCGTGGAGGGTGTTTCTTTGGTCGCGTCGCGGTTTGTCTGCCAGCCAGGAATACCCAGATCGCCAACAGGTTCGGCGGTTTCGGCCGCTTCAGCGGGTTGGTCGGTCATCTGCCCAAAGGATTGTAGCCAATCGTCTCCAAGTGGGGCGGCTTCGGCAGCTTCGGGAATAGATTCTTCCTCTTCTCCTGCAGCAGCTACGGCGGCGGTCGCGGCGCCAAATGCGCCCAACCAGTCGGGAACTCCCTCGGCTGGTGCGGCTTCGGCAGGAGCGGGTTGTTCTTCTTCGGTTGCCTCAAACTCACCCAACCAGGAGGGGACACCCTGGGCTGGAGCAGCCTGGGCAGGTGGCTCTTCTTCGGTTGCGCCAAACTCGCCCAACCAGGAGGGGACGCCCTCTGCTGGGGCGGCCTGGGCAGGTGGTTCTTCTTCGGTAGTGCTGAACTCGCCCAACCAGGAAGGTACGCTTTGGGTGGGGGCAACTTCAGCAGGAGTAGTTTGTTCTTCTTCGGTTGTGCCGAACTCACCCAACCAAGCAGGAATGTTCTCGGCGGGTTGCTCGGGCGCTGATGCTTCTGTCGCACCCTGATCCATCCAGGAGGGGACTTCTTCGGCAGGAACGGTAGGTTGTTCTGCGGGCGGTTCTTCGCGGGTGAAACCAGCCATCCATGAGGGTAGTTCCTCGGTTGGGGCGCGAACGGGTCGCGGCGGGGCGGGAGGCTGTTCAGAAGGCGGCTGTTCTGCGACCGGTAAATCGGAGGTATCCTCCATTAGCCAGTCGGGGAGTTCTACTTTTCCTGAAGGCTGTACTTCTTCCGGCGCGGGCGTTGTCTCGTCCAAACCAGCCATCCAGGAAGGGGTTTCTCCGGCATCAGGCGCCGCGGGGGTTTCTGTCGGCTCGGCAGGGGCTTCGGGCGTATCCAGGCTGTTCAGCCACCCGGTGATGCCAAAACTTTGCCCAGCGGGAGGTTCTGCCTCGGGCTGGGGCGCAGCGGGCTGCTCTGATTGGGTTCCATCAGCCTGTTTGAGCCAATCGGTGATGCCCGTGATAGATTCCCGGTCGGCTGGCGGGGTTGTTTCGCCAGCGTCGAGGTTTTGTGACCAGGATTGGAAATCTGGAGCCTCTTGCGCGGCAGGTTGGGCTCGCTGGGTGACGTCATCGGATGCATCCAGGCTGCCCAGCCAGGCCGAGAGGTCTGGCGCGCCTTCGCTGGAAGCAGGGAGTGCTTCTTCAGCTTCGTCCGATTCGGGCGCAGCTTGCAAGTTTTGCAAGTTGCTCAACCAGGCGTCTTCTCCGGCGGGCTGAGTGTCATCGGAGGATGGCTGTTCGGTTTCTCCGGCGCGCAGTCCGCTCAACCAATCTCCGCCGCTGTCTGCGGCTGAAGCCGCAGGCTGCGCATCTTGCAGCCAATCGGGTGTAGATTCGGCTGGCGAGGTAGGTTTGCCAAACAGATCGTCCAAGCCGGTGCTTTCCGGTTCGTTGCGGGCACGGATCTGCGACAGCCAATCGGGCACTTCTTGGTCGCCCGCGGGCGAGGTGTCATCCGGTTGTGATGCGGAGTCGGCGCCGCGGTCTGAGCGCAGTTCACGCAACCAATCGGGCTCGTTGGAGGCCGGCGGCTGGGCGCCAGGAGCGTCGCCGTTGGCAGGTTTTAGACGCTGCCAGCAGTGCCGGCAGACTTCGGCATCGGCCGGGTTGGGTTTTCCACACTTAGGACATCGCACGTCTGCCATAGTTTATCCAGTATAAGGTCGATCAGCAGCTAATAAGACCCGCAGGCCGGCTGTCAGGCTGCCCAGCGCGATGCCTAACAGGATACCGCGCCCACCCGCGATGGGCAGCCGCTGGATGAAACCGATCACGGGGAAATCGGAAAGCATTCCGAGTAGGCCGCTGGCGAGCAGCAAGAAGACCACCGCGCTGACGGCAAAAACACCTGCCATCAGGGTCTTGCGGCGTTGGGCCAGGCGCAAACCAGCCACTGTGAGGGTGATGGCGACCAGGCCCATCAGCGCGCCTTCCACCGGAATTTGTACCGCCAGGACGGCTTTTTGGTAATCGCTGTTGCCTGGGCCAAACCACAAACCAGCTACGAAGGTGACCAGGAAAGCCAGAACCAGGACAAACCCGAAGCGGTCAGGATTGCGCTTGGCGGTCATGCGCTTCATGTTGACGAAGAGCATGTTGAAGACCCCCACCAGAGCTGCCACCGCTGCCAGAACCACCGCCCAACCGATCAAGATGGAGCGGATGGTGAGAATGAACTGGAGGTTGGCCGAGTCGGCTGGGATGAAATAGCCGATCAGAACGATCAGGCCAAAGGAGATGGCGATTGCAGTCGCGACGGGCGATCTCATAGGACAATCCCCAGGAAGGAAAGCAAGACCGCCAGGACGATGAGCCCAACGATTGCCCAGCGAAGAATATCCTGGGCGCGCAGGCTGGCCTGGTGGGTGGGACCGGCTTGGAGGTAAGCGGGAAGGGCGAACAGTTCCTCGCCGATGAGCGTTTCTTCAGAAGAGGCATACAGGACAGCCTGGGCAGCCAGCGAGTCGCTCGCTCCCAGGGTGAAAGCGTCTTGTTGATCAGATGCTTCCGCCAGAAGGGCTACTTCGGGGCCAAAGTTGCCCACCAGGACATTGGTCGATACGCGCTCGTCGCGGATGACGGGCAAAGTGCCGGCAATGTAGGAGAGGGGGGTGGGTCCGGCCAAGCGCCCACGCTCCACGTCAAACAATTCAGGGGCGTTGGCGATGCGGTAAGCGGCGCGCATGGTGTCCTGACTGAGGATGGACAGGGTGCCGTCTCCGCTGGTTGCTACAGGCGGGCGGTCGCTGACCGAGCTCATTTGGGCGATGCGCTCCAGCGTTGCCAGGCCAACCAGGGCCGAAGCATTGGTTGGGCTGAAGATGCTGGCCTTGCCCAAAGAGACGTGCAGGCGGCTGCCGTCTTCGACGGCCAGGCCCAGGGCCCGGCGCAAGCGCTGCATGGCTGGAATGTAACGGAAGGTTCGTTTGGTCCGGCGGGCAACGGGCAGAGAAAAGCCCAGGATCATTCCGGCAGCAGCGAGGACAATAAGCAGACCAATGATGGAACTAAGCCAGTTCACGAATGTGTATCCTCCCGTAAGTATGAAGCAAACGAGCGACCTTCATCTTGATCTTCAAACAGCCGGGTCAACGCTTCTAGTTTGGCGGAGGGAACGCTGCCCTGAATGAAGGGCTGTCCGATATACATGGCCTGGGCCAAAAATATCGTCAGAGGGCCTGATGCTTCCAGGAGGGCAGCAACCATTTCTCCCCATCCCCTTTTGTGCAAGAAGCGAGCCCAATCAGGCCAGTAATCGCGTTCCGGTTGCATATTATCAGTATAGCATAAGAATAAAAAAACAGTGTGGATTTATCGAAAATAGTTTCTGTTTTTTGTCGACTCACCCCCACCTGTGGGGGTTAGTCGACTGAGTCGGCGTATCTGTGGCTTGGTGGTGGGCTGATTTGTGCATTAGAATAAGGTGTGCCTGCCGAAGACGGAAACCTCCGGAGGGCAGTTCTATTGAGATAAAAAACTGAAGACGAGGTGGAAACATGGATTATCTGGAATATAACCGCGAGGCCTGGAACCGCCAGGTGGAAGACAAAAACGTCTGGACTCTCCCGGTGAGCCCGGAGGCGATTGCCGCTGCCCGGAAGGGCGAGTGGGCGCTGGTGCTGACTCCCATCAAGAAAGTGCCTCGCTCGTGGTACGGGGAGGCGATTGTGGGGAAGGATGTGCTGTGCCTGGCTTCAGGCGGCGGGCAGCAAGGGCCCATTTTGGCTGCTGCGGGCGCCCGGGTGACCGTGTTTGACAATTCGCCGAGCCAGTTGGCCCAGGATCGGCAGGTGGCGGAGCGAGACGGATTGACCATCCATACTGTCCAGGGAGATATGGCGGATCTGTCGGTGTTTACGGACGCAAGTTTTGACCTGATCTTTCACCCGGTGTCTAACTGCTTCGTGCCGGATGTGCTGCCGGTGTGGCGCGAGGCTTTCCGGGTGCTGCGCCCGGGGGGCATTTTACTGGCGGGCTTCTCCAACCCGGTGACCTACCTGTTTGATCCTTACAAGGTCAAGGAAGGCATCTTACAAGTGCGCTACCCATTGCCCTATGCGGACGTGACGGATATCTCAGAAGAAGAACGCCTGGCATTGTATGGCCCTACCCCCTTGGAATGGAGCCATACCCTGAGTGAGCAAATCGGCGGGCAGTTGGCAGCCGGATTCCACCTGGTTGATTTCTACGAGGACACAGACAACGACGAAAGCAACCTGATCAACCGCTTTATGCAGCCGTTTATTGCCACGCGAGCGATCAAGCCGCTATAAATCGAGGCTCTTTGGGATTTGCTGTGGTAGGTACCGCATTTTGAGGTGTGAGAGCGGCGAAGCCGCTCTCACACCTCAAAATGCGAATTACACCACGCTGATTCCAGATGAACCTAAATCGACGTGCCAAAGGAAGTTGCCGCCTCCGGATTGCCAGAATGTGGCGATCTTTTCGCGCATTGCCTCCATGCTGCCGAACAGGTCGTCTACCTGGGACTCGTAGGCGGCGGTGCTGTTTTGCCAGGCGGCTAACCCGGCGGGCGAGATGGCGCGGGTGTACAGGTCGGTCGTTGAAAACCCGGTTGGGAACGGGTTGTACAGGTTGGCAATGTAGGGGTAATCGGCGTAATAATACAAGGGGCGGCGCAGGCTTTCGGCTGCGGTTCGCACCAGGCGGTGATCGGTGTGGTTGCCCAGGGTGAGCGGGCAGACCAACTGGGCGTTGGGTGGCAGGTTGCGGCGCAGCCAGGCGCGCAGGCGTTGCGCCAGGCGCAGCTCGCCGGGATGCACGGGCAGCCACAGGTCGGCGCCGTCATTAACCGGTGCTTCCCCGTTGGGCAGCCTCCGGTAAATGACATCCGGCAGGGTCCAATGGCGCGGGGCGGCGCCGAGAAGGGCGCAGGCGGCGCGGTCTTCGGTGCGGCGGTGATGGACCACCCGCAAATCGACCTTCCAATCGCGGTGCTTTTGCTCGGCGAAAGCGGTGAGCGGTTTATCCTTGGGGATTTGCCCGGCGCACAAGGTCCAGATTTCGACCGTTTCTCCGGATTGCACTTGTTCCCAGATCATCCCGCCGCAAGAAAGAACGGCATCGTCAAAGTGTGGGGAGAGATAGATCCAATGCATGGGATGATTGTAAACCCGATTGGTGATTTTGACTGGGAGGAGGAGAAAAGCAGGCAGGGTCATTCGCAAAGTACTGCCAACGGTCCTGGGTTGTCGTGAAGGACCCACCCCCGGTGCTGCGCGACTGCCTCCACCCCATCCCCCGGAAAATGGAAAGATACTCTGCAAATCGCCGTGGAAAAGCAGGGGGAATCTCTCGCAACCTTGGACCCAGAGATGGGTAAATCGGTTAAAATAAAATCAGTCTGGGAGAGAGACGGACCCCAGATCTGGCATGACTATTTTCTATGCCGCACAATGGGAGCGGGAGATGGCATCTGAAGAAGAGCGGATGAAGATTTTGAAAATGATCGAGGACGGCAAAATCACCCCCGAAGAGGGCGTGGAATTGCTGGAAGCCCTGGACCCGCGCGGCAGCCCTCGCTCACCTGTTGTGCCACCCGAGCCGCTGCTGCCTGCCGGGCTGAAATCGGCGCGCTGGTTTCACCTGGTGGTGACCGACGTGCAAACCGGCAAGAAGCGCGTAGATTTACGCTTGCCGGTGAACCTGTTCAGCGCGGGGGTGAAGATGGGAGCTAAGTTTGCGCCCCAGGTGGAAGGCCTGGATACCGAACAATTACTATCTCACCTGCGCAGTGGCGAGATGGGCAAGATTCTAGAGGTTACGAAAGATGAGGACGGGGAACACATCGAAGTGTTCCTCGAGTAAGATGCGGGTAACTGATTCGCCCGAGGTAGAATATGCTCAATTTTAGGTATACATGGGGTGCTTTGCACCCCATGTATACCTAAAATTGGGGAATTTTCTTACACTCTGAGTAAGTTGCCGCTTACTCGCTGGCTACATCAATAACATGTTCAATGTCGGGGAAAAACTGGCGCACGGTGCCCGCCACCCAGCCGTTGAGCGTAGAAGGGGAGAGCGGGCAGCCGCTGCAGGCGCCGCCCAAGTGAACCTTGAGGGTCTTCCCGTCAAAATCAACGAGTTCTACAGACCCGCCATGATAATGATTGATGTAAGCGTCCAGGGTCTCGATTAAGGCTTCCAGGCGTTCTTTTGTCGAAAATTCAAGATTGGAGTCTGTCATCGTTCTCGCTCCTGTTTGAACATTTTCCGGATGGATCCATTCCCTGTGAGAGGATTTGGAGGATTTGGGGGTGGGTATTGCGCACCCGTTCGGCGACCACGCGGGCCAACCGCTCTAGAAGTATACCACCTGTATCGGGGCTGCAATCGCAAAGGTTGTGCAAGCGTGTGCCGAGCAGGCGATAAGCAGTCGCGGCGGTGATCGAAATGGCAGCGGAGTTATATACCTCTCTGCGCAAAGCTGCCGACCAGCCAAAAACGCCGCCAGGTAAGATGCGCGCCACGGTGAGAGGAGGCCCGTCATAGGGCTTGTATCGCACGTGGACTTCACCTTCCAGAAGGATGTATAGGTTGGTGGCATCTTGCCCCTGTTCAAAGATGACCCGATCGGCTGGAAAATGGATCTCTTCGAATAACGGCAAAATGGCCTGGATCTGATTTGGTTCCAGGTCCTGAAAAATGGACAGGGTAGCATATTCTTGCTTGAACATTGACATCATATTAATGGAAGTAATTCCGGATTTATAGTGGCAAATTTCCCGGTTGAACCGACAATGATCATCCTATTTTTGATATTTTTGGGGAAAGAAAGCGTGAATTTACGGTATTTTTAGCGTTGGGGCTTGTAAACTCTGAAAAACTGGCCTTGACAGAAAAGAGGAGTTAGACTATTATCTAACTAGTTAGACGGATGTCTAATGCGTCTTCCAGAAATACTCCTTCTATGCCAACACTCCACTGGGACATCGCCACTGCCTACGATTTGTTTGTGAGTCAGTATGTTCTAACTCACCCAGATCAATTCGGGGTCAGGCCTTCTTGGGCAGCCGGGGTGCGCTCCAGATTGCCGGCGGGGCAGCGGGAGTTTTTGGAAAACGCCAGCACCTTTCTACCAGTCCCCTTGCGCTGGATATACCTCCTGCCGGCTGGACGTCGCACCGCTGCCGACGCTCTCATTGCCCTGGCGCAGATCCCCACTGCCGAGCGACTTTACACGCTGCTGCCAACATCAGAGATTTCATCGGAGCTTATCGTTACACTTAAAGACATCAGCCTGCGCCAGTCGTGGCGTCCAGCCGAGCTGGAGGGTATTCGTACCATCTTACAGCGCAAGGGGAAAACTTTTATTAAATCCCTTGACTTGCCAAAACTATTAGAAGCGTTTGCACATGCCGCCGAATTCGGCGAAGCCTACCTGCAAGCGCTGAACGCTTATCAAGATGTGTTCTTTGCCGAAGAGGAGCTTCGCCTGCAATCCATGCTGGAAAGTGGGCTGGCACAGGCGCAAGCCATGGCGCAAGACCTGAGCCTGGAAGATTTGCTGATCAGCCTGTCGCGGGGTGTGCATTTCGCCGGATTGGCTGAGCGCAAGGTCGTGATTCTGGCGCCTTCTTATTGGGCCAACCCGCTGGTGTTTTACCAAAACGTGAGCCGTGATAAGCTGCTGGTTGTGTTCGGCAGCCGACCGGCCGGGTCGAATATCTCAGCAGGCGAGTCTGCTCCCGACGAACTGGTGGCCGCTTTGAAGGCCATCTCGGACTCGTCGCGGTTGGTGATTCTGCGGGCGCTGAGCGAAGAACCCCAAACGCCCAGTCAACTGGCCCGGCGACTGCATCTGCGCCCGCCCACGGTGATTCATCACCTGAATGCGCTGCGGTTGGCGGGGCTGGTGGAGATCACCTTGCAGCACGAGGCCGAGCGGGCTTATACCCTGCGGCGCACGGCCCTGGCGGCAGTAATGGGCGATTTGCGCGCTTTTCTAGAGAACCCGGCGACTCGCCCGGCAGACGAGGAATGAAGAAGTTTTCCCGGGCAATGAGTGTGCTCCGTACCTACGGAGGCAATTTGGCGGCGTTCCAGCCGAATGCGCGCCTGTACCTGTCTGCGCAGGTGCTGAGCGGCGCCGCAATGGGGGTCTACCGCCTGCTGTTCAACTTCTATGTCCTTAGCCTGGGGTATGATGAAACCCTGCTGGGCATACTGGTGACCGCAAACAGCTTAACGGCGCTGCTGGTTGCCCTGCCGATGGGCTATCTAGCGGATGCCATCGGGAGGAAAGCTTCACTGGTGTTGGGCAGTGTGATCAACAGTCTGGCGCTTCTTTCGGCGGTGCTCTTCCCGCAAGCCTGGGTGCTGGTGGCGGCCAACGTTTTGAGCGGCGCAGCGCAGGGTTTGATGGGAGCCACGGGTGGGCCGTTCTTGATGGAAAACAGCTCGGAGCGGGAGCGCACATACCTGTTCAGCTTTGCCCAGGGACTGTTGATGACTTCGGTGTTCGTAGGCAATTGGGTGGGCGGCTATCTTCCTACCTGGATGGCGGTCCGGCAGGACATTTTGCCTACCAGCGCAGAGGCGTACCGGTTGTCATTGGGCGCGGTGGTGGTGGTCATCGGAATGGCTGCGGTGCCGTACCTGCTGCTCCGCGCGCCCAAACGAACCTCTCAACGCAGTTCCTTTGCTTCGCCGGCTTTCTTCATCCAGGAGCGGGGCTTGCTGGCCCGCTTGATCACCCCGCTGTTGGCGACGTCTTTGGGTGCGGGGATGATCATGCCCTTTTTGAACGTGTTTTACCGCCAGGTGCACGACCTGCCGGATGCGACCATCGGCACATTGTTTGCCTGGGGCTCGCTGGCTATGGCCATCGGCTTGATGATCGCCCCGCCGCTGGCCGATCGGTACGGTAAGATCCAGTTGGTGGTGGTATCGCAGGCGCTCTCGATTCCTTTCCTGGCAGTGATGGGTTATGCGCCGTATGCCCTTAGTGCAGGCTCGTACCTGATCCGGCTGGCGTTGATGAACATGAGCGGGCCGGTGTACCAAACTTTTGTCATGGAAAAAGTTGCCCCAGAACGTCGGGCTACCGTGGCCAGCCTGTCGAGTATGGCCTTCAACTTTGGCTGGGCGTTCACGCCGTCCATCAGCGGCTGGTTGCAGACGAATTACGGCTTTGGGCCGATCTATGCCTGGACGATCGTCCTGTATGTTCTTTCGACGTATCTATACTGGGTGTTTTTTTGGCGAGGGAGTGGCGCGAAATAAAACGGCGGATGAGCCGGCTGGCGGCTCGAATCAATTCCGGGTATGATATCTATATGGTTCGTACTGTTCCCAAAGGAGTTTTTCTATGAAAATGCTGCCTTTTGCTGTGCTTCATCCTACGCCCCTGCGCGGAATCCGCCCGGCCGGGTGGACCCAGGATTTTCTGGAACGCCAGGCGAATGGGTTGACCGGCAACGTGGAAGTGTCCGGCTATCCTTACGGCTACAAATTTTGGGGAACCCAGCAGGGAGACACCAAAGGCTCGATCGCTGCCTGGTGGCCCTATGAGCAGACCGCCTATTGGATCGACGGGGCGCTGAAGTGCGGCTACCTGGCGGGAGATGCCGGGCTGTATCAAAAGGCGCTGGAAGAGGTGGATTTTGCCGTGGAACATGCCGCCGTGGATGGGTTTATTGGGCCGGACAGCCTGCGCGAGAAAGATCGCTGGCCGCACGCCGTATTCTTCCGCGCGGTGTTGGCGCAGTATGAGATCACCGGCGACCGGCGTTACTTGGAAGCATTGATCCGCCATTATCGCTCTTCACCGCACCCGATGGGCTGGGACCGAGATGTGACCGGGGTGGAAATCCTGCTGTATCTTTACCAGGAGAGCGGAGAAGCCGACCTGCTGGCGATGGCTGAAGACCTCTATGAACGATTTAACAAGCAGTGGCCGCGGCACGACAGTGCTGTGGGCACAATGCTCTCGGAGAAAAAGCAAACCGAGCACGGGGTGACCTTCAATGAGATCGCCAAGCTGGCCGCTATGATGTACTGCGCTGCCGGAAAGAAGCGCTATCTGGAGGCGGTGGTGCATGGGTATGAGAAGCTGGAGCGCAATGCCATGCTGGCTGACGGGCTGCATTCCTGTTCGGAACACATCAAAGGCAAGACGGCGCGCGATATGCACGAGACTTGCGATATCACCGACCATACCTGGGCGCTGGCTTACCTGCTGCAAGCCACGGGCGAGGCGCGCTACGCCGACCGGATCGAGCAGGTGATTTTCAATGCCCTGCCGGGTTCAATCACCAAGGATTTCCGTGCGTTGCAATACCTTTCTTGCCCCAACCAGGTAGTGGTGACCGGAACGTCGAACCACAACTTGTTTATGCGCGGCATGAACTGGATGAGCTACCGCCCCGATCACGAGGTACAGTGCTGTCCCGGTAACCTGCACCGGGCCATGCCCAACTTTCTTTCCAAGATGTGGATGCGCACGGCAGACGGCGGCGTGGCGGCGGCGCTGTATGCGCCGGGTTCGCTGAAAATTTCTTTGGGCGAGGCCGAAACGCCCGTGACCATCACCGCCAACACGCGCTATCCCTACCAGCAGTCGGTGGAATTTGCCGTCGAACCGGCGCAGCCGGTGACGTTCACTTTCTCGCTGCGCATTCCAGGCTGGTGCGGCGGGGCGAGCCTCAGCGTGAATGGGCAACCTGTGCAAGCGGCGTTGACGCCGGGCAGTTTCCATCCCTTGCGGCGTGAGTGGCAGGCGGGGGACGTGGTGCGGCTGGAGCTGCCTTTTGAGCTGGCATTGCAGCGCTGGCCCAGCGATGGTGTCAGTTTAACCTATGGGCCGTTGACCCTGGCTCTGCCCATCAAAGCGAAAGCTGAAATTGATGCCCTGGATACGACCACTTTGCAGCAAAAGATGGCCCTGGCGGAAAATTATCAACCCCGCCCAGTGGTGAAAAAGCCCGACTTTCCCGGATGGGATTTGTACCCCGAGAGTAGCTGGAATTATGCTTTGTGCGTGGACGAGGCAGGGCTGAAAGACCTGAAGGTGGATTGGAACGATGCGTGCGTCGATCCACTCGACGCGGCTAACCCGGCTTTGAAGGTGCGGGTGAAGGCTCGCCGGGTGAAAGGCTGGCGGATCGTGCATTCGCACCGCATCCTGCAATCCGGGCATTGGACCGAGAAGGGCCAATTCCGGCGTGGGCTGCGCATCCTCCAGGGGGATTTCAAGTTCACCCCACCGCTGCCCAAGCGCCCACGGCTTGCGGATGAGGTGCAGGAAATTGAATTAATCCCCTATGGCGCAACCCTGCTGCGCGTGACGGTGTTTCCGCAAGGGTAAAAATGTAACTTCTGATTTAAAACCGCATCCAAGAAAGAGTATTAAATCAGAAAATTTTTTCTTGGAGGGTTTCTCATGGAAATGGTGATTGATTTTCCGGGCGGGGCGAGGGTGGATGCTCATTTTGGATCGTTTACGGTCAAGACCGACCAGCCGCCGATGGGCGGCGGGGAGGGGTCTGCGCCCACGCCTTTTTCGGTGTTCCTTTCTTCAATTGGCACCTGCGCGGGAATTTACGTGCTGGGCTTTTGCAAGCAGCGCGGTTTGCCGACCGATGGTGTGCGCATCATCCAGCGGGTTCACAGCAACCCGATGACCGGTATGGTGGGTGAGATCGAGATGGAGATTCAGGTTCCACAAGATTTTCCGCAGAAGTACTATGATTCACTGGTGCGATCGGTAAATCAGTGCGCAGTGAAGAAGCACATGGAGACTCCGCCGAAGTTCAACGTGTTCACCAAGGCGGCATAACGATCCCCAAAAACAAATGCGGCGTGCGAAGCACGCCGCATTTGTTTTTGGCAACTACTCACGCAGAGGCGAAAGAAATCCGAATTTGAGGAGAGTGTGGGTGTGAAGCACCCACACTCTCCTCAAATTCAGGAACTTCCCCAACCCTGGTGAGTAGATACCTGTTTTTTTGGGGGACGGATGATCTATTTGCTGTGTAAGTTCAAAACATCAATAGCGGGCAGGACTTGAAGGTTGGGGAGGGTGGTCAGACGGGTCAGGAGTTCCTCGAGGAAAGAACTGCGCACAGGACCCCAGCCTTCGTCGTCCAGGGCGTGGACGCACAACACCAGCCAGCCTTCGTCCATTGCCAGCAGTTGCTCGATATTCTCCAATAGCCAGGGCTCGCAATCTTCCGCGCCGCCCGTGTTGATGCGCACGGTGTTGGGGCCGGGCAGCGGGTTGATGGGCGGGCCGCCGGGCCGGAAGGCGCGCACCACGCTGGGAAACCAGGCGTCTAGCTCGGGGGTGGTGGCCAGATAGGGCATGGCGAAGATGGCCTGGCGCGGGTCAAAGCCGGGTAGTTTTTTGTCGAAGGTGTCCAGGCAGTGCAGAATCAGCTTTTGGGCCTCGACCAGGGGCACTTCGGCTTTGTTGGTGTGGTTGGTGCCGTGCGGATGGACGATGTGCCCGCGTTGCTTCATCTCGGCCCACACGCCCCAATCGGCGAAAGGCGTGTCATCCGAGCGCAGCGTGGCGTTGTCGGTCCAATCGGTGATGATGTTGAACTCGGCACGGAGGCCGAACTTCTCGAAGATTTCGGCTGTTCGCAGGGTGGAGCGGCGGAAGCCGTCGTCCCAACTGAAAGAGATGTAGCGCATGTTATCCTCCGGCGACTGGGGGGAAAAAGTCAAGAGTGTCTGTGGGTTGCAGGGCTGTATCCACGCCCTGGGGCAGGGTGAGCACTTCGTGCCCGTTAATGAACATGTGCACGTGGGCGTGAAGCTCGCCGGCGTCGTTCAGCCAGTGCGAGCGCAGGACGGGGTGCAGTTCGACGATGCGTTGGACGGCTTGCATGGCGGTGGTCCCGGCGGGCAGGTCGAGGGGGAAGGACTTCACTTTTGCCAGCAGGCGAAAGGTAGCGTAGAGGTTGACAACCATACGCTTATTATAGCGCTATAGCACGGTGGGGAGAATGATGGGGCGGCCGCCTTTGCCAACCGGCACGGATTGCAAGGGCACATGGTACACCCGGCTGAGCAGGACGGGGTCGAGGACTTCATCTGGGGCGCCGAGGGCTTGCAGTTCACCATCCACGATCAGGCCAATGCGGCCTGCGTAGCGCCCAATCATGTTGAGGTCGTGGAGCGCCATTACCACGGTGAGTCCGTCTTGCTCGGCCAGGTCTTTGACGGCTTGCAGCAAGCCGATCTGGTATTGCAGGTCAAGGTGGGTGGTGGGCTCGTCCAGGAGCAGGACGGGGGCTTCCTGGGCCAGGGCGCGGGCCAGCATGAGGCGCTGCTGCTCGCCGCCAGAAAGCTCACCCAGGCGGCGGTCGGCCAGATCGAGGGCCTGGGCGCGTTCCAAGGCCTGGCGCACGTGCTGGTCGTCCAGCGGGCCGAGCCGCCCGAGGAAGTTCAGGTAGGGGGTGCGGCCCAACTGGACCATCTCGAGGCCGGTGAAGGCGGGGGGCAGATGGCGGGCCTGGGGCACCACGGCGACCTGCCGGGCGCGCTCGCCGGCGCCAAGCTGGGCCAGCGGCCGCCCGTCAATTTGCACCTGCCCGGAAGCCAGGGGAATCACGCCGCTGAGGGCGCGGATGAGAGTGGTTTTGCCGGCGCCGTTGGGGCCGATGATGCCCAGCACCGCTCCGCGCGGGACCTCGAAGGACATGGATTTAAGCACCATGCGTTCACCGAACTGCACAGAAAGATTTTCAGCGGTTAGCATGGACAACTCCGGCGATTGGTATAAAGGTGGAAGAAGGGACTGTGTACATTTTGGTTTACCAGTAAATTTGCCGTTGGGCGCGGCGCAGCACCCACAGGAAAAAAGGCGCACCGGCCAGGGCGGTGATGATGCCCACCGGCACTTCCTGGGGAGCCAGGACGATGCGCGAGAGGACGTCGGCTAGCAGCAGCAGGGCGGCCCCGCCGATGACGGAGAGGGGCAGCAGGCGTTTGTAATCGCCGCCCCACAGGGTGCGCAGCAGGTGCGGGACGATGAGGCCGACGAAGCCGATAATGCCGGTGAAGGCCACGGCGGCGGCAGTGGTGAGCGAGGCAGCTACGATGATCAGCACGCGGATGCGGTTGACGGGCAGCCCCAACTGCTGGGCTTGCTCTTCGCCAAACTGAAAAACGTTGAGGGCGTGGCCGGTGGTGAGCAGCAAGGCCAGGCCGGGGAGGATGAACGGCAGCAGCGCCAGGACGGGCTTCCAGCCGCCGATGACGTTGCCGCCGACCAGAAAAGCCAGGGCGCGGTACAGTTCGCCGGTGGAGGTGAGCATGAGGAAGGAGGTGATGGAGGAGGTAAAGGCGCTGACGGCCACCCCTGCCAGGATCAGGTTGGTGGTGGGCACGCTGCGCCCCACTTTGGCCAGTTGGTAAACGATCCACACGGTGAGCGTGGCGCCCAGGAAGGCTGCTGAGGGGATGGCCAGCAGTCCGAGCCAGTTTTGGCCGGAGGAAAGGCTCATAGCCAGCACCGCACCCAACCCGGCGCCGGAGGCCACGCCCATCAAGTAAGGGTCGGCCAGAGGGTTGCGGAACAGGCCCTGGTAGGCCGCGCCGCTGCCGGCCAACCCCGCGCCGGTGATGGCGATGAGCACGGTGCGCGGCAGGCGCAGGCTGAAGAGGATGACGGCGAAAGGTTGTAGCGCGGCGGGGATTTCCAGGCCCTGGAGGCGGGCGGAGAGGATTTGGATGAGGTTAGCAGGAGAAATGAAGACGCTGCCGACCGCCACGCTGAGCAGCAGGGCCAGCGCGAGCAGGAGGGTCGTGATCCAAAACGGGCGGTCGGCAGCGCGCATCAGGTATTTTCTAGGGCAGTTGGTCGGCGATTTCGGGGTGGAACATGCGGGCCATTTCTTCCAGACCGTCGATCATGCGCGGGCCGGGGCGGCTTGCCAGATCGTCATTGAAGGGCAGGACGCGATTGTTGGTCACCGCGCTCAAGTCTTCCCACCCGGCGCGGGTTGCGACCATGTCGGGCGTGGTTCCGTAGTTGGCATCGCCGAGGAGGATGAAGTCGGGGTCCTGGACGATGATTTCTTCCAGGCTGAGCTGCACCCACTCGCCGGTGAGGGCCGCGCCGATGTTTTCACCACCGGCAAGGTGGATCAGCAGGTCGATAAAGGTGCCGGGGCCGGTGGTCCAGGGTTTGGCTGGGTCGGTTCCGTCCAGTTCATATAGCACGGTGGGGCGTTCGGTTGTGGTAGCGATGGCTTCGAGTACTTTTTTCTCGCGAGCCTGGAGCGAAAGCACCAGCGCTTCGGCTTCAGAACTGTGGCCGGTGGCATTGCCCACCAGTTGCAGGTTGGCGTACATACCATCCAGGGTGGTGGGGTTGGGCAGGACCATCACCCTTAGGCCGAGATCTTTGAGGGATTGGATCTGCTCGGCGCTGGTGAGGGGTGAGGCCAAGACAAGGTCGGGGGTGAAGCCGACAATGGCTTCGTAGTCATAGGCGCCGCTGAATCCGCCCACGCTGGGCAGAGCCACGGCTTCTTCTGGGTAGTTGGTGAAGTCTTCGCGGGCCACCACCTGGGCTCCGGCGCCAACGGCAAAGAGAATCTCGCTGTTAGAGGGGGCCAGGGAGACGACGCGCTGGGCGGGCTCGGAAAGGGTGAACTCGCCGCCCAAGCCATCAGGCAGGATGATGCCTGCGGGGGTGCTGGTGGCCGCAGGTGCTGGAACTTCGGTCGGAGCTTGCGTAGGCGTGACGGCCAGGGTCGCGGCAGGTTCAAGAATGGATTCTGTGGGCTGAACAGGGGCAGCGGCTTGAGGCGAGCACCCGCCAAGCAGCAATGCGGCGATGAGGAACAGGGGCAGAAACTTACGTAGGGTCAACATGATGAGAAATCCTTTTATGCGTATGATGATTGTTTAAAACGAAGCTCCCTGTCGTTGGACAGGGAGGTGGGGTCATTAAGCTTAAGTGCGCTTGTTTTCCCACCTCCTTTCTGCGAGGTTGTGAGATACGCTGCTCAGGGGGTCGACCTGGCTTAATGAGCGGAGGCTCATTTTACAGTTGCGCGACAGCGCCGGACTTGCACCGGCTTCGCCTTTCAACCTGCCCTTCCGGGGGCGAGGTACCTGAGAGCATTTATTCAGTTGCGATTCATTCTAGCATAGATGAGGGGTGTGTCAAGAGAATTGCCACGGGTGGCGAATAGGATAATTCGCAATTTTGCAAATCGTCCTGTTTGAGTGAGAAAGAACCCACCCCCGCGGCTACGCCGCACCCCCTCCCGGCGGAAAATCATCGCCAGGAGGGGGAACTCAATAATTTTTGGGGGATGACCGCCGCTACGCGGCGGTCATCCCCCAAACCCTAAAAAAGCACGATTGGCTGTACAAACAACCTTGAGGGATTGGCAGATTGAAAAGACGCGGATAGGGATATTCGCGTTACTTGGAATTGGACGCAAGGTTAAAGTTTTGCTCTTGGGCGGCGGGTGGCAGGGGGCTTTTCACCACTGGCCGTGTAGGTTGGGGCCAGGATGCCGAAAATTTTGCACAGGCGCGTATCTAACATGCGGCTGCGGATGCGCTCATCGATGTCGTCCAGGCGCAGGGCGGTGGTGATAACGGTGGGCAGTTCGGCGGCGTAGCGGTGGTTGAAGAACTGGTACAGCTTTTCACGTGCCCAGGGGGTAGCGCTTTGCGTGCCCAGATCGTCGAGGATGAGCAGGGGGGCAGAGCGCACTTCCTCGAAGACATCATCGTAGGAGGTGTTGCTGTTGGGGCTGAAGGTGGAGCGCAAATGGTCGAGCAGGTCGGGCACCACCACGAAGAGCGGCGGCTGGCCCATCCCGGCGCGGTAGTTGCCGATGGCGGCAGCAAGGTGAGTTTTTCCGCAGCCGTAGGCGCCTGAGAAGATCAACCAGCCGTGGGGCCGCTCGGCGAACTCGTGGGCGGTTTTAAAGGCTTTTTCCAGGTTTTGCTGCTGCTCGGGGGTCAGGCGCTCGCGCTCGCGCATCGAGAAGTTGCCGAAGTTCATTTTGCTATATAGATGCAGCGATGATAGGCGCGGCTGGCTGCTGTCCTGCAGCGGGTCGCGGAAATCGGGGGCTTGCATGCGCACGGTAGTGACCAGCTCGGGG
>JAFGLU010000061.1 GCA_016927865.1 Anaerolineaceae bacterium
CCCGCCAGCATGTTTTCGATGAAATCGCGGTGCCCGGGCACGTCCACAATGCCCACCGTCTCGCCGCCAGGCAGGCTCATCCAGGCAAAGCCCAGGTCAATGGTCATCTCCCGCTCTTGCTCTTCTTTGAGCCTGTCGGGATGGATGCCCGTCAGCGCGGCAACCAGCGTAGACTTTCCGTGGTCGACATGCCCGGCGGTTCCAATAACTCGCATCGCCGCAGCCCCCTACCCTGACCGGCCAAAGGCCCGGTCGTTCTCTTCCATCCAATCATGTGCCATGGCCAGCAATCCCTGCAGCCGCTTTTGCGTCTCAGCCGTGAGCAGTTTGAGCATATCTTGCGCATCTGCCAGCGCATCTTCAAATTCCGTGATCCGCTCGGTAATCTTCTCAAACTGCCGCCCCACATCGCGCTGCTGCTCTTCCTGCACCAATGAGTAATTGGTCCAACGTTTTTGGTCCTCGGCGCGGAACGAAACCCACTCTTGCCGGAAGCGCTCTTCTGAAAGCCGCTGCATTTCGGTAATCTCGTTGATACGGCGTTCAAAGCGCTGACTGATCTCCTCGAAACTATCTTGCGAGCGTTTGACCGCCCGGTGAGTTGTTTCGAGCGCTTGCAATTGCACATCCAATCCCGAGGCTTGCTGCTCAATGATTTCAAAGCGAGACTGCCACTCTTTCCAAATTCGCTCGCGTTCCACAAACGCCATGTTTTGCTTATCGATGAAGGCGGTTTGGGTTTGGCGGCGGTCCGATTCGGCCACCTGAAGCTCATTGATGCGCACATCGTATTTGCGCAGGCTGTCGTTCAGCAAATCGACCTTGCCGCGTTGTTCGTCCAACCGCTTGCGCATGGCAGTCACCTCGCCCTGCAAGTCGGCCACCCGTTTGGCTTCCTGACGCTGGCCTTCTTCCAGCAGCTTTTGCGCCCGGCGGTATTCTTCATCGGAGCGGCGGGCTTCGACCACCTTCATTTCCATTTCTTCAATCAAGCGAGAAAGGCGAAAGTCTTCTTCCACACGCGCCTGCACCGCTTTGCGTATTTCAGGAATGGGTTCTAAACCTTTGCGGACTTCGCCAATGGCCCGGTTGAGCGTTTCCACATCGCCCAGGCGGGCTTTTTCAAGCTCCCGGTCGCGATCGATGCGCAGCTTTTCAATCGATTCAACCGCGCGGGTATTATCCTGGCGGATCTGCGCCAGCGAAGCATCTAATTGGTCGAAGCGCGTCATCAGCGTCGAAAGGCGGACGATCTCGCTGTTCATTTCTTTGGCCTGTTCGTCCAGCTTTGGATAGCCCTCTTCCATGCGTGCCAGGCGCTCTTCCAGCGTAGAAATAATCGCCTTATCTTTACGGCGTTCCGCGTCCAACCAATCGATCCGTTTTTGAAGTTGATCAAGATCCATAATTTTCAAGTTCCTTTCCGGAAAAGTCGGCGCCGGCGTTGGGCCGCCGCGGCTTCCCTCGCCAGGAAAAATTATACCCGTGAATTCCGGTTATTGGGGGGCTTTGGGATTCGCCGTAGCATGTTCCGCATTTGGGATGGAGGTCGAGAATCGGTTCAATACAACGCTGGGATGGCCTCGAGCAAGCGAGCCATCCAGGGGAAAAGCGCTCGAGGGAAGACCCCCATCAACAGTAAAGTGAGTACCCCCAGCAGCAGCAGTACCATTTGCAGCCACGTCTCTTGCGCTTTCCGTGGTCCAAAATAACCCTCCGTCAACACTGCCAGCAGCCGGAACGCGCCAAACATCAGCCCCAGGCTGCCACCCAACACCCAAATGACCCCAAAGGGCGAAGTGCGCGCCACCTCTTGCAGCAGGATCTGCCGCAGGGGGAAGCTTCCCAACAA
Organism: Anaerolineaceae bacterium; assembly: GCA_016927865.1. Taxonomy (GTDB): domain Bacteria; phylum Chloroflexota; class Anaerolineae; order Anaerolineales; family Anaerolineaceae; genus Anaerolinea. The sequence goes on from JAFGLU010000061.1 coordinate 1,853, forward strand.
CGGCAACCCGGCCAGAGAAAGGTAGGCCAGGGCCAGCCCAGCCGTGGCAAAAGGCAGCTTTTCCGCCACACGCTCCAGTTGCTTGAACTGCAACGAGCCGGTCTCTCGCTGCATAATCCCCGCCGCCAGCGACCACAAACCCAGTCCCACCAGCCGTGGCAGGAACATCATCACGAAGATCTCCATGCCCAGGCTTTCCCGCAAGCTCAGCGCAAGCAGAGAATAGCCCGTCTCGATGATCACCGCATAACCCAACAGGCGGCCTACATCCCGCTGGAAAGCCGCCCACACACCCGCTGTCACCACCATCATCCCGCCCGACAGTCGCAATATGGTGAAAAGACCCGGATCACTGCTCAGCCAACCGAACTGTCCCAGCACGTTCAGCCCTAGTATCAGCACAGCGGTGGGCATGGCCATCATCAAGAAACCCACCGCATATGGTTGGGCCTGCCCGGCGAGCAAGGGCAGCCAGGTGTAAAAAGGGAAAATGGCCAGCCAAAAAGCAAATCCCATACCTAGTAAAACCACCGACAACTGCGCCAAGTCGGTATTGGTCGGGTTCGCTTCCACACCCCCCAAACCCCAGGCAGCAACAAGGATAAACGGGAGCGCCAGAGTCTGGAAAACTACATAGCGCAGAACGCCTTGCCCGGCGCTCGATCCAGCCGGGACCAGCATAGGCACGCTGAGCAACACCGCAGTTTCCACCAAAAGCCCAGCATAGAGGAAGGGTTCCACCGACAGAGCCGCCAGCAGAATAGTTAATATGGCCAGCCCAACGGGTGCAACCAGACGGTCTGCCCTGCTTGCGCGCGCGCCGCCAATCCAGAAAGCACCAATGGCGTAAAAGAACACCAGCAATGGCCGGTCGGTGTTTTCTACCAACAGCCGCCTGCCTAAAATAATCAGCTCGGGTTCGATGCGCAGCCCCACACCCGGAATGCGCTCACCGATGGGCACAGACGCAGCCAGCACCGCCAGGCCAACGCACAATATCAGCCCCACCCAGGCTACCAGCAGCGTCTTCCGCTGCAGCAACCATAAAACCGTTGCCACCCCAAACGGCGCCAGTATCCAAATTATCGGCGCGCTCATGGGGTATCCTCCAAGGCAGGGGCCGCCAGCAGATAGGCGCCCACAAAAGCCAAACCCAGATTCACCACTGCCAGCAGCCCGGCCAGCAGCACTGAGGATTCAATCGCCGCATAGACAATCTCGAAACCGCTCATCACGGTTAGCAGTCCCAACACGATCCGCAGCGGGCGCACCGTCATGCCCAACTGTAACAGTCCAAGGCTAATTAACGCCAGCCCGCCCATCAGCAGCGGGCGCGGCACGGGCAGCCTTGATTCTGCCCCCGAAATCACCGAAAGCACAAGCAGCCCCACCATGACGGCAGCCGCCAACCGAAAGCGGGCCCCCGCAATGCGGCTGCCTGCTTCTTCTAGTGATTCCTCGCCTGCTTGAGAAGCTCCCAGAATGGCGCCCGCCATCCAGCCAGCCACCAGCTTGACCACGGCCAGCCCCAATGGCCATTCCGCTGTCGTCAACCAGAAAACCGCCAGGTACTGAATTGCCAGGGCGATAATGCCCGCGCGCCAGTTCCAGTTCACAAGCAGGAACAGGGCTGTGAGCGCCAGCACAGCCACAGGGATGTAAATCCAGGGAGACTCGTTCATTCGACCCCTCGCGAGCGGAGAACCGCCAGGAACAAAGCCAGCAAAACGAACACCCACAGGATGCCGCCCTCGCCCTCCAGAATCTCCGTCAGCCATTGAATGACCCGCTGTACCATCCGGTAAACGCCCCACATCAGGCCGTACAACCAGGAAAGGCTCAACAGTCCGGCCAGCGTACGCCCAAACTGCCGCCCGGTGGCCCGCACCCAGCGCCCCGCCACCCGGTCCAACTGGTCCCAGCGAGTGGTCAGTCGCAGCCAGCCCCACCCCGCCAGCCCGAACAATGCCGCCCCCGGTGCCACCCACCACACGCCCGCGCTGAACGAGCCCGGCCAGCCGATGACCCCGATCATCCATAAAGCCACAATCGGCGCCGCCAGGCCAATCGGATAAACCACCCGCGCCCAGCGCTCCAGACTTTCCCACACCTCACCAGGTCGCAGGATATGGCGCAAGGCTCCGGCCAGCAGCACCACCAGCACGATCAAAAAGCTCACATCCACCAGATTGACCGGCAAGCCCATCAACCCCAGCCAGCCCGAGGCGGTGGGCGTGAAGGGCAAACCGGAGAGGCTGAGAATCATCAGGACAGGCAGGAAAAGCAAGGCGCGCCTGCGCACACCATAGAGCAGGAATCCCCCGCCGCCGAGAATCAAGGCAATGCCCCAGGCCAGGCTGGCTTGCGGCTGGCCTTGAATAACACACGCAACCGCCAGCGCAGCCAGCGCAATCAACCAGAATGGCCTCCCGGTGATCTCGTCCGGGGCTGCCAGCCACATTCCCGCGCTGTACAGGCCGCCAATGAGGCAGATCCCCAACAAGACGGTCTCCAATCCCGGTGAGAGCGTTTGTGCAGGCAATCGGGCCAGCACCGCCAGGCTGGAAGCCGCCGCCGTCATGCGCAGCATGGTCCCCAACCCGCGCCGCCCCAGCACCACCCGCATATAGGGCACATTCAAAGGCAACACGCCCAATCGCAACCCCGCCGCCAGGAAAAGGAGCAGCCAGTTGGCGAAGGGTAAATCCGCAAAAGTTGGCGCCAGCCCTTGCGAGCGGCTGACAATGGCTGCCACCTGAGCCAGCAGCGTACCCGTAACGCGCACCGCAAACGCCACCACCACCTGAGTGCCCAGGCGCCGGTCGGAAGCGTTGGCTTGCAGCACGCCTAACTCCACTAGGTCGATGATCGTCCAAGACAGCACCAACGTGAGCAGGTTGCCTGACATCACTGCCATGTAGCCAATCGCGGTGATCGCCATGCCACCCGCCCAGGCGATTGGGTTGGCCCCTTGTTGCAAGCGCACCGGGGCAGTCAGCACCACCGCCAGCATTAGCGCGGTCAGGCTGAACATGTAAGGCCAGGAAATACCATCCAGGCCGAACAGGGGTGCATCGATGAAACGACTGTAGGGCAGCCAATCTTGAAACGCATATTGCAGAGGCAGTTGCCAGCGCAAGCCCCCCACCAGGATGGTCGCCAGAATCATGACCACCAGCGCGACCAGCCAGCCGTAGCCGATGCTGCGCTTCAGGCGGTAAAAAACCGTCAGGCCAATTGCGCCAAGCAGCAATAATCCAACAGGCAGCAGTGCTAGCATAGACTCACAGAATCGCTCCAAAAGGTTGGCGGTACAGGAAGCGCCCCTGCCCTGCTCCCCCCAACCACTGGCCTTGATCCACAATCAGCTTTCCGCGCAGGAACACTTGCCGCGGGAAGCCGGTCAATTCCCAACCCTCGTACAGGTTATAGTCGGTGCGGTGTTGGGCTACATCCACGCCATAGCGCAGCTTCTTTTTCGGGTCCCAGATCAAAATGTCCGCATCCGACCCGGGCAGCAGGGCGCCCTTACGCGGGTACAGGCCAAAAATCTGGGCCGGCTGGGTGCAATTCAAGGACACAAACTGATTGGGGGTCAGCCGCCCCGAACCCACCCCGCTCGTCCACATCACCGGCAGCCGGTCGCCCACACCGGGCAAGCCGTTCGGAATTTGGGTGAAATCGCTCGCGCCCAACTCCTTGCCAGGGATTGCCACCGCCTGTCCTTCATACTTAATCGCTTTGCTACCGTCGAAATAGAAGGGGCAGTGATCGGTTGCTACCACCTGCAAAATCCCTTCTTCCAGCCCCTGCCACAGGCGGGCCTGATCCACTTCTCCGCGCACCGGCGGCGAACACACCCACTTAGCCCCATCGGGGCGGCTCAGGTGCGCCTCGGTGAAGCTCAGGTATTGCGGGCAAGTCTCGCCCATCACTGCCAGTCCTTGCCTCCGGGCGTATTCGAGCATATCCACCTCGCCCCCGGCGTTCATATGCACCACATACAACGGCGCCTCGGCTTGCGCCGCCAGAGACGCGCCGCGCAGCACCGCCTCCACCGCCCCCCAGGCCGGGCGCGTGCGCCCATGCCAGGCCGGGCTGGTGTGCCCTTCGGCCAGCGCCTCGGCCACCAGCACCTCAATCACGTCGCCGTTTTCAGCATGCAGCATGGTCAACAAACCGTGCTTGCGCGCCTCGCGCATCACCCGGTAGATGTCGCCATCCGCCAGCCGCAGCCGGTTGTTGTAGGCTGTAAAAACCTTCACCGAGGTGATGCCCATCGCCGGGAGGTCGCTCAATTCCTTGAGTGTATCGGGATACAAACGCGTGATGTTCATATGGAAGCTGTAGTCAACTGCGGCCTTGCCCCCCACCCGCGCGTGCCAGGCCTCCACGCTTGCCGCCAGGCTGTCCTTGTCCTGCGATGCGAAATCAATGACCGTGGTGGTGCCGCCAAACGCCGCTGCCTTATGGCCTGTGTAATGGTCGTCCGAAGAAACCGTGCCAAACATGGGCAGGTCAAAATGGGTATGCACGTCCACGCCGCCGGGCAGAATGAGCATCCCCTGCGCGTCTACCACTTTCGCGCCGGGCGGAGGCTGCAAATTGACCCCAATCTGTGCAATCTGCTCGCCTTCCACCAGGATATCGGCTGTGTAGGTGTCAGAGGCGGTCACCTGGGTTCCCGCCCGGATGAGTAAGGTCATATCGGCTGCTCCTCAAATAGTCCAGGGAGAGTTCTTCATTCCAAGTATAACATTGTCCGTTATACTCAAATTGGGTTTTTGCGATTCGCCGTGGTAGGTTCCGCATTTTTGGGTGCAATGGCGGCAAAGCCGCCATTGCACCCAAAAATGCGGGTATCACCACGCCAATTCCCAAAGAACTCTCAAACTGAAATCCCGACCGGCGAGGATATATGCTCGAAAACCACTTTCAGCGCACCCCCCTGACCTGGCTCAGTTACGGTCTGCTGGCTTTTCATACCTTCCTGCAGGCCATGATTAGCGCCTGCATGCCCTTTTTGCGCCCCGAATTCAACCTGGATTACACCCGCACCAGCCTGTACCTGAGCGCAAATGCACTGGGCATGGTTCTGGCGGGTCTTAGCGCCGGGTGGCTGGTGGCGTTGATTGGAAGGCGAAAGCTGCTGTATCTATCCTTCAGCGGATCCACAACGGGGCTGCTTCTCATGGCCCTGGGCCGCGTGGCCGAAATCCCCCTGGCGGGTTCGCTGCTATGCGGCTTCTTCGGCCCGTTGATGATGGTGCTGGTGCAGGCTTTCCTCTCAGATATTCACGGCGAGAGCAAAGCCGTGGCCCTCAGCGAAGCCAACATTATCGCCGGCATCGGTTCGCTGGCCGCGCCGCTAGTGGTCAGCGCGGTCGTATCCGTTGGGCTGGGCTGGCGCGGAGCGCCGTGGTTCACCCTGCTCTTCCCGCTGGTCGCCGCAGCGGTGTTTTGGAAAGTTACCCTGCCCGAATCCCCATCCCAGCCACAGGGCAGCACCCGCGCGCGCCTGCCGCTGGCCTTCTGGCTGGTCGTCGTGATCATTTACCTGTCCGTCTCGGCGGAGTGGAGCGTCATCTTCTGGAGCGCCGACTTCCTTGAAAAAATCGCCGGGTTCAGCAAAACCGCCGCCGCGGCCTGCATCAGCGGGTTCTTCGCTGTCATGGTCCTCTCGCGGTATGTTTCCAGCCGTCTGGTGCGCAACTTTCCACCGCAGCAGTTGCTTCTGATCGCCCAGGGCATCGGCATTTTGGGCGTTTTGCTATTTTGGCTCGCGCCTTGGAGCTTCCTGCGCGTGGTCGGGCTGCTCATCAGCAGCGCGGGCATCTCCAATCTCTTCCCCCTGTCCATGATCGAAACGTTCAACCGCTCCGGAGGTGACACCAACACCGCCAGCGCCCGGGCTACCTTTGCTGCCGGGTTAGCTATCCTGACAGCCCCCCTATTTTTAGGCGGCCTGGCAGACAAAATCGGAATCCAAACCGCTTACGGCGCAGTTCTGGCTTTACTGCTCCTGGGGATGCTGGTCGGTCGCCTCGCGGCCCCCAAAAAACCTTAAGACCTATCCGGGAATTATTGGGAAGGTCTGCGAATTTTTGAGGGACTACTTTGACAATGTCACAATAAAAAGACCGTAGTGTTCGTAATACTGTTTCACCCCCATCCCCCGCACACGGGTTGAATTTTCCAAAATGCCTTTCTACCGGGGATGAGCAGTCACATTTTCAGATAGATTTCTTCGCCTACCGCCGGATCAAAGGTAGAACAGTGTCATAGGATGGGTAGAAGGCATTGTTGGAAACCAACGTCCACTGTCCTGTTGCATTCAGGCCCTTCAGCGCGAAGTAGACTGTGCCGGTGGTATACGGGACAATAGCCGTGTAAGTCTCAGAACTGCCTGGCAAAGAATCGGTTAGCACGGTAGCACTTTCCCAACTGGCGGTGGTGATAGGCGAAGTGGCATAACGTATGACTGTCGTTTGCGCCGTTTGAGAAGGTGTCCAGTGCAAGTCGGCAGTCAATGTGCCCCCAACAAGGTTTGCTTGCGTAACGCGCAGGTTGGTCACCGGCGGATTGGCTACCTCAATCTCCAGATAATTGAGCATCGTGTACTCGTCAAAGATTCCAATCGACAGGCTCAGCTTGTAATCTTTCACCTGCACCTGTTTTGTGCGCACAAGATATGGCAAGGAGGCTTCGTCGTTGACGAAGGTCACTCCCTCAATCACCGCTTTTTGATGGCTGTAAGTTCGATCGTACCAGCCTACCGAAAGGGTCACGTTATAAATGCCATTGGGTACATCAAATTCAAAGGTGGCGGGTCTTCCCCAGTCGGAGTACAGGATGCTATTCTGGAGCACGTTCGGCCCATTGGAAGTATAGGCGGTCATCCAGTTTGCCTCAGGCGGGCTAAACCATCCATAGCCGTTAGCCAGGCTGTAATCGCTGCTGCCGATCTTCATATAGGTCTTTCCGCCCACCACTAGCGGATTCGCGGTCGGCTCTCCGGCGGGATCTTGAAAGTTAATGTAGTAGTTGCCCGGCAAGCCTTTCGAGCGCTCATGATCGGGCTCGGGAGCAATATCGGGGATGGTTGCAATCTCGCCGCCATTCTTCAAACCGATCAACCGGCGCAGGTTATACATGAACTCGCTGTTGCGCGAATAGCCGGTTAGCCCGTAGATGATCTTGTCTGCCTGCGGATCAGCCACGTTCGCTGCGCCTACTTCCGGCCTCCCGCCGCTCAACACGTAAAGGTATTCATAATCTTCCAGGCTGTCGCGCATCAGCTCGAAGCGGATCGACGGCACCATGCGGTGCCCATTCGTACCGTAGTCAATCGCTGTATTCGCCTCGGAGGGCGGATAAAGCATAAAAGTGTCCCCGTTGTGCCCATCGGTCATGGGGTCTGTCCAGGGGTTTACGCTCCAATCGTTCAACGAGTAGTAGGCGATTCCGCGCACCCGGTACTTCCACAGGAACCAGCCGGTCAGCTTGCTCTCGATGCCTGGGTGGTCCAGTGTAATGGGGTTGAAGTACGGCGGACGGGTGCCGTGCAAAAAGTAAACCCAGGTTTCTTCACTGTGGTTCAGCTCACGGTCGTGCGAAACGACGGGGTCATAGTTGTTCAGCACCGGCAGCCAGATATCGATGTGCGCGTTTGGATAGCTCGGATTGGCATAAATTTCCGGCTTGGGCTCTTCCGAGACCATCAACTTCAGGTTCGGGGCAGCCTGGTGCGAATAACGCGAATACCAGGCCACGGCGTTGTAATCGGCCTGATCTTGCGGCTCATTGGCAAAATAATGATAAGCCTCGTCCAGGTAACCCGTGCTGGTCAAGTAGTTTTGCATGGCTGTGATATAGGCAAACCAGGCCGTATTGTAAGCAGACGTGGGATTGTTCAACCAATCGCTGGACGAACGGCTGATGCCGCAAAAGCTGCTGGGGCGCTGGTCAACCGCAGGATCATTGTGTCTGAAACCGGCAGCCATGAAGGTAGAAAAGCCCGTGCCATCGTTAAACGCCGTGCTGAACTGCCCACCCATCAAGCCTGTTCCATCCAGATAGCGCTCCGCCGGGTCTTCAAACCCCCAGATACCGTCATTGTCTATGAAGCTGTGCGTGGCGCAGTAGTCGATATAAGGCTCAGCAAACGTGCCGCCGGCGGTCAATCCGCCCGACCACAGCACGCTGGAAGGGGTGAGGCGATGATCGATGAAGAACTGCTTCATCTTATCCACGTACATCCAATATTCGCTGCCTGTGCCAGGCACGCTGTACTTTGTCAAAACGGCCTGGTGCGAAAAATTCATCCGCGAGGCCACGTGCAGTTCATCAGGAATAGCAAAATTGAACACATGCAGCACCACCGGAATGCTCACCCCGCCGATGGACACATTTGCGCTGTAATTCCCGGCGGCGGTTGTCGGCGGTACCGAAACACTGAACCAGAAAGCCGTGTTCTGGCCTCCGGCAACACTCACTGTAGCGCCCTTTGCAATCGGCCACAGCGGGTCGGGATACGGGCCAGTGCGCCCCAGGCTGTCACTGACCTGGGTGATATTCACATACTTCACCTGGTAGATTTCGGCACTGATCCCGCTGCCAAAATCACCAATGTTTACCGTTACATTCCCCGAAGCAACCGGGCGCACCACCACCTGAAACGGCTCGAACTCGTTCTTCGCCGCATACACCTTCACTCCTGAGCCGGTCTCCAGCGGAACCGCAGAATCCTTAAACACCCGCTCGCTGGGTGGCGTCGTCCAGAAAGTATAGGCCCCGGTCGATTGGGTCAGTTGGTAGGTATAGGATTCGATGTCTCCATCGGCAGCGGAAACCATGCGGTAGGGCGCGCCGGGCAGCCCCAACTGTAGGACAACGATTAGAATGGTTATCGTGATGAATTTTTTCATTGGATTTCTCTTGTTGAAGATGATGTTCCGTCGGCAAGTAAATGTTGATATTCATTATAGACCCGGTAACTGACTCTTATTGATAATAAATGGTGGAATTTTGGGGAATTGGCGAGGATTTTGACCCGGCCAATCCCTATGCGACGGCCTTCAGCGCTCACGGGGAAGATGCTCTTGCCTTATAATAAGGTTGTATCTCCCTAATTCAGAAAGGACTCCCCTATGACCGCTCAACTCTTGAATGGCGCCGCAGTCGCCGAACAAATCCGTGCCCAGGTGGCGAAAGAAGTCGCTGAGCGCGTGGCGGAAGGCAAACCAGCCCCCGGCCTGGCCACCGTTCTGGTTGGAGAAAACCCCGCTTCGCAAGTCTACGTGAAGTCTAAACACAAAGCCTGCCAGCAGGTTGGCATCCAATCATCTGGCTATGAACTGCCTGCCTCAGCCTCGCAAGGCGAGGTGGAGGCACTGGTACGCAAACTCAACGACGACCCTGCGGTCAACGGCATCCTCGTGCAATTGCCCCTCCCCTCGGGTCTGGACGAAGAGCGCGTTCTCAACACCGTCAGCCTCCAAAAGGATGTCGATGGGTTCCACCCGGTGAACATTGGCCGCCTGGCCCAAAAAGGCCGCGAACCGCTCTTCATCCCCTGCACCCCCGCCGGCTGCATGGTGCTCATTGAAAGCGTCCTGCCCGATCTCAACGGCGCCAATGCCGTTGTCCTGGGCCGTTCCAACATCGTCGGCATGCCCGTGGCCCTGCTGCTGGTGCGCGCCAACGCTACCGTCACCATCTGCCACTCGCGCACCAAAAACCTCAAAGACGTGTGCCGCTCAGCCGACGTGCTGGTGGCGGCAGTGGGACGCGCCGAAATGGTGCGCGGTGACTGGGTGCGGCCCGGCGCGGTGGTCATTGACGTGGGCATCAATCGCGTGGAAGACGCCAGCAAGGCCAAAGGTTACCGCCTGGTCGGCGACGTGGCCTTTGACGAGGTCAAAGAAGTTGCCGGCTGCATCACCCCCGTTCCCGGCGGCGTTGGCCCCATGACCATCGCCATGCTCCTGCAGAATACTCTGCGGGCAGCGCGCATGGCGGGGTAAACCTGCCACCAGTCGATATTTTTATGGTTGTCTGACAATTGACTTTTTGAGGGTTTGTCGGTACACTGAAAGGGATCCCTTCGCTCAGCGAAAATACTTTCTGTGGAGTCAGTAATGGCGACACTCCTCATAAAAAATGCTCAGCTCCTGGTGACGATGGACTCCCATCGCCGTGAGATTCCCCAGGGAGGCTTGTTTGCTCGAGACGGGTTGATTGAACAGATCGGCCCCACCGAAACACTACCACCCACTGCAGACCGTGTCATCGACCTCAGTGGGTGTGTTGTATTCCCCGGTCTCATCAATACCCATCACCACTTCTACCAAACCCTCACGCGCGCCGTGCCCGCCGCCCAGGATGCCAACCTGTTCAACTGGCTGACCACCCTGTACCCCATCTGGGCACGCATCCAACCCGAAGACATCTTCGTCTCCACCCAGGTGGCCTTGGCCGAGTTAGCTCTTTCCGGCTGCACCACCGCCTCCGACCACCTCTACCTGTTCCCCAACGGCTCGCGCCTGGATGATGAGATTGAAGCCGCCCGCCAGACCGGCCTGCGCCTGCACGCCTCCCGCGGCTCGATGAGCCTGGGCCAAAGCCAGGGCGGCCTGCCCCCCGACAGCGTCGTGGACAGCGAAGCGCACATCCTGGCTGACTCGCAGCGCCTGATCGAAACCTACCACGACCCACGCCCCGGCTCCTTTTGTCAAATTGTGCTGGCCCCCTGCTCGCCTTTCTCCGTCACCGGCGACCTGATGCGCGAATCGGCCAAACTGGCTCGCCATTACGGCGTGCACCTGCACACCCACCTGGCCGAAACCGAAGACGAAGAAGCCTTCTGCCTGCAAAAGTTTGGCTATCGCCCGGTTGGCTACATGCAGTCCCTCGATTGGGTCGGCGGTGATGTCTGGTTTGCCCACTCAGTCTATGTCAACGCCGAGGAAATCCAGGTGTACGCCCATCACCGCTGCGGCGTGGCCCACTGCCCCTCATCCAACATGCGCCTGGCCTCAGGCATCGCCCCCATCCAGCAGTTCCGCGCGGCGGGCGTCAACGTTGGACTAGGCGTCGACGGTTCGGCCAGTAACGACGGCTCGCACATGCTGGCCGAAGCGCGCCAGGCGCTGCTCCTCGCCCGCGTCAATGAAGGCATCACCGGCTTCTCGCGCTCCAACGACCCCTCCCGAAAACTAATGACCGCCCGTGAAGCCCTCGAGCTGGCCACCCTGGGCGGCGCGGCGGTGCTGGGGCGCAGCGATATCGGTTCGCTGGAAGTGGGCAAATGCGCCGACCTGGCCGCCGTGCGCCTGGACAAGCTCGCTTACGCCGGGGCCTTGCACGACCCGCTTGCTGCCCTACTCCTCTGCGCCCCCCAAAACGTCGACTGGAACATCGTCCACGGGCAGGTGGTGGTAGAGAACGGCCACCACGCCTTGCTGGATATTCCCACCCTGGTGGAACGCCATAACCGTTCTGCACAACGCATTTTGAATGGCTGAAACAAGACACATGGACTCCTTCCGCCTCACAGACTCTCGCCCGCTGGTTGACTGCGCCATGGGGCGCGTTCCCGCCGACCTGGTCATTCGCAACGCCCGCTGGGTGTGCGTCCAATCCGGCGAAATTGTTCCCAACACCGAAATCGCGGTTCTTGGCGAGCGCATCGCCTTTGTCGGCCCCAAAGCCGCCCACACCATTGGCCCCGATACGGTGGTCATCGACGCCGCCGGGCGCTACGTGACCCCCGGATTGCTGGATGCGCACATGCACGTCGAGTCGGGCATGCTCACCGTTGCCCAATTCACCCGCGCCGTGGTGCCCCACGGAACCACCGGCATGTTCGTCGACCCGCATGAAATCGCCAACGTTCTCGGATTGCGCGGCGTGCGCCTCATGCTTCACGAGGCCGCCCTCCAACCCGTGCACATCTTTGTTCAGGTGCCTTCCTGCGTCCCTTCTGCCCCCGGCCTCGAATCTTCCGGCGCCGAGCTAGGCCCCCAGGAAATCGCCGAAGCCCTCGAATGGCCCGGCATCATCGGCCTGGGTGAGATGATGAATTACCCCGGCGTGTCCTACTGCGATTCGGGTGTCCATGCCAAGCTGGAAGCCACCCGCAAGGTCAACCGGGTCATTGGCGGGCATTATCCCGTGGCCGAGCTGGACCTGGACTTTCACGGCTACGTGGCCGGCGGGGCGATGGACGACCACGAAGGCACGCGCGTCGAAGATGCCGTTGCCCGCGTCCGCCAGGGCATGAAAGCCATGCTGCGCTTCGGCTCGGCCTGGCATGATGTGGCCGAGCAGGTGCGCGCCATCACCGAGTTGCGCCTCGACCCGCGCAACTTCCTGCTATGCACCGACGATTCCCATTCGGCTACTCTAATCAACGAAGGACACATGGACCGCGTCGTGCGCCATGCCATTGCCCAGGGCTTGCCCCCCATGACCGCGCTGCAAATGGCCACCATCAACACCGCCGAGCACTTTGGCCTGGGCCGCGAAATTGGCCAGATTGCCCCAGGGCGCTACGCCGACCTGCTCATCGTGCCCGACCTGCCTGCTTTCGCCCCCCAAATAGTTATCGCCCGCGGCAAGGTGGTGGCGCAAGACGGGCAGATGCTGGCTGAAACGCCGGGCATTCCCTACCCCGATTGGGCCATCGAATCGGTGCACCTGCCCCGCGCGCTCAAAGCCGCCGATTTCAAGCTGGTTGCGCCCGCTCACGAAGGCCGCATTCACGCTCACGTCATCGGCGTCATCGAGAACCAGGCTCCCACCCGCCATCTCCGCCTGCCCGTCACCGCCCGCAAAGGCGAGGTTCATGCCGATCTGCAAAATGACCTTGCCAAGGTGGCGATGGTGGAACGCCACGGCAACAGCGGCCGCGTGCAAGTAGGGCTGGTGCAGGGCTTTGGCCTCACCGAACCTTGCGGCCTGGCCACCACCATCGCCCACGACAGCCACCAAATGATCGTCATCGGTACCGACGACGGCGATATGGCTCTGGCTGCCAACCGGCTGGCGAAAACCGGCGGCGGGCAGGTGGTTGTGCGCCGCGGCAAAATCGTTGGTGAGGTGGAACTGCCCATCGCCGGGCTCATCTCCAACCGCCCCGCCGTCGAGGTTGCGGCCCAGGCCGATACGGTCCTGGAAGGATTCTGCTCTTGCGGCTGCAAATTGAACAATCCGAACATGCAAATGAGCCTGCTGGGGTTAGTGGTCATCCCCGAACTGCGCATGTCCGATCTGGGTCTCGTGGACGTAAACCATTTCCGGGTCATTGACGTTTTGGAGTAAGCCCCTTTTCAGGGAAGGAGGCCGTCTTGTCAAATACTGCTGCCACCATCGCGCCGTACCATCGCCTGCAAGTCGTGCTGGCGGAATTAATTGCATCCACTCCGGCGGGAGGGCGGCTGCCTGCCGAGCCGGAGTTGGCTCGCCAATTGGGCGTATCTCGCGCAACACTGCGCGAAGCCATGCGCTCGTTTGAAGGCCAGGGCCTGATTCGCCGCCGCCAGGGCGTAGGCACGTTCGTCGTCGGCAAGAGCGCCGTCCTGGATACTGGTCTGGAGGTGTTGGAAAGCATCGAGAGCATAGCCCATCGCATTGGGCTGGAAGTCTCGATGGGCGACCTGCGCATTCAAGAGATCCAGGCCGACGCTGACCAAGCCGAAGCGCTCAACGTACCCGAAGGCACCCCCTTGATTCATGTTGGGCGCGTCATTCAGGCTCACGGGCGCCCGGTCGCTTACCTGGTGGATATTCTCCCCGAAGACGTGCTCACCCCCGAGGACCTGCAACAAGGTTTCACGGGCTCCGTCCTCGACCTGATTCTCATGCGCGGCTCGCCCCGCCTGGCCCGTTCGGTTACCGAAGTGCGTGCCTACTCCGCTTCGGGCGAGGTGGGCAGGCTGCTCGAAATCCAGCGCGGCGACGTGCTGCTCATGTTCTCCGCCCGTCTCTACTCGGTCGACGATCAGGTAGTCGATTACTCTTCCAGCTTCTTCCTGCCCGGCTATTTCCGCTTCCAAATCGTGCGCCGAGTCGGTGAAGTCCGCCCGCTGGGCAATGACATTCGTAACCACTCAGAAAGTGAAGAATAGTCCCAAATTTGAGGTGTTAGTGAGGTGCTTCGCGCCTCACTAACACCTCAAATTTGGGCATCTTCCACCTCTACCAAAGCGGTTATTATCATTCAAGGATAAATCCTATGCTCGATTCCAAATCTCTCGAACAGGTTCAAAGTCGTGTCCGCGAGGCCGAACCTGCCATCATTCACTTTTTACGCGAAATCTGCGCTCTTCCCAGCATGAACTCTCAGCTCAAGGACGTGGGCGAGCGCATCTTGCAAGAAATGCGCGCCCTGGGCTACGAAGAAATGCGCTTCGACAAGATGGGCAACGTCTTCGGGCGCATTGGCAGCGGCCCGCGCGTGCTGGTCTATGACTCGCACATCGACACCGTTGGCATCGGCGATCCGGCTGATTGGTCCTGCGACCCATTCCAGGGCAAGGTCGAAGATGGCTGGCTGTGGGCGCGCGGCTCGGTGGACGAAAAAGGCAGCACCCCCGGCATGATCTACGGTCTGGCCATTGCCCGCGACCTGGGCTTGCTGGACGGCTGGACCGTGTACTACTTCGGTAATATGGAAGAATGGTGCGATGGCATTGCCCCCAACACCTTCGTGGAAGTAGACCCCGGCGTGCGCCCCGACTTTGTCGTCATTGGCGAGCCCACCACCATGCGCGTGTACCGCGGCCACAAAGGGCGCATCGAGCTAAAGGTCACCGCCCGCGGCAAGAGCGCTCACGCCGCCAGCAACCACCTCGGTGAAAACGCCATCTACAAGCTCATCCCCGTAATCGGCGCCATCCGCGACCTGGAGCCGCAATTGGGCGACCATCCCTTCCTGGGCCACGGGAAAATCACCGTCTCCGACATGCACGTGCGCACCGCCAGCATCAACGCCGTGCCAGATGAAGCTTACATTTTCATCGACCGCCGCCTCACCTTTGGCGAAAGCAAAGAGGCTGCCGTCGAGCAAATTCGCAATCTAATCCCCGCTGAACTGCGCAAAGATATCACCGTAGAAGAGCTTTTTTACGACGAGCCTTCCTATACCGGGTTCGTTTTCCCAGTCGACAAGTACTTCCCCGCCTGGGCGCTGGAAGAAGAGCACCCCCTGGTGCAAGCCGGGCAGCAGGCTCGCAAATTGATCGGCCTGCCCGAAACGCCCAGTGGCAAGTGGGATTTCAGCACCAACGGCATCTATTGGGCCGGTAAAGCCGGCATCCCCAGCATCGGCTTTGGCCCCGGTGACGAACGCTTTGCCCACGCCACCGACGAGCGCATTCCTCTTTCAGAAGTAGTTAAGGCCACCGAGTTCTACGCGGTGTTGCCCGCATTATTGGCTTAAAAATTCGCGCGGCCATTTCGGCCCGCCATCAAAACGTCTGGAGGCAAATGTATGCAAACTTTCTTGCACGGTCGTGATCTCATCGGTGACCTCGATTTCAGCAAAGAAGAAGTCGAAACCGTTTTGGATGTGGCCTTCGATTTGAAGCGGAAACGCGCCCTCAACGAAGCCCACCCCTATCTGCGCGACAAGGTGCTGGCGATGCTGTTCTTCTTCACCAGCACCCGCACCCGCGGCTCGTTCGAAGCCGGTATGGCCCAACTGGGCGGTCACGCTGCCTTCATCGACTCTGATTCAACCCAAATCTCTCACGGCGACACCGCCAAAGAGATCGGCCAGATCTTCGGGCGCTACTTTGACGGCATCGCCATCCGCCAGTGTGACTGGCAGTTCGGCAACAGCTACATCAACGAGGTCGCCAAACACTCGCGCGTGCCCGTGCTCAACATGCAGTGCGATGTCTACCATCCCTTCCAGTGTCTGGCCGATTTGATGACCATCATCGAAAAGAAAGGCCGCGATCTGCGCCGCCGCAAAGTGGTCGTCTCCTGGGCCTACGCCGCCTCGTACAGCAAACCTATCTCCGTGCCCCAATCACTCATCTTACAGCTCACCCGCTTTGGCTGCGATGTCGTTCTGGCTCACCCACCGGAGTTCAAGCTGATGCCCGAGATCATGGATCAGGCCCGCGAGAACGCCCGCAAATACCAGGTGGGTTTTGAAGTGACCGACAACATGGACGAAGCCTTCAAAGACGCCGACGTGGTTTACCCCAAGTCGTGGGGGCCGCTGGTCACCACCACTGGAAAAGAAGAAGGAAAAGCCCTCATCGAGAAGTACCGCAGTTGGATCACCGATCAGCGCCGCATGAACCTCACCAAGGATGACTCCATCTACATGCACTGCCTACCTGCCGACCGCAACCTGGAAGTAACCGATGAGGTCATCGACGGGCCGCATTCGGTGGTTTACGATGAAGCCGAAAACCGCTTGCACGCCCAGAAAGCCGTCATGGCCTTGACCATGGGCTAACGCCGGACTGATCAGATGAATCTCCTCGCCGAAGTTGAAAAAATCTCCCGAATTTGAGGTATATGTGGGTGCGAAGCACCCACATATACCTCAAATTCGGGGCTTATTCGCTTCGCGTGAGTAGTCACAATCAGGTCGATACCGAAAAACCTTTTGATTTGGTAGGAGAAACCATGACCCAAAAGAAGACAGCAGTCATTGCCATTGGGGGCAATTCGCTGATTAAAGATAACGCCCATCAATCCATTGAGGACCAGTACCAGGCGGCCAAAGACACCACCTTCCATATTGCCGACATGATTGAAAACGGCTGGAACGTCGCCATTGGCCACGGCAATGGCCCCCAGGTAGGCTTGATCTTGCGTCAATCCGAAGTCGCCGCCAAGGCCGAAGGCATTCCCGAGACTCCACTGGACGTATGTGGAGCAGAAAGCCAGGGACTCATCGGTTACCTCCTCCAACAAAACCTGCAAAACGAGCTTTACCAACGCAAAATCAAGCAGAATGTCGCCACCATCATCACCCAGGTGCTGGTCGATGTCAACGACCCGGCTTTCCAACACCCGACCAAACCCATTGGCGGGTTCATGGGCCAGGAAGAAGCGTTGCACAAGAAGAATGAGCTGGGCTGGTCGGTGGTGGAAGATGCTGGTCGCGGCTGGCGCCGTGTAGTAGCTTCGCCACTGCCCCAGGAAGTCGTCGAGCTCGATACGGTCAAGGCTCTCATCGCCACCGGGATCATCGTCATCACGGTGGGCGGCGGCGGTATTCCGGTCATCGACCCCGGCGATGGCAATTACATTGGCGCTCCTGCGGTCATCGACAAGGATTTCGCCTCCAGCCTGCTGGCTCAAGAGATTAGCGCCGACCTGTTCATCATCTCCACTGCCGTAGAAAAGGTGGCCCTCAATTTTGGCAAACCCGACCAGAAATGGATCGATCGCATGACGGTGGCAGAAGCCAAACAATATATCGAAGAAGGGCATTTCGCCAAAGGTTCCATGCTGCCCAAGATCCAGGCCATCTTGCGATACCTGGAAAACGGTGGCAAAGAAGCCCTCATCACCACCCCCGAAAACATCGGTCGCGCCCTGAAAGGCGAAACGGGCACCTGGGTGGTGCCTTAGCCTGGTATTTCTCTGAAACCCTAAGGGTCTTAAAGACCCTTAGGGTTTTGGCCCCCTGGTGTTTTCCTACCGCCAAGCCTTGTTCAGACAACCCCCTCAAAATTCATGACTTTTGTCACCCGGCGAATCCGTTCTATGCCAAAAATTTCGGTGTACAATACACAAAGGCGGTCGCCCTCGTGGAAACCTTCCCCCCTCCACGTTCAAGGCGGCGTTTTCAGTTTCAACCCTGATCGAGAATCTGAGGGTAATTTAAGAGAAACTTTGTAAGGAGGTGAGTCCTAGATAAGTTTTTCAAGCCTGATGTCTGGTTTAGCGTTCCAAGTTTTCCGTTTTTTCGCACATTGGAGGAGAATTATGTCTAAGTTAGCTGCAATGCGTACTCTGGCCGTTGTCCTGTTGTTTGCGTTCATTTTGAGCGCCTGCGGCCCCAAAACCGAAACCGTCGGGTCATTCCAAATCCCCGATATCCAGAAAGACAAGTTCAACGTCGGCATGGTGTTGATTGGCCCACATGATGATGGCGGCTGGTCGCAGTCTCACTATGAAGGTCTGGAATACATCGCCCAGAATGTTGATAATGTTCATGTCGCCTACATTGAAAACGTCCCCGAAGGCGCCGATTCCGAACAGGTCTTCCGCGCTCTGTCACGCAAAGGTTTCGACCTGATTTTCGGCACCTCCTATGGCTTCATGGACCCCATGGAAGCTGTGGCGGCTGAATATCCCGACACCATGTACATCCACATCAGTGGCATTAAAACCAACGGGACCAACTTTGGCAACCTGTTTGGCGGCATGGAAACCATGAAGTACCTCGCCGGCATGCTGGGTGGCGCCCGCGCCAAGATGGACGGCAACCCCAAGCTCGGCTACATGGCCACCTTCCCCATCCCCGAAGAACTGCGCCTGGGCAACGCTATCGCCCTGGGCATGCGCAAGACCTGCCCCGAGTGCACGATGGATATCCGCTGGATCAACACCTGGCATGACCCCGTGATCGAAAAGGAAGCCTCAGCATCCTTATTCGATGCTGGCGCCCAGGTTGTCTACACCGGCGCCGATACCCCCGCCGTGGCCGATGTGGCTACCGAGAAGGGAAAATGGGGCGTGACCTATGACTGGGCCGGCTCCTGCAAAGCCGAACGCTGCCTCACCGCTCCTTACTGGAAGTGGGGTCCCGTGTATGCCGACATCGCCAAGAAGGTCATCGCCGGCACCTATGTTCCTGGCTTCGATTACTTCGATGCTGAGACCGGTGCGTTGGGTCTGTACGGCTTCATGGAAGGCGAAGTGATGCCCGCCGGTGTGACCGAACTGCCTCCCGAAGTAGTTGCCGAAGTGAAAGACCTTGTCGCCAAGTCGCTGACGGGTGAATTCAACCGCTTCGACGTCTTCATGGGCCCGATCAATGACAACGCCGGTAATGAGATCGTTCCTGCCGGTGCGGCTCTCTCGCAGGTCGACCTTGACCAGTTCCCCGAATACGGTCTGGGCTGCACGTACTGCATGAAGTGGTGGGCCGAAGGCATTACTGCTGAATTGCCCTCCGGCAACTAACCTCTGCATGATTCTATTGTAAGCATGTAAGTTTGACGCCACATAGACGGGGAGGTCCATCCAAACCGTTTATGTGGCGTCGAAATTCAAGCCCATCGCTCGATTTTTTACTCGTAGTTTTTTCACAAGAGGCTCTATGGACCAACCCACGCCGTCCTCTCCAGCCGAAATCGTTGTGCAAATGTGCGGCATTGTCAAGCACTTTCCGGGCGTTTTGGCCAACGATCATGTCGATTTTGAATTGCGCAAAGGGGAAATTCATGCTCTGTTAGGAGAAAACGGGGCGGGAAAAAGCACGTTGATGAACATCCTGGCGGGGCTATATCATCCCGATGGCGGGTCCATCCTGGTGAATGGGAAACCGGTCTCTTTCTCATCCCCACGCCAGGCCATCCAGGCTGGCATTGGCATGATCCATCAGCATTTCATGCTGGTTCCTTCTCAAACCGTGGCCGAAAACATCCTCCTCGGCCTGGACGAGCCGCGCTTCTTCATGCAGCTCTCCAAATACGAGCAAGAGATCGCCAAACTGAGCGAGCGCTTTGGCCTCAAGGTCGACCCGCGCGCGCATGTCTGGCAGCTTTCGGTGGGTGAGCAGCAGCGCGTAGAAATTCTTAAAATGCTGTACCGCGGCGCGAACATCCTCATCATGGATGAGCCCACCGCCGTCCTGGCCCCCACCGAAGTAGACGAACTTTTTAACACCCTGCGCGCAATGGTCGCCCAGGGAAAATCAATTATTTTCATCAGCCACAAGCTGCACGAGGTTTCGCAAATAGCCGATCGGGTCAGCGTCTTGCGGCGCGGCGTCAGCACTGCGTCCGGCGTTGAGACCCGTTCGATGACCAAAACCGATCTGGCCCGCCTGATGGTTGGGCGCGAGGTCATCTTTAGCCTGGAAAAAAATCCCTGCCAGCCGGGCAAAGTCGTTTTACAGCTGGAAGATTTGTGGGCCGAAAACGACAAAGGCCTCAAAGCCCTACGCGGTCTATCCCTACAAGTGCGGCAGGGCGAAATTGTCGGTCTGGCCGGGGTGGCCGGAAACGGCCAGCGCGAGCTGGCTGACGTGATCACCGGGCTGCGCAAAGCCGAAAAAGGCCGCGTGCTGGTCGATGGGGATGACATCACCAATCGCTCCGTCAAGACCGGCATCCATCACGGCGTTTCGCACATCCCCGAAGACCGCACCCACGTTGGCAGCGCCCCCAACCTGAGCGTTACCGACAACGTGATCATGAAAAAATACAAGCATGCGCCCATCGCCCGCGGCTGGATGATGAACGCCATCGCCGCGACGAATTACGCATCGGAATTGAAGCAAGCCTACGAAATTATTGCTCCCAACCTGGAAACCCCCGTGCGGCTGCTCTCCGGGGGCAACCTCCAGCGAGTCATCCTGGCGCGTGAAATTTCCAGCCAGCCCGCACTAATGATCGCCATGCAGCCCACCCGCGGCCTGGACGTCGGCGCCATTGAGGGCGTTCACCGCCTGCTGTTGGCCCAGCGTGACGCTGGAGCAGCCGTCCTACTCATCTCTGAAGAACTGGAAGAACTGATCGATCTCAGTGACC
The DNA here is from genome assembly GCA_016927865.1 of Anaerolineaceae bacterium. Classification (GTDB taxonomy): domain Bacteria; phylum Chloroflexota; class Anaerolineae; order Anaerolineales; family Anaerolineaceae; genus Anaerolinea. Next base: position 22,585 of record JAFGLU010000061.1, read on the forward strand.
GCGTGGTAGTCATCTACGAAGGAGCCATCATGGGAGAAGTTGCCAATGGCAACATCCAGCACATTGGACTGATGATGACCGGCGTACGTCAAGATCAACTCGCCGACCACATGGAGGCCGCCCATGAATAAGCTGCTCGATCGTTTGCCTTTCCGCATCGAACTGGAGCCGCGCCTGGTGCAGCCACCGCGCTGGTATCCCTGGGTGCTGTCTTTGCTGTCAGTGGTGGTGGCGCTACTCATCGGCGCCATCGTTCTAGCCCTGGCAGGCGGCAACCCCTGGGCCTCCTACGCGCATATCGCCCGCGCCTCCTTCGGAGACATCGGTGTATTCTCCGACACCCTGGTCAAGGCTATCCCCCTCATGCTGGTTGGCCTGGCCTGCACCCTGGCCTTCCGTATGAAGTTGTGGAACATCGGTGCGGAAGGGCAATTCTTCATCGGGGCCTTTGGCGCCAGCGCTGTAGTGCTGCTGCCCGTTTTGCCCGAAGATGCCCCGCGCTGGCTGTTTATCATCACCATGATCGTCTTTGGCATGGCCGCGGGCGCCATCTGGGGCTTCATCCCCGGTTTTCTCAAAGCTCGCTTCCAGGTCAACGAGATCATCTCTACCCTCATGCTCAACTACATTGCCATCTCCTGGAATAACTACTTCATTTTTGCGATTTGGTCCGATGGCGGTTTCCAGATGTCCAAAGTCTTCCCGCGCAACGCCTGGATGCCCCGCTTGACCGATTACGTGGACACCATCCCCATGTTCCGCGGGCTCACCACTCATTTCGGGCTCATCCTGGCCCTCGTCGCCGCCGTGGTGGTCTGGCTCATCCTGTATCGCAGCCAGTGGGGCTATGAAATCCGCCTGGTAGGTGATAATCCCCGCGCCGCGCAGTACGCCGGTATCTCCATCACCCGCAACACCGTCCTGGTGATGATGCTCTCCGGAGCTCTCGCCGGGCTGGCGGGTATGTCCGAAATCAGCGGGGTGGTCCACCGCCTGCAAGGGGCCATTTCCCCCGGCTACGGCTTCACCGGCATCATCGTGGCCTGGCTTGCCAAGCTCAACCCCATCGCCGTCGTGCCGGTTTCCATCTTGTTCGGCGCGCTCATCCTGGCCGGGCGAGAAATCCAACCCTCCGGCATCCCCAAACTGCTGCAAGGCATCATCCTGGTCAGCCTGATCGCCAGCGACTTCCTTATGCGCTACCGCATTCGAGTCCACCGCAAAGACCTGCTGAAGGAGGCCAAATAATATGGACCCCATCATCATCCTTCAAGCGGGGGTCAGCACAGGAACCGTGCTTCTGTTTGCCACCCTGGGCGAAATCTTCGCCGAGCGGGCCGGTGTACTCAACCTGGGCGTGGAAGGCATGATGCTCATCGGCGCGATGAGTGCTTACAGCATCGCCGTATACACCGGGAATCCCTGGTTGGGGCTGCTTGTTGCCATGATTGTGGCTGGGCTATTCAGCCAGATCCATGCCTTCATCAGCATCACCCTGCAAGCCGACCAGGTCGTTTCAGGGCTGTCGCTGGGCTTCCTGGCCACGGGAGTCAGCCTGGTACTGGGTGAAGGCTTGAGCAAGGCCGGCACCATCCCGCTCATTCCCACCTACACCGTCCCCCTGCTCAGCCAAATCCCCATCATCGGCCCCATCTTCTTCACCGACCAAAAAGTGCTCGTCTACCTGGGTTATTTGCTGGTCCCGCTGTGCTACTACTTCATCAACCACACCCGCCCTGGCTTGCATCTGCGCTCCGTCGGTGAATATCCCGCCGCCGCTGACTCGCTAGGTATCAACGTCTACCGCCTGCGCTACCTGTACGTGTTCGTCGGTGGCTTGTTTGCCGGGTTAGCCGGAGGCACCATCAGCCTGGCCATCTCTCCCGGCTGGTTCAGTGAACTGACCACTTCCGGCCAGGGCTGGATCGCCATCGGCCTGGTTATTTTCGCTCAGTGGAACCCCATCCGCGCCGCCTTTGGCTCGTATATCTTTGGCGCGCTGCGGCGGCTGGTGCTAGACATCCAGGGTCCCACCATGATCTTCGGCCTCGCCAATCCTTTCTATTACAACCCCTACTGGGGCTTCTTCTTGCAGATGCTGCCCTACGCCTTCACCATTATCGTCTTAGTGATCGGCTCGCGGGAGGCCATCCGCAAACGCCTCGGTTCTCCCAGCGCCCTGGGCGTGCCCTATATCCGCGGAGAACGAGGACTGTAACTCATCCTCACAACTATGACCCAACCCTCCTCCTTCCTGGGTTATACCTGCTCATTGTGCGGCACGCAGTACGCCCCGCACGAGGTCGTTTACGTTTGCCCGCGCGACGGCGGCAACCTGGATGTCAATCTGGACCTGGCTGCCATTCGCCGCAGCCCAATCCATCCGGCCACCAGCGCGACCCGCGAGCCGTCTTTGTGGCGTTATCTACCTTTGCTGCCGGTGGCTGACCCCGGCGGAAACGGCACGCCGCTGCGCGCCGCCGGTTGGACGCCGCTCTTTTCCCCGCCCCAACTGGCGCGCCGACTGGGCCTGCCCCGGTTGTGGATCAAGGATGAAGGCCGCAACCCGACCGCATCCTTCAAAGACCGGGCCAGCGCGGTGGTGGTGGCCCGCGCCAAAGAAATCATTGCGCCCGTATTGGTCACCGCTTCTACCGGAAACGCCGGGGCTGCTCTGGCCGGTATGGCAGCCGCAGTGGGGATGCGTTCGATGATCTTCGCCCCGCGTACCGCCCCGCCCGCCAAAGTGGCCCAATTGCTGGTATATGGCGCCCAGGTCATTCTGGTGGATGGCAACTACGACTCAGCCTTTGACCTCACCGTGCAGGCCGCGCAAGAGTACGGCTGGTACTGTCGCAACACCGGCTACAATCCCTTCACGGTGGAGGGCAAAAAGACCGCTGCCTACGAAATCTGGGAAACAATCTACCCACAATTGACCGGGTTGCAGCACCCCTTGTGCATCTTTATCTCGGTCGGCGACGGCAACATCATTTCCGGCATCCACAAGGGATTCAAGGATCTGCAAGCGCTGGGCTGGATCGATCAAATGCCGCGCTTGTTCGGTGTGCAATCCGAAGGCTCGGCGGCCATTGCCAACGCCTGGAAAGCCCGCAGCGAAACCATCCAGCCTGTGGAATCCCACACGCTGGCCGACAGCATTTCCGTAGACTTCCCCCGGGATGGCATTCGCGCCGTGCGTGCTGCCCAGCAGACCGGTGGAGCGTACCTCAAAGTGAGCGACGAAGCCATTCTCAAGGCCATCCCGGCCCTGGGCAGCGCTGGGATTTTTGCCGAACCCGCTGGGGCCGCGGCGTACGCCGGGCTAACTTCTGCGCTCGACCAGGGCATCGTCGATTCTGAAGACCCCATCCTGGTGATTAACACCGGTTCTGGGCTCAAGGATGTCAAAGCCGCCATGCAGTCGGTGCGGCCCGCGCCCATCATCGAACCCACTCTGATCGCTTTGAGGAAACATCTGGAGGCGACTCGGTGACACAAACTCTGCGATACCTCTTCTCCGGTGACTTCTCCCCAGGCGCAGCTAGATCAGGATCAACTTCATGCCTGTTTCCACCGCTGCGCCCCTACGCGGACTCTCCGATTCCTCTTCCTATCGCTCCTTCTTTCTCTGCGCTCTTTGCGCCTCTGCGGTTCCTCTTATCTTCTCATGAAAGGCCCCTATGAAACCTACCTTCTCGATTATCGCCCCCATCTTCAACGAGTTTGAATCTCTCCCCGAGCTGCGCCGCCGCGTCTCAGAGGTGATGGACGGCCTCGGCGAACCTTGGGAGCTGCTGCTAATCGACGACGGCTCCACGGATGGCTCCACCGAACGCATCCGCGAACTGGCGGCGCAGGATGAGCGCATCCGCCCGATCATCTTCGCGCGCAACTTCGGCCACCAAATCGCCGTCACCGCCGGGCTGGATTACTCTCGCGGCGATGCCGTTGTCATCATCGACGCCGACCTTCAGGACCCGCCTGAGTTGATCGCCGAGATGGTTGCACGCTGGCGCGAGGGTTATGAAGTGGTCTATGCGGTTCGCGCCGAGCGCGAAGGCGAATCGGCCTTCAAGTTATGGACTGCCTCTCTCTTCTACCGCATCATCTACCGCATTACCGATGTAAAGATCCCTATGGATACCGGCGATTTCCGCCTGATGGATCGTAAAGTGGTCAACGTGATGAACTCGATGCGCGAGAAAGCCCGCTTCTTGCGCGGCATGTCCGCCTGGGTGGGCTTCCGTCAGGTCGGCGTGCCCTACAAACGCGCCGCGCGATTCGCAGGAAGCACGAAATACCCGTTTCGCAAGATGCTCAAACTGGCCATCACCGCCATCACGGGCTTCTCACACCTTCCCTTGCAAATCGCCACCTGGATCGGTTTCGTCGCCGCCGGTATCTCGTTGATCTTCATCCCCATCGTCATCATTGAACGCCTGATCGGCAAACAGGCCTTCTTCGGGCAAGCCACCACCCTGGTAGCAGTCTTGTTCCTGGGCGGCGTGCAGTTGATCTGCCTGGGCATTCTCGGAGAATACATTGGCCGCATTTACGACGAAGTCAAGGGCCGCCCACTGTACATCGTTCGCGAAGCCCCAGAAAAAGAACAGGAGTAAACCATGAGCACCATCGATTTGACCATTCATCCCGACCGGCTGGAACGCACTTTACAGCGTGTTCGCGAGCGCAACTTTATCATCCCAACCTTTGCCCAGATGAAACATCCCGCCCTCATCCCCGACGCCGTCAAAGCTCGCCTGGCGCAAACGGGCCTGTGGGACGTGGCCCCCATCAACCTGTACCGCATCACCTGGAAGAACCAGCCCACCCCCTCTGGCGGGCAGTTCGGCGGCGTCAATTACATTGAGCTGCCCTCCAGCTTGACCGGCACCCGCGCGCGGGTCATTGCCCTGGTGGGCAAATGGTTCCCCACTGGCTCCCATAAGGTCGGTGCGGCCTTTGGTTGCCTGGTTCCGCGCCTGGTCACCGGGCAGTTTGACCCCACCACCCAAAAAGCAGTGTGGCCTTCCACCGGCAACTACTGCCGAGGTGGCGCCTATGACTCAACCCTGTTAGCCTGCCCCTCCATCGCAATCCTCCCCGAAGGTATGAGCAAAGAGCGCTTTGAGTGGCTGTCCAATATCGCCGGAGATGTCATCGCCACGCCAGGTAGCGAATCCAATGTCAAAGAAATTTTTGACAAATGCTGGGAGTTGCGCAAATCCGGCCAGGATTTGATGATCTTCAACCAGTTCGATGAATTTGGCAACTATCTCTGGCATTACGACGTTACCGGCCACGCTATGGAAGAGGTGCTTAACGCCGAATTAGGCCCCAAAAACACGTTCCGCGGCGTGGCGCTCACCACCGGCTCTGCCGGTACCATTGCCTCGGGCGACTACCTCAAGCAGATCTTCCCCCAAAGCAAGATCATCGCCAGCGAGGCCCTGCAGTGTCCCACCCTGCTGCTCAACGGCTTCGGCGCTCACCGCATCGAGGGCATCGGCGACAAGCATGTACCCTGGATTCACAACGTCAAGAACACCGATATGATTGTCGCCATTGATGACAATGACGTCGTCGACATTGCCCGATTGTTCAACGAACCCATCGGCAAGGAATACCTGCTCAAGAAAGGTGTCCCCGCTGCTACCGTTGATCAACTGGATCTGCTAGGCTTCTCTGGCATCGCCAATATGCTCTCAGCAGTCAAGTTCGCCAAGTACAACGAACTCACCGAGAACGATGTAGTGCTCACCGTTTTGACCGACTCGATGGAACTCTACGGCACCCGCCTGGAAGAATACACCGAGCAGTTCGGACCTTTCACCCCCTTCGACGCCGCCGAAGCATTCGCCGGCGCGCTGCACGGGGTGACTACCGACAACCTGCTCGAGTTGAGCTACCTCGACCGTAAGCGTGTCCACAACCTCAAGTACTACACCTGGGTAGAGCAGCAGGGCAAGACCTACGAGGAAATTCAAGCGCAGTGGTACGACTCCGACTACTGGACTAACGTTCAAAAACAAGTTGGCGAGATCGATGCCCGCATCGAAGCCTTCAACAAGATGATCTAAGCAACTCAAAGCCCCAAAAATAAAGTATTGGTCGGGCGCTTCGCGCCCGACCAATACTTTATTTTCAGCTCATGCTCCTGGCTGAGTAGTTTGACAATTTTTATGTATAATGGATACAAACCATGCAAAGAATCACACATGTATCCTGAATCCGACTCGATCATCCTCGTCACCTACCTGCCCTCCCCGCGCGATTTGGAAATTGCGCGCTTGCTGGGCTGGTACCGCATCCCGCTGCGCAGCGCCCCCAAGGTCGTCAACGTGGATTACCTGGCCTTCTACCAGGGGCTGGCCTTTGGGCCGGCTCACCAGTGGCGGATTGAAACCATCGTCTCCGTGCGCGGGTACGAACTCACCACGCGCCTCGAACTGCTGCGAGACGAGCCCGATCATCCTCACGCGCAGGAAGAATATTACAAAATCCAGCTTGGCCCACTGGAACATCTCCCCAACCCCATTCCTGCCGGGCGCTGGAAGCGCATCACGTTCCTGTACACAACGGGCGAGCAGATGCAAACTGCTCGCTCGATCAATGACCTTGTAGTCCGCTCTGAAGAGCGCCAGGGGCTGTGGCGATCACTCCGCGAACGAGCCTTACAAAGTGGCCCCTACACAGCCCAAGACCTCCCCGAACTGCCGATCGATCCGGAAATTCTGGCCTTCATCATCGGCAGACGATAGATAAAAAGGCCCGCAATTAGGGTGAATGTTGGTGCGAAGTACCAACATTCACCCTAATTGCGGGGGCGTTCTGCAAATTAGGTGTTTATATAGGTGGGCGAAGACGCGCTGTTTTACCCGTTTTTAACCAGGAATGCTGCCTGTGCGGGCCAATCAGCAGGGTCGCCCAGCCGCAGCCCAGCCTCCTGCAAAATCGTCCGCAGCTGTTCTACGGACGCAGTCGCCAACTGACTCAGCGAACAAATCCCCGCCGCGTTCAATGCTGCTTGCGTTTTCGGACCAATCCCTTTGATCACCGTCAGGTCATCTACGCTTTGAACCGCCGCGGGCTGCGCGGCAGGTTTGGGCTCTTCTGGCACGCGGATCGCGGGGGTGAAAATTAAAAAGCGTTCGCGGGGGCGTTTTTTCCAATACAGCAGCAGCACAACTGGGATCAGAATACCTATCACAGGCAGTATCGCCCACCAGGGCACCGGCTTGTTTCTTAACATGATTCACCTCCATCCAGCAGCTATGTCAGGAATTTTTGCGCTCCAAGTAATGCGCCAGATTGCTCCGGCTGACCACCGATAAATTTTCCGGAATTTCTTCTATACGAAACCAGCCAATCGCGTCGCATTTTCCCGGCTCGCAGATGACCGGCTCACCTTCGGTGACCCGACAGATGAAGGTCGGCGAGACCCAATGCTGTCCTTCTTCCGGAAGAAGATGGTCCACCACATCCAACAGTTCGCCCACCTCAATTTGGATGCCGTATTCTTCAGCAATTTCCCGCTGGAGCGCATCTTTTAATCGTTCGCCGAACTCAACCGACCCGCCCGGAAACTCCCACAGCCCGCGTTCGTTCTTGGCCAGCGGGCCGCGCCGCGCCAGGAACAAGCGCCCGTCCTCTGCGACGATGATGGCGCCCACGCCTACACCGATGTAATCCACGCCGCGCTTCATGGATTGACCGCCAATTCCCGGACGCTGTCAGCGACCAAATCCCAAACATGCACCGTGCCGTCTACTAACAGGATGGCCAACGTGCGCCCGTCGGGAGCAAATTCAAGCTCTTCCACCGATTGAGACTCACGCAAAACTGCCTGTACCCGCGCGCGCCGCATCCGCTCCCCTTCAACGTGCTCTAAATCTAGCAGTTGCACCGAGAACGGCGATTGGCCCATGCCCGCCACGGGCTCCCAGGCGTTGACCGCCGCCAAGCCCTCATTCACCGGGCTAATGGCCGTCACCATTCCGAATCCGCCCACATAGATCTCGCGCAGGCTGTTCCCAGTCGCCAGTTCAAATATGCTCAGGTGGCAGGCGTTATCACCAATCAGCAGTTGCTTGTGCGCCGCCGAAAAACAAATCGGCGGAACGCGCTGAAAGCGACTGACATTAAATTTGAAGCGTCGCTGCCCCGACTCTAAATCCATGCAAGCGCCCGCTGCCCAATCTTCTCCCGAGACTTCTCCCGAAAGGGTCACCACCAGCGAGGTATTATCCGGCGCCAGGGCCCAACTGTCCATGCTGGGAAAGTAGCGCGGGTCCTGTTCGATGCGCAGGATGCGCACCGGGAGGACGCCAAACACATCCTCCACATCCAGGCGCAGGCGAAAGCGCTGGCCCGTCACCAGGCAGCGCTGCCAGAGTTCAAACATCTCCGGGTCCAGCGCCTGTAGGTGCATTTCCTCGCCGGAGTCCAGGCGCACCCCCGCCACACCCTCTTCATTTCGCTTGAGCAGCACCTGGCCTTCTCGATCGAGGCCAATGGGCTCCCCCAAAACGTCCATGCGCTTACTTGCCGTGGGCAAATCCCACACCGCCATACTGTTTTGTCGGGTATTTGCTAGTAGTGTATTTCCATCGGGAGTGATGACCAGGCGCTTCATAGACCTTAATTTTACTCCGAGTCCCGCTTTTCAATGGCCGGTTTAGCTTGAGCAACCACCCGATCGAACTCTTCCTCCAGGTTCGAGTTTGCCCCGCGCAACCCAGCCACCACCGCGGAGGCCCAGGCTATGTACTCCACACGGCGCTCATCACTCCAATCGGCGGGCGGGTGAAAAATAACATCACGAATGTTACAAATCTTATCCGCCAGCTTGAGCTGCTTGGCCAGCTCCGACCGATGCGGGGCGTGAACAATCTGCAATCGCTTGCGCTCAGCTTTCGGCAAAGATTTGTCATCACTTACCTCCATCACCAGGTTGCGCACCTGGGAACCAAACAATGTTTCAATCTCCTCAGGGGTCGTTGATGTATCCTCCACAGTGTCGTGTAAAATCGCCGCCAAAAGCAGATTCACATCGCGGACTTTGCCGACCCGGTAAAGCAACTCTGCCACCTCTATGGGGTGATTAATATAGGGAGTTTGGTCGCCTCCCTTGCGCCGCTGATCCTTGTGCTGACCGGCTGCGTATGCCAGTGCCTGAAAAATTCGTGCCAAATCCTTTTCGCTAAATAATTCCATCAATCGTTTCTCCGTTCATTTGTTATGTTCAAACATTCTATCAGATAGGGCCCTCATCATAAACCTTAAGAACCTGTCCTAAAAATATTGGGGGGGGGTGCCGTGGTAGCTGGATGTTTAAGCAACTACTCAACCAAAGGCGGGAGATCCTGAATTTGAGGTAAATCCAGGGTCTTTTCTCAGCCTCTGAGCAGTTAGGTTAATAATATGCTCATCATGGAGGTGACTTCTGTCTAGGCATGGTAAAATGAAAAACGATCAACGTCTCGCAATTCCATCTCCCCGTCTGACCCGGCCCGGAACTTGCAATTCCCCTGATCATCTTCTATAGTACCCCGTTTTCAACCGGTTATGGACCCTAGAATTCCAGTTATAAATACGAAAATTGTGGTCCCGCGCCGGCGCGCAGATTTGCTTTCCCGCCAGCGTCTGATCGATCTACTGAATGAGCTGTTAGAGCTCAAGCTGGTCATCGTCGCCGCCCCTGCGGGTTACGGTAAAACATCACTGCTCGTCGATTTTTTTGCCGCCTCTGGGCTGCCTCCTTGCTGGCTGTCGCTCGACCCGCTTGACCAGGATATCCCTCGCTTCCTGGCCCATTTCATTGCCTGTATCCGCGCGCGCTTCCCCCGCTTTGGCAAAGTCAGCCTGGGGGTGCTGCAAAACACCGACCAGGACCAACTCAATCTCGATGCGCTGGTGGCAGTCATCGCCAACGATGCCTACCAAAACATCAGCGAGCATTTTGCAATAGTTATTGACGACTACCATCTGGTAGAGGAATCCCGTTCCATCCCCTACTTCCTCAACCAGTTTGTCCAGCGGGTGGATGAAAACTGTCATGTGGTCATCGCCTCGCGCACCCTGCTCAACTTGCCAGACATGCCATTACTGGTTGCGCGCTCGCTGGTGGGCGGTTTATCATTCGAGGAGCTGGCCTTCCAACCCCGCGAAATCCAGGACCTTTGGCTGAAGAACTACCGGCAAGCGCTCTCGGAGGAGGAAGCCGGTGGTCTTGCAGAAAAAACAGAAGGTTGGATCACTGGCCTGCTGCTCACTCGACAGGTGCCCGGTGACCTGGCGCTCGACCGGCTGAAGGCCGGTCCATCCTCCGATACAGGCTTGTACGAGTATCTCGCCCAGCAGGTGCTCAGCAGCCAACCCCAAACCACCCAAAATTTCTTGCTGTGGACTTCTTTCCTCGAGGAGTTTGATGCGCCTTTGTGCGAAGAGGTGCTGCCTGCCGCGCTGGGGGTTCAAGCCAATTGGGCCGAGCTGGTTGAGCAAGTTTTACGCGCCAATCTTTTCATTCAGACAGTAGGCGATGACCATATCTGGCTGCGCTACCATCATCTTTTCCGCGACTTTTTACAGCAGCGCCTGGTTAGCACGCGCCCAGAACAGGCCGAGAAAATCCAACTGCGCCTGGCCGAACACTTTATTCAGCTCGGCGAATGGGAGCGGGTCTTTGATATCTATAAACGTTTTGGCGACCCGCTCACCCTGGCCGACTTGATTGAACAAGCCGGCGAAACCCTGGTCACGCGCGGACGCTGGTCAACCATCTCCGAATGGCTGGGCCATCTACCGGCGGAAATAGTCCGACAACGTCCATCGCTGATAGCTCTCCGCGGCGTAATGTCTTACTTCAAGGGTGATTTTGAGAATGCAAGCGAACTTCTCTCACAGGCCGCAGGAATATATCAGGAAAAAGGTCAATTTCAAGAACTAGCAAAAACAATCATTCGAAGAGCGGCAATGTTTCGGATGGTTGGTAACCTTCCCGACGCACAGAAGGATGCTGAGCTGGCTTTATCCTTAGCAAACCAACACGAGCTATCTCCAGCAATCCACGCGGACGCTTTGTTTTCACTGGGGACAATTTCACTAGTCCGCGGAGAGATCCGTGACGCGCTAGGAAATTTCGATCAAGCCCAACAAATCTATGCCGCCCTTAATGACCAGGACACTCTTGCCAAGGTTGCCCAACAAGAGGGTATGGCCTCCAAGAACCTGGGATTGTATCCAGAAGCAGAACAAGCCTATCGCCGCGCCCTGGATCATTTCCAGGCTACAGGCAATTTGAGCTGGCAAGCCAACCTGCTCAACAACCTGGGCGTTCTCCAGCATATGCAGGGTGACTTTGAAGAGGCTTCTGCTTCGTTTGAGAAAGCCGTCCAATATGCTCGCCTGGGCAGTTATTTTCGCCTGGAAGCTTACGCCCTGGCCAGTATCGGCGACCTGTACCATGATGCAGACGCAGCCGAGGAAGCGTTGGAGGCCTACCGCCAATCCCGGCCCATCGCCTTGCGCATTAACGACCGTTCACTACTTTTCTACCTGGACATAATGGAGGCTGCCCTGGTTCGGGCTGCCGGACAATTTGAACGGGCTGCTCAACTGCTCAAAAATGCCCGGCACGCTTTTGAAATTAGCCAATCTGCCAGCCAAGAGGCACTCTTCCACCTGGAAAGAGGTCGCCTTTTAGTAGAACAACATCGTTGTGCTGAGGCATTGGGCGACCTGCGCCAGAGCGTCGCTTTTTACGACCGCCAGGGGCACAGCGCAGATGGTCTTTCCGCTCATTTGTATCTGGCCGTGGCGGAATTTGAAGCGGGAGATCGTGGCGCAGCCTGGGAGTTGTTGCACGGCTTACAGACTGCTGCGGTTCTCCCCGATACCCATTACGCTGTCGCTGTATGCGGGCACCGCCTTCATGCCCGGCTGGAAGCCCTGCTCAAAGACGTCGAGTTTGAGCAAGCCGCCTCGGTCATCCTTCGCCAGGTCGAACGCCTGGAACGCCGTCTCCCCGCCATCCGCCGGGTTTTGCGCCGCCAGGTGCAAACCGTTCCACTCGGCCCGCCCAAGTTAATCATCCACACCCTGGGTAAAATCCAGGTGCGCGTCAACGGGAAACTGGTCACCCTCAGCGATTGGCAGGCCCAAACCGCCCGAGATTTATTCCTGCTGCTGGTGGCTCACCCAGAAGGGCTGGAAAAAGAAGAAATTGGCGAGATTCTGTGGCCCGATTCGACCACCGCCGAATTAAAACTGCGTTTTAAGAATAATATCTACCGCGTCCGGCGAGCCATTGGCAAAGAAGCCATTATTTTTGACATCGAATCTTACCGCTTCAACCGCGACCTGGATTACGAAGAAGACGCCGAAGCTTTCTTGCGAGAGATTGACATCGCCAGTCATGGCAACCTCGAGCACCGCATCTATCATTACCGCGCAGCATTAAAATACTACAAAGGCGATTACCTGCCCGAGCTATCCGGTTTTTGGGTTGTCACCCAACGCCAGCATTTATATGAAGTCTTCATGGATGCTCTGCTCAAGTTGGCCGATTTAGAGATCCAGGCCCGTCAGTTTGACACTGCCTTGAACCATGCCCAGCGCGCGCTTTCAGAGGACAGGTGTCTCGAAGTGGCCTACCGCCTGGCCATGCACGCTTACGCCGGTCTTGGCAACCGCGCCGGGGTCATGCGCCAATACGAAGCCTGCTGCCAGGCACTGGAAGAAGAGTTCCACGCTAAACCTTCCGAACAAACTCGCCAGTTATTTACCATCCTCACGAAATGAACGACCTAGGTACCTGTCCGAAAATTCGGAAGGGAAGCGATTTTGAGGTTGTTGTGCGTGCTTCGCACGCACAACAACCTCAAAATCGCAAACCTCCCCAAAAATTTTTGGGATAGGTTCTAAGAGGTTCTCTCGCTAAGTTGGTAGTTTATTTTTGAGAAGTAGGCCTCTTTTATTTTTGCCTGAGTATTAGTATTACAGCGCAAAGTTAGCCTCAAATTTCGCTAACCTAGCGAGCTTAGATTTTCGATGAGAGCAATAAGCTTGATAGTTTCG
>JAFGLU010000062.1 GCA_016927865.1 Anaerolineaceae bacterium
CATTGAACAATATTACGACAACGTGGTGCTGTACGCGCCGAAGGACGATCTGAGCCAGGTGCGCTTCCGCCCGCTGTCGTTGTGGATGGGCATTCCGGTTGAGAATCTTGTATCCATCAACCCCCACGAACAACTGGTTTTCTACAAAGTGGATGACCAGTTGGGCCACAATGTGCCGCTTTTCTTTGATCACTTCATCGCCGAGCACGGTGGGCGCGACCTGGCAGGAAACCCAATCAGCGAAACCGGAGAACTAACTGATACCTTGCTCCGGCAGTGCTTTGAAAGCTACTGCCTGTTGTATGACAAAACCCAACCCGACGGATTGAAAGTGCGCATGGCAGCGCTGGGTGTCGAGCACCTCAAGCAAAAAGATCCCGGCTTAATTTTGAAGCGGGCTTTCAACTCAGAGACCATCCACCTGGCTTTGGAAGAAGAAAAATCTCAGGTAGGCGCCAACGAAGGGCAATCCATCCGCATTCAGGTGCTACGCAGCGGCAATTGGGCCCCGTTGTACCTGGTAGAAAGCATGTTGGAGTTAACCATTCCGGGCCAGGCGCCGCAGCAATTCCGGCTGCGCCCCACTGACCGCGACGGTATTTCGCTAGTGACTCTCCCCGGCATCAGCGGGGTGCCCGCCATGAGCGTGATTGAATACAAAGTGTGCTTGAACCTGCCCAGCGACAAGCCAATTTGCTCAGTAGACAGCTTCGTCTATCGCGGCGAATAGCTCAAGGGCGAGCTTCGACCAAAGCCTCCACGCGCGTAATGGCCGGACCCAGGCTGTAAACTTGCGCCACAAATGCCAGCCGCTCCCCAACCAGGAGCGGTTGTTCGTTTTCCCAGCGGCGCAAGCCAACCACCTGCCCGGCAGCGTCATAGGCCGTCAACGCCACCCACACCGTCTGGGCTTGCGTTTCGCCTTCCACCAGAATCTCCCCGCTGACCTCCGCGCTCAAGCCTCCAGAGGCAACCTCAAAAACCATTCCTTCCAACCGGGCGGGTAGGTAGCGCGAATCTTCAACCGGAACGGGCAAGGCAGTGAGAATTTCGGCGGTGATTTGAAACTCCTGCGGCAATGGGCCGGAGAAGTAAGCGGCCAGCGGCATCTGCCCGCCGGATTCCAGCAGGTTGAGCGGGCTATATGCCTCAACCTCATGGGTTTCACCACCAGGCGAGGCCAGGCGTAAGCGCGCACTCAAGCTTTCCAGGCGGCCGTCACCGGGGTTAGTCACCGCCACAAAACACCACAGGCCGCCTTCCAGGCTGGGCAGGCAGTTTGGGTCCAGCGCTTGCACCGGCAGCGGGGTGGGGATTGGGTTGGCAACCGTGGGGGTGGGCCGCCCCTCGCCGGGGATGATGAGCGCCGTGCCGATGGACAGGAAGCTGGGATTCACCGTTGGGTTAGCAGTTTGAAGCGCTTCCAAAGAAACGCCATAGTACAGGGCAATTCCGAACATGTCCTGACCCTTGACCACAACGTGGGTCTGGGGTGTGGGAGTAGAAGAGGGCAAGGGTGTGGGCGTGGCGGGGGTGATGCGAGCAGGGGAAGGTGTTTTAGTGCGTGCCTGATAAGGCGTCAACTCGTAGCGGGGTGCAGGCGTGGATGTGGCAGAAGGGGCCGACGATGCCGAACAGGCGGATACTGCCAAAACCAGGGCTACCCCCACCAGGGTGCGCAGAAAATTTTTAGCGTTCATGGGCCCATTATAACTTGTCCCAACGCTCCACTTGCCCTCTCAATACGCCTGTGCTAAACTCAAGACATGGCAACTCCCGAAGAGAAAATGCGTGAAGAGGCGTTTGCAGCAGTCGAAGCGGGCGATCGTAACCGCGCGCGCGACCTGTTCACTCGGCTGTTAAAGGTCAACCAGTCCAACCCGGAATACTGGCTGTGGATGAGCGCCCTGGTGGACACAAACAAAGAGCGCATTTTCTGCTTGACCGAAGTGCTGCGCAGGGACCCCGAAAACGCCTCGGCGCGCCGTGGGTTGGTGGTGCTGGGACAAATCCCGCCCTCCGAGAACCCCGTGGTACCCATGAAGGTTCAAAAACGAAACTGGCAAACAGCCGCCACCAACGAACCCGACGCCAAAGCCATGCGTCAGAAAACCATCATGACCATCGGCATCACTGTGGGTGTGGTGGTGTTGCTGGTGGGGGCTGCCTTTGGCCTGACCAAACTGCTGGGCCAGGAAAAACCCACCCCGACCTATGATTTCGCGGCTTTCTTGCCCACAGTGCCCACACCCACCCAACTGGCAACGCCTTCGGCGGTAGTACGCTCGCCTACCCCCACCTTCATTGGCGTAACCCCGTTATGGATGCAGTTAGACGCTACTTACACGCCCACGCCGCTGTACGTGAACACACCGCACGCAGCCAGCGAGGCCTACAAAATTGGCCTGCGAGCTTTGGATCGCAAAGATTATAGCGCATTCTACGAATATATGATCCAGGCAGCCACGGCGCAGCCCGGCTCAGTGGACATTGTTTATTATATGGCTGAGGCGCGCCGCCTGGCAGGGGATTATGATGAGGCTGTAGATTTGTTTACTGAGGCCATTCGCATGGACGCTCGCTTTGCGCCCAGCTACGTAGGCCGTTCGCGAGCCAGACTGGCTTTGGACGAAACAGATCTGAAACAGGCCCGCGCCGATTTAGCCGAAGCCATTTCCATCGACCCGTTCCTGCCGGACGCCTACCTGGATTCGATCAACTTTGCTCTGGCGGACGAAGATTTTGCTGAGGCCGAGGAGTTGCTAGAAAAAGCCGCCGGGCTGCTGCCCGACTCGCCGCTCATTCCATTGTACAAGGCGCAAGTATACCTGGCGGAAGAGAAACCCGCCGAAGCACAAGTCGAGGCGCAGCGCGCCCTGGACTTGGATATGACCCTGCTGCCCGCCTACCGCTTGTTGGGGTCCGCCATGCAAGCCAACGGGCAGGTGGCCGAATCGCTGGAACCGTTGGAAACCTACATCCTTTATGAAGAAGATGACAGCGAAGCGCTGAACCTGCTCATCAACGCTTACGTGGCCACCGATCAAACCGAAAAAGCGCTGACTGTTTTAACCACCGTACTAGAAAAAGACAAGATCAACTGGCAAGCGTTCTTGCGGCGAGCCGATCTATACATGACTCTCAATCAGCCCCCCGAAGCGCTGGCCGATTATCAGCAAGCCTTCCGCATCAACCCCTTCTCCTTCCGCGCAAGCATGGGGATTGGGTTGGCTTATGCCGCCAACGATCAACCGCGCAACGCATACATGCAGTTTGAGTACACACGCGGCATGGCGGATAGCGATGAGGAAAAAGCAGAACTGCTTTACTGGCTGGCGCGTATGCTGGAAGAGATCAATGAACCCGTGGCAGCATCAAATCATTGGAAGCAGCTTTTGGAACTGCCGGCGGAAGCGGTTGATCCGGAATGGATAGCCTATGCGAAGGCGCGGCTGGCCGTGCTGGCGACTGCCACAAACACCCCCATTCCTCCCACCGTCACCCGCACGCTGCGCCCCACCGCCACCGTCACCCAAACCTTCACGCCGTCTTCCACGCGCTTCCCCACCCGGACGCTGGTACCTACTTCCACCCGCGCTCCGTCACGAACGCCTACCCCCACCCGCACTCCTTGATCTAGCTCCGTGCGCCCTTACCAGCTCTTTCTGCTCGTCGCTCGCCGCAACCGCCGCCAGGGAAAACTGGTGCGCAGTGCGCAGCACCGCACCCAACGACTGGCGGCTGGGACAGCCGCGCTAATTTTGCTGGCAGGTATGGCTGCGGCTGTGGCTCTGGGCCTCTTGTATGCTGCCCTGACTGCCGATCTGCCTTCTCTTTCCAGCCTGCCCGATCTACTGGACCCTGAACGCGGGTTGTTCTTGCAGCCCACCCGTCTGTATGATCGCACGGGCGAGCACCTCTTGTTAACCCTGGAAAACCCACAGGTTCCTCGCAGAGCCCTGTATCTCGACCCGGTGCAGTCAGATCATTTTTCGCCAGAGCTGACACGGGTGGTGCTGGCATTGAAAGACCCACAGTTCTGGTCTGGCCCAGGTTTTGATTGGCGCCGGCTGAGGGATCCCCAACCCGCCACATTGACTGAAGAACTGGCGCTGGATTTACTCCTTTCGCAGGAACTGCCCTCCACACGCCGGGCCCTGCGCATGCGCATTTTGGCTGCCCAAATGGTCAATCAGTACGGGCGGGCGAGGGTGCTGGAATGGTACTTGAACAGCGCCGCGTTTGGCCACCTGGCCTATGGGGCCGAGTCAGCCGCCCAACTGTACCTGGGCCATTCCGCCCAGTCGCTCTCGCTTTCTGAGGCCGCACTGCTCGTTCCGCTCATCGATACGCCCGCTTTAAATCCGCTGGACGCGCCGGTGGCGGCAGAAGAAAACCGCCAAACCGCACTGGAAACCCTCTTTGCCCAGGGCGCCATCACTGCCGATGAATATACGGCTGCCCGGGACGCTGCACCGGTGTTACAAGCTGCCGCGCCGGAAAACGAGCAATTCGCCGCTGCCTTCACCAACCTGGTGATCGAAGACCTGTCGGAAAGGTTGGGACGCGAGCGGCTGGAACGGGGCGGCTACCGCATCATCACCACGCTGGATTACAACTTACAAACCCAGCTAGCCTGTCTGTCTGCCGAATACTTACGCCGCCTGACGGGCGAGCAGGCGCAAACTTCAGCGGCCTGCCCCGCCGCCGGACTGCTGCCCACGCTCAACCTGCCGATGGATGTGCCCGAAGACACCGCCGTGAGCGCAACCCTGCTGGATGAAGACAGCGGCGAGGTATTGGCACTGCTGGGAGATACCACCCTGGAAGGCGAGACAGGCTACCTGACCGCCCACGAGCCGGGATCGCTGCTCAGCCCGTTTGTGGCACTGACCTCCTTTGCCTACAGCTACGGACCGGCCAGCCTAGTGTGGGATTTACCCCCCATGGACGACCCCCTGACCGAAGCCCGCTCAGATCAAGTGTTCCTCGGGCCAATGCGCCTGCGTACTGCCCTGGCGAATGACACCCTCACGCCGGTCATCCAGATCCTGGACCAGGTGGGGGCCGGGAACGTATGGAGGCTGGCGTCCAACCTGGGTCTAAGCGGGCTGGCCGATGAGCAAAACAGCAGCCTTTTGCGCTCTGGCGGAAGGCTGACGACGCTGGAATTGGCCCAGGCGTACAGTGTATTCCCGTCGTTGGGCCAGTTGAGCGGGGGGCGCCCGGCCGGCGGAGGGACCCTGGAACCGCAGCCTGTATTGTTTGTAGAAGATGCCAACGGGCGGGTGCTGGTCGATAACAGCCTACCACAACACACTGCGGTAGTCAGCCCGGCCCTGGCCTATCTGGTGCATGACGTGCTCAGCGACGAAGCGGCCCGGCGCACCAGCCTGGGCTATCCCAACCCATATGAGATCAGCCGACCGGCGGGAGCCAAAGCCGGCCAAATTGAAGACGGCAGCCAGGTGTGGGCGGCGGGATATACCCGGGACCACGTGGCCATATTCTGGCTGGGGCTACCCGCCGATGCCTCGCCTGAGGCCCGGTTGGACCCGCGCCAGGCGGGGGCCATGTGGTACGCGCTGCTGCAATACGCTGACCGCGACCTGCCCGTGCAAGATTGGACCCAGCCCGAAGGCCTGACCCGCCTGACCGTATGCGACCCTTCAGGCATGCTGCCCACGGCGGCCTGCCCGAACCTGGTAGAAGAAATCTTCTTGAGCGGCAACGAACCCACCGCCGCCGATACCCTCTTCCAGATGGTACAGATCAACCGCGAGACGGGCCGGCTGGCAACGGTGTTCACACCCGCCGAACTGATCGACGAGCGGGTATACATGGTGACGCCGTACCAGGCGCGCGCCTGGGCCGCCGAAAATGGGGTGGACGTGCCGCCCGAAGTCTACGACGCCATTCAGCCACCCCCAACATCGGCCGACGTGAACTTGACCGCCCCGCAGTTGTTCGCTTATGTGAGCGGCAAGGTGGATTTGCGCGGAACGGCCGCGGGCGAGGGCTTCCAGGTCTACCGGCTGCAAGCCGGGTCGGGCTTGAATCCTGAAACCTGGATGCAGGTTTCGCCCGATGGAACCTCCCCGGTTCGAGACGGGCTGTTGGGCGTTTGGGACACCACCGGTTTGGAAGGACTATACGCGCTGCGCTTGCTGGTGGTGCGCGAAGACCAGACCATTGAAAACGCAACCATCCAGGTGACCGTGGATAACACCGCGCCCCTGGTGAACATCACCTACCCGCTGGCCCAGGCAACCATCCAAATGCCAACCAGCCGGAACATCACCTTCCAGGCCGAGGCCAGCGACGCGTTGGGCGTCAAGCGGGTGGAGTGGTGGGTGGACGGCAGCCAGGTCGGCGAGAATCTGACCGCGCCCTATAGCTTTGGCTGGCAGGCTTCGGTGGGCGAGCACAGGCTGGAAGCGCGCGCCTACGACCCGGCGGGAAACATGGCTACCTCGACGACCGTTGAGTTCACCGTTACACGCTAGGATGAGCGGGGCCGCGGTAGAACTGCGCAAGGCTGAACAGATGGACCGGGCAGCCATCTGGCGGTTGATTATTTCCGAACGCCTGAACCCGTTGGGGATCAACTGGCGGCGTTTTGTACTGGCGGTGGATGAGGTCGGGGCTATCGTTGGCTGCGCCCAGGTGAAACCGCACGGCGACGGCACCCGCGAGTTGGCCTCGCTGGTGGTCGTGCCTTCCTGGCGGGGCCGGGGTGTTTCACGGCGCTTGATCGAGACCCTCCAGGCGGCCGCTGGACCACCGCTGTACTTGACCTGCCGTAGCGGGCTGACGGATTTCTACACCCGGCATGGTTTTCGCGTTTTACAAGACCACGAAATGACCCTCTACTACCGCCGTCTGAAGCGGCTGGTGAGGGCGATGGTCTGGCTGACTCGCTCACGAGAAGGGCTGGCGGTCATGCGCTGGGAGGGGACGGTCTAGGCGGAATCGACCAGGCCGGCTTTTTCCAACTGGCGGCGGATGCGCCGGTAGGTATCGGCAAGCGCTTCGGGCAGCACGCGGGTCTCGCCAATGGTCGCCATAAAGTTGTTGTCGCCGGACCAGCGCGGCACTACGTGCAAATGGACATGCGCGGCAATTCCCGCCCCGGCAGCCTCACCGATGTTGGCGCCAATGTTGAAAGCCGAGGGGCTGTAAATTGCGCGCAGGCTGACCATCATGATGTTCATCAGTTCCATGATCTCGGCGCGGGTGGTTGGGTCGAGGTTCTCAAAAGAGGGTTGGTGCTCGTAAGGCACCACCATGACATGCCCGCTAGTATAGGGATAGCGGTTGAGAATAACAAAAGCCTTCTCGCCGCGCAAAACAACAAGATTATCGGCGCCGTCGGCTTGCTTAACGGCCCGACAAAAGACACACTCCGCCGACTTAACAGGATCCATCATATATTTCATCCGCCAGGGTGTCCAAAGCGTTTGCATTCTCCCGTTCCTTGTTCGTCAATGCCCAGCCTGCGGGCCAAACCTCCCCCCCAATGTGCTTTATTTGATTCATAACGACTCAGAGAGTAAATTAAGTTTCCGTATTTACTCGGGGGTCTTCCGCCCCTGGCTAAGTAGTTGTTATTATTCGTAACTGCTCAGCCAGAGGTGGAGAAGGTCGGAATTTGAGGTGTATGTGGGGTGCTTCGCACCCCACATACACCTCAAATTCCGGAACTTTTTCCACCCTCTAAGTAGTTACTATTATTCTAACATAAGGCAAGCGCAAAGGAAGTGATTTTTGAAGGGCATAATTCCACATTTTGAGTGAGAGCACGGCTTCGCCATGCTCTCACTCAAAATGTGGGTTTACCCCGCATGAATTTCTACTGAGCGGGTGCATTTCAGTTTTGGGGAAAAGGGGGATAATTAGGAGGGAAAAGGAGGCGAGATGAAAGGCACCCGAGAAGAGAAACGCGC
>JAFGLU010000063.1 GCA_016927865.1 Anaerolineaceae bacterium
CAGCGGCATCCTCACCCCGCCCGCCCCCCCCACCAATCTCGATGTTACAGCAGAAGGCAACACCACCCTCGACCTGACCTGGGACGCTGTAACAGGCGCGGATGAATACGTGATCTACCGCAGCACGCTCAGCGGTGGTGGATATGTTGAGGCCGGCACAAGCGCAACCCCTGCCTTCACCGACACCGGCCTGACCAATGCCCAAACCTATTACTACGTGGTGCGCGCCCGAGTCACATCCACCGGTTTGATAAGCCCCGATTCCAACGAAGCCTCCGGAATGCCCCATTTAATCATCAATTGGATGGGCAATCTCTTCCCCACAACCCTGACGCATACGATTAGCACCACCCCCACCGATTCTGTCTATGCGCAAGTTTACATCCCGGGCGCTACCGACCCCGCCGGGCCAACGGCCACTTTACGCGCTCAACTTGGCTTTGGTGTTGATGCAGGCACTCCCGAACTATGGGCAACTTGGACCGAGGCAGCTTTCAATGTCAACGTGGGCAATAATGATGAGTTCATGGGTTCGATGATTCCCGAAGCCGTTGGTACCTACTACTACACCTACCGCTTCAGCACCACCAACGGTCGCGACTGGGAATACCTCACCCCCCAGGGAACCCTCACTGTGAATGCCTCCTCAGACATCACCGCCCCCGCCGCGCCTATCGATTTGCACCTGGCCGATTTTGGCCGCGCTTTCATCGAACTGGCCTGGACGGCCCCCGCTGATTCCGATGTGTACGCCTACGATATCTACCGCTCCACCACTTCCGGCTCGGGCTTCGTCAAAATAGGCCGCGTCCTCCATCCAATCACCGAGTTCACCGATGACACCGTCGTCACCGGAACAACTTACTTCTACCACGTGGTCGCCCTCGACACCAGCTTCAATATCTCCACGCCATCCAATGAGGTGGAAGCACTACCGACTGCCAAGCTGGTGGATGTGACTCTCAACGTCACCGTCCCAGCGGTCAGCCCTGGAACGGTCTACTTCACCCGCGCCATTCTCCCCAACAACACACTCGGGGATTGGAGCCCCAGCGCCACAGCCATGACGGCATCAGCCGCGACTCTCCGCACTACCACCTTCACCCTTGAGGATGGTGTCAAAGTTGAGTTCAAGTTCACCCGCGGTTCGTGGGAAACCGTTGAGAAAGACGCCGCCGGAGCAGAAATTGCCAACCGCAGCTTCAACGTAGATTACGGCACAGATGGAACCCAGACCGTGAACCTGACCGTGGAGAGCTGGCGCGACCCGCTGGTAGTTGCCTTCACCCCGCCCGATGGTTCCATCCTCTCCCCCCAGGATGCGCTCATCACCTTCACCTGGAGCAAAGACCTGCTTAGCGGCGCAGTGCTTGCCGGGGAGGTCACTTCGGGTGGCGTCCCTGTTGCCGGAACACTCAGCTATGACAGCCCAACCCGCACGGTCACCTTCGCTCCCGACGAGCCTTTGCCATTCACCCACATGTACACGGTCACCGTCAGCGGTCAGGCAGCCGGGGGTGACATACAGCAGGTACCCACTACCTGGAGCTTCTGGGTAGGGTACCGCTATTGGTTCCCGGTCATTAACCGATAAGGCTTGATCAAGAAATCCATGCGTATCACTTACGCCTCTCGTATCGTCTTTGAAAATGGCGCGGTCGCCAAAAACGTACGCGTGTCCGTCTTTGACCGCGACCAACCCGGAAAAACCGACGATGATCTGACCATCACCCCCGGCCTCTCCGATGACCAGGGCAACTTCACCGTAATCTATGACTCCGCCCGTTATCAGGACTCTACCCTGGTCACGATCACTGCTCCCCGCCACCCACCGGTCGATTGGACCTTGGAGACTCGCACCAGCATTGAACCCGATGCGCAGGACGTTTACCAACCCTACCTGAGATTCACCTACCCATTAGACGGCATGGATCACACGGCAGAATGCGACCTCAAGCCCAAGAAGCGCGAGTACAAGCTGCCCCAACCGCTGCCCCACGACTTTAAACCTGTACAGAATGGTTTCCAATTCGTAAACCGCTTTCCAGGGCTGTTCTTGCCCATTGCCTTACCGTTCGGCTTGGACCAGCCGAACGCCATCTATGGCTTGTGCGGCGGGATGTCGGCGGGAGCCGCCGACTTCCTGCTCGCCGGGAGAAACATCCCCCAAACCACCACGGTCCCCAAGGCTGGAGAACCGCTCCACCGTTTCCTCTACAAACGCCAGCTAGACTCACTGGGCTCCTTTGGCGACATAATCCTGCGCTTCATCAATTGGATGGGCCGCCCAGACGAAGGCCCCAATGGCACTCAAAAGTTAACCCTGGGCGAATTTGAGAACAAGATTCGCTCGCGCCTCAATGCCTTTCGTCCTGTCGTTTTGGGAATGCTGTATGTCAAGTGGTCGGACTCTCGTGAAGTCTGGCTCAACCATCAGGTTCTGGCCTATCGCTACACGCGCACCTCAGATAACCTGCGCATCGACCTCTATGACCCCAACTACCCCAGGCGCAATGACGTGTTCATTGAAGCGATCAAAACCCCCTGGGGGTTAAAGTGCGTTCAGCGAATCGGAGCGAACTCCAAAACGCTTTATGGGTTCTTCATGATCCCCCACCAACCGGTGATTCCCCCTTCGGAATTGTCATAAAAAAGCACCCCCAGCGAATTATTGATTCGCTGGGGGTGCCGGTCATTCGAAAAAACACGAAACGTCTATTTCTTTTCGGCCTGCTTGGCCACCGCTTCAGCAGCCTTCTTCGCCGCCTCCGGGTCGCCCAGGTAATAGTGATTGAGCGCCTTCAAATCATCATCCAGTTCATACACCAGCGGAATGCCCGTCGGAATATTGAGGCCCACGATCTCATCATCGGGAATGTTGTCCAGGTGCTTCACCAATGCCCGCAGGCTGTTGCCGTGCGCCGCAATCAAAAGCTTTTCGCCCTTTTTCAAACGCGGAACGATAGTTGACTCCCAATAGGGCAAAACGCGCTCCAGGGTCAGTTCCAGCGATTCACATGCCGGCAGCACTTTCGGGTCTACTTTTGCATAACGCGGGTCGAAACGCGGGTGGCGCTCATCGTCCAGCTCAAGAGCAGGCGGTGGGACGTTATAGCTGCGCCGCCACACAAGTACCTGCTCCGCGCCAAATTTTTCTGCCATCTCAGCCTTATTTAATCCCTGCAGCGAGCCGTAATGGCGCTCGTTCAGTTGCCAGGCATTTTCCACCGGAATGTACATTTGATCCAATTCATCCAGAACAATCCACAGCGTCCGAATAGCTCGCTTCAACACTGAGGTAAACGCAAAATCAAAGGTATAGCCGCCCTCTCGCAGCAGCCGCCCGCCTTCATGCGCTTCCTTCACCCCTTGCTCGCTCAAATCCACATCCGTCCAGCCCGTGAACCGGTTTTCCAAGTTCCAGGTGCTTTGCCCGTGTCGAACCAAGACAAGTTTAATCATTTTCCCAACTCCTGTGATCCATAAGTTTGATTGAATGGCAACCCGTACTTACTGGGCTTGTTTACCGTGATATTCTCATGTATTTTACCCTATTTTCTATTCGCCTTTGCGGGGTTTACCACGGGTCATTCGGAATCGGCGCGGCAACTCCCAAAGAGCCGTGAAACTGGTGCTTGAATCTCTGTTCCAACTGTGTATAATAGAGGGTCGCGCACCTCTCCAGAATCGTTTTTCTTTTCTCACCTCGGAGGTAACCCCTTGAGCGTTTCTGTCAGTGTCTTGAATTACGACCTAAAGAATGCTGTGTCCAAAAACCGCCTCGTCGGTCTTTGGCGGATGATGAGCGGCTACCGTTGGCACTACCTCGGAGCCACCATCGCCCTGGGCATCTCTGCCTTCTCTCAAACAGCGACGGCACTGCTGCTCAACTTCTTCATCGATACCTATCTCACCGCAGGCGAACGCCCCTATCCACTGTATTTCGTCGGATTGGGATTCATCGGCCTTGCTTTAATCCAAGGCATGTTAAGCTTCACGAGCGGCCGTCTCAGCGCCCAAACCGCCGAAGGATCCACGCGCCGCCTGCGCAACTACCTCTTCGATCACATTCAACACCTGCCTTACAGCTACCACCGCAAGACTCAGACCGGCGAGCTGATCCAACGCTGCACATCTGATGTAGACGCCGTCCGCCGCTTCTTCGCCGATCAGGCCATCGGTGTGGGCCGCATCGTGCTCCTCTTCGTCATCAACTTCACCGCCATCGCCCTCATCAATCTCAAGCTGGCGCTCCTGTCCATCATCGCAGTCCCTATCATCGTCATCACCTCGGCAATTTTCTTCCGCCGTGTGTCCAAAGCCTACGAGTCCTTCCAGGAACAAGACGCCATCCTCACCACCACACTCCAGGAAAACCTCACCGGAGTCCGCGTAGTCAAGGCCTTCGCCCGCCAGGAGCATGAGATTAACAAGTTTGACCGCGATAACAAAGAAAAATACACCCGCGGTCGGCGCTTGCTGCTCATGCACACCTTCTTCTGGCCCATTTCCGATATCATCTGCGGCCTTCAGATGATCGTCGGCTACATCATTGGCGCCACGATGACCATTAACGGCACCATAACCCTGGGAAACTACGTCGCTTACCTAGGCTTGATCACCTGGATCATCTGGCCCATGCGCAACCTTGGCCGTCTCATCGTCCAGGGCTCCACCGGCATGGTCTCCTTCAACCGCGTTATGGATATCATCAAAGAGGTGCGCGAACCCTTAGATGAAGGCGACTACCTGCCGAAAGAAGATTCCGTCAAGGGCGAAGTGATCTTCAAGGATGTCAGCTTCAAGTATGAAGACGGCAACGAACCGGTTGTCAAAGGCATCAACTTCACATGCCTGCCTGGCCAATCGGTGTCTTTGCTCGGCTCCACCGGGTCTGGGAAAACCTCGTTGGTCAACCTCCTGCCCCGCTTCTTTGAATATTCCGGCGGCCTCATCACCCTGGACGGCATCGATCTCAAGCGCTACCCGCGCAGATTCCTGCGCAGCCAGATGGGCATCGTCGAACAGGAGCCCTTCCTCTTCTCACGCACCATCCGAGAGAACATCACCTACGGTGTCGGGCGCGATGTCCCCCTGGAAGAAGTCGAAGCCGCGGCTCGCGCCGCCGCCATCCACGATGTTATATCCTCCTTCCCCCAGGGGTACGACACCCTGGTGGGAGAAAAAGGCGTCACCCTCTCTGGAGGCCAAAAGCAGCGCGTGGCCATTGCCCGCACCCTGCTCAAAAACCCACGCATCCTCATTCTGGACGACTCCACCTCCTCGGTTGACACCGAGACGGAAGCAGAGATCCGCGAAGCATTGCAGGGTCTCATGAAAGACCGCACCACCTTCATCATCGCCCATCGCATTCAAAGTGTCATGGACTCCGATCTGATCCTGGTGCTCGATAAGGGCCTGGTTGTTCAATGTGGTCGTCACGAGGAACTGGTCGCCCAAGAAGGGATCTACAAGCAGATCTTCGACATCCAAACTCGCATTGAAACCGAGTTGGAAAAGGAAATCGCCAATGTCGATTAATTACTTCGAAGAAGAAGAATTTAAGACCGGATTTAACGGTGGCACGCTCAAGCGCATCTTTGCGCTTCTCAAACCCCATCGCATGTTCGCCGCAGCCTTTTTGGGGATGATCCTGATGAGTTCCCTGGTCGATGCCGGATTCACCTATCTCAGCAAACTGATCATTGATGAAGGCATCGTGGCGAAAAACTTGGATCGCCTTTACGAGTTGGTCACCCTATACGGCGGGATGATTGTCGTCCAGGCAATCTTCGTCTTCGGCTTCATCTACGCCGTCGGCATTCTGGGCGAAAAAGTCCGCTATGACCTTCGCAAGCGCATGTTCAACCACCTGCAGGATCTCTCGCTCTCCTATTACAGCCGCACGCCGGTGGGCTGGATCATGGCCCGCGTCACCTCCGACTCCGACCGCGTCTCCGACCTGGTCACCTGGGGTCTGCTCGACATTACCTGGTCCACCACCAACATCATCATCGCCCTTGCCCTGATGTTCTGGTTGGATTGGCAGTTGGCCTTGATTGTGCTCATCTCGGTGCCGGTCCTCATCGTTGTAGCGGTTGAATTCCGTAAACGCATCCTCGAGCAGTACCGCAACGTCCGCAAGATCAACTCCAAGATCACCGGCACGTACAACGAAAACATCACCGGCGTCCGCGTGGTCAAGGCCCTTGGTCGCGAGGATGCCAACGCCGAAGAATTTGCTGTGCTCACCAAAGACATGTACAAAGCGGGCTACCGCGCTGCCTGGTTGAGTGCTCTCTTCCTGCCCTCCGTTCAGCTCATCACCGCTTTCGCTGTTGGTGGCATCGTTTACTTCACCGGTATCAAGGCTGAGATCGGCGGTGTCTCCATTGGCACACTGCAAGCCTTCTTGGGCT
The DNA here is from genome assembly GCA_016927865.1 of Anaerolineaceae bacterium. Classification (GTDB taxonomy): domain Bacteria; phylum Chloroflexota; class Anaerolineae; order Anaerolineales; family Anaerolineaceae; genus Anaerolinea. Next base: position 6,420 of record JAFGLU010000063.1, read on the forward strand.
ATGTCACCTTCATGATGTGGCCTATTCAAGATATGGCCCGCGTCTTCGCCGAAATGCAGCATGCGGTCGCTTCAGCCGAGCGCATCTTCTCCCTCACCGATTCCGTGCCCGAAGTCGCCAACCGTCCCGAAGCCTACGACCCAGGTTCCATGCAGGGCGACATCGAGTTCGACCACGTTACCTTCTATTACGAAGACAACATTCCGGTCATCAAAGATCTTTCGCTGCATGTCAAAAGAGGAGAAACAATCGCCCTGGTCGGCCCGACTGGCGGCGGCAAGTCCACCCTCGTCAACCTGGTTTGCCGCTTCTACGAACCCAAAGAAGGTCAAATTCGCATCGGCGGCGTCGATTACACCAAGTATTCGCTCCACGCTATCCACTCACGCATCGGCATCGTCCTCCAAACGCCCCATCTCTTCTCTGGCTCCATCCGCGACAACATCCGTTACGGTCGCTTGAACGCCACGGACGAGGAAATCGAGGAGGCAGCCAAACTGGCTGGAGCCCATGACTTCATTCTCAAGCAGGAAAAGGGTTACGATTCCCCGGTCGGCGAAGGCGGCAACAACCTCTCTGTGGGCCAAAAGCAGCTCATTAGCCTCACCCGCGCCATCCTGGCAAAACCAGAAATCTTCGTGATGGATGAAGCTACCAGTTCAGTGGACACGCTCACCGAAGCCCTCATCCAGCGCGGCATGGAAAGCCTGCAAAAAGGCCGCACCAGCTTTGTCATCGCCCACCGGCTTTCCACCATCCGCCGCGCAGACCGTATTCTGGTCATCGAAGACGGTCAAATAGCCGAGATGGGTACCCACAGCGAACTTCTGCGCTTAAAAGGCAAGTACTACCATCTGTACACGCGCCAGTTCCGCCACGAAATGGAAGTTGCTTTCGATCCGTTCCTGGAAACAGTAAAAGCCGAGAACTAATCGGTCGCTCGTTCCAAACATCAATCCGCCGCCGCATGGAATAAACCATTCGGCGGCGGATTGATTCCTAATTGACAACCCAGCCTATAAACGGGGTTATTTCAACTTAACATGCACGACAACGTCCTTGCCTCCACGGGGCTGGAAAGGCACTATGTTTCCCTCCACCGGTTTTCCGTCCACGCTCATCTCAACATTGTTCCCCGGCCCCACTCGTTCAACAGTGATCAGATACACGGTGTCGCGGAACACCCGCGTAGCCGAAAAACCTTTCCAGTTTCTCGGAATGATCGGTTGCACCATCAACCCGCCGAACGTTGGCCGAATTCCCAAAATGTATTGAGTCCCGGCTACATACGTCCAGGATGCCGTCCCTGTCAGCCAGGCATTCCTCCCGCGCCCAAAATAAGGATGCGTTGGTCCGCAAACGTTCTGGCAATAAACGTACGGCTCAACCTGGTAATGATCGTAATTCTCTTTTGTCAGCGGCATCACCTGCTGATAGTACTGGTACGCGCGCTCATTCCAACCCATCATCGCCGCAGCAACCATTGCCCACGTGTTGGCATGACAGAAAATCCCGCCATTCTCCTTCGATCCAGGCGGGTAAGTGCTGGTACCTCGCACCCGCTCATTCGTGCCGTCGTAAGGAAGATGCATCAACGCCACGCCCTCAGCCGTGTTCAAGTGTTGATGCATGCTTTCTAATGCCCGCGCTGCCCGGTCTGGCGGAGCTGCCTCGCCGATCACAGCCCAGGTCTGCGTATTCATATTGATCCAGTGGAATTTCTCGCCTTTCACCCCCACCGGGTTGCCATCATCGTCAAAGGCCCGTGTATACCAATCCCCATCCCAGGCACAGTCATTGATCGCTCGAACCATCTCGTCTTTCAAGTCTCTGAAACGCGCAGCTTCCTCGGATTTTTCCAAGTACTCGCATAAATCGGCAAAGTCGAGCAACGTCCGGCAGAATTGTTGCGCCACCATCACGCTCTCTGCCTTGCCGCTGCCATGATCCAGGTTCATCGTATCGTCCCAATCCGAGAACCCGGCCCGCGGCAGTCCGTGCGGTCCGCGATGATTGAGGGTGAAATTAATCGCCCGCAGCATGTGATTCCATACACTGTCCTCGCCACCATCCGTATACGGGATCACTTCGTCCAGATAGTGGAAATCGCCGGTCTCGCGTAGATAGGCGCAAACGGCCATCACCAGATATAGATGATCATCGCTGAACCACTGCGGCCATTCCGGGTACTCATTCGCCAGCCCTGCGCCGCCTTCTCCAGTCAGCGGCATCACCTGATGCCAGGCATGCCCATCCTGGAACTGTAGCTTCCACAACATGGTCAGCGTGCTCCGAGCCTTGTCCGGAACCGTATGCACCGTGCCCAGCGTATCCTGCGCTGAATCTCGCGTCCCCATCCCGCGCCCCAGCCCCGTCTCATAATAGGACACAAAACGCGACCAATACAGCGTGGCGCGGCATTGCACCTGATTCCAAAAATTCAACATCGCGTTCATGGCCGAATCTGGCGTTTCAACGGTGAACCGACTCAAGTAAGCTGCCCAATCCTCCTTCAATGCCTGGAAGGAAGCCGCGACCTCAGCCGGGTTCTGGAACCGTTGCACCACCGGCGCCGCGGCCGCCCGGTCATTCGTCACCCCCAGGATATACACGATCTGGCGTTCTTCCCCCGGCTGCAACTTCAACTCGTGACACAGCGAACCAATATTATTGGCCCGCGGCGCTTCCGAGTTATGCGGCTGACCCAACTCAACCACCTCTGGGTTGCTCAGATCACGATAGCGCCCCAGGAAGATTTCCCGGTCGCTGTCAAACCCCACCTGCTCGGCGCTGCTGCCAAAGAAAGTCGTCGCCGGGTTGAACTTTGTGGTGCAATAGATGACGCCGTCCTGGAAATTCGAAAACAGAATATGCGCGCCCCAATCCAGGTTGGTCATATCCACCAACGCATCCGGATATAAGAACTCCACGTAGCTAAACGAACGCAAGATGCGCTCTTGTTTACCCTCGTTTTTCACACGCAAAACCCACAGCTCGCAAGGCGCTGGGTCGCTCGCCGGAGATGGCGGCACAAAGTATAAGACCTCTGATCGAATCCCCTTGTAAACACTGGATATCCGCGTATATGCTGCGCCATGCCGGCACTCGTAGAAGTCCAATTTCTTGGCCGTCACCGGCTGCCAGGTAGGGCTCCAATAATCCCCCGTTTCCTGGTCCCTCAGGTAAATATACCGCCCCGGCTGATCCACCGGAATACCGTTGTAACGGTAGCGGGTTACTCGGCGATTCTTAGGGTCGCGATCAAAAGAATAACCGCCGGCAGTATTCGAAATAATCCCGCCATAACGGCCCTCTCCCAGATAGTTGATCCAGGGTGTAGGCGTATCTGGACGAGTGATAACGTACTCTCGGTTCGCTTCGTCATAATAACCGTAGGGATTCGAATGAGGTGGCATTTGGATCTCCTCTGAGAAAATGTGAATATAGTTGGGAGCGCTCTTATTATATACTTTTTCGCAAAGAATCAGATAGTTTTGATGTTCCCTAATCTGAGGTGCGGGTGGATGATTCGCACTTACAAGCACCTCAGGCGATCATCTTTTGCACTGCTGCTTGAGTAGTCAAACCAGGGGCGATTAAACGAAGAGACCGCTCTTTCAAGCGGTCCCTTCTGGGTTGGCTGCGACACCCTCTAGATTATAGGACAATCAGGAGGGGTGTCGCAGCCGTACGCATACTACTTGCCATTTTCAACACCACCTCCTTGTCCTTAGGATAGCAAGGAGTGAACGATTGACCGTTCTGGAATTAGTATTGCATAATCATCAGTCATTGTCAAGTTAGGTTTTTCTCAGTTTGCAAAACTGTCAAATGTTTACGGGACCATTAAGTGGGTAAATTTCCAGGACTCGCCTTCTTGCTCCACTTTTGATGAGGCCCCCAAAACCTCCACCCAGGTCTGCCCCGGCTTGAAAGCAAACGGCTGCCCGTCGGGTCCAACAATTGTCAACACCGAATCATCGGTCGATCGATACCATCGCACCGCATAGATCTGTCCATCCCGAGCTAGGTACGCAGGCCCCGTTCCGCCTTGATACGTTGCCCCATCCGATGCCACATACATTCCAGAATTTGGCGATAAGAAAATATCCAGTACTTCCATGTCTTCCGTCCGGTCAAAATACTGGTGCGGAGCCAGGATCATCAACAAGGATTCCACAGCGATGGGTTCGCCGGTTAATTGGTCGGTTAATTGAGCATAACTCGGATTATTGCGGTTAACATCGTCCTTCGTGTCCGCGAACCGCAAATACGTCCCGCTCTCCACGTCATAATCCCAGCGATTGTAAATTGCCCCTGAATAACGCACATAGACCTGTTCAGCAGTCTGCCCTCCAACAGGGGCTTCCAGCTTGAAGTACATCCCGTCCAGATTCTGCCGCGAATTATCCACCCCGCGCAAAGTCAAATAGTCTCCCATTGCGCTCGTATCAGCCATCAAGTAGTTTCGCTTATTGGGTTCAAATCTGCACACCGCCGGGCACGATTGGTTAGTTTCCAATATCAGCCGGCTGGAATAATCGGCATTGAATAATCGTAAGCGTACTTTCTCATAAGCGCTCCCGAACACAAACACGCTCTTGTACATGCGGATCAGGTTATCATCGAAGAATCGGGCTGATCGAATCGGGCCGACCTGTTCCGCGTCCTGTCCATAGAATACGGCCGCGAATCGGGTTCCCCCTAACTCTGTGTAATACTCAAACACAAGATCAGCCAACGATAACCCATATTGCGGGCGATGATCGCGCGGCAAATTCTCCACTTTTATGATCATCGGCCGTCGAGCCAGAATCGCCGGGTCGTCCACCTCTAACCCGGTCAGTGGGTTAACCTCTGCCGGGAAGCCACTGGGGCCCATTCCTTCGGGCGGATAAAGCGGCGTTGGAGTAATGGTGGGCGTTTCTGTCGGAGCTGGCGTTGGCGTATCGGCGATCGTCGGCGTAATAGTCGGCGTCCTGATAGGCGGCTCCGGTGTAAAAGTGGCAGTCGGAGGCAGCGGCGTTGCCTGAGAACACGCCGAGAGAAGCAAGATGAATAAAACGATAACAGCACGTCGCATGAGCACACTCCTTAACTGTATTCAACCCATCATAACCCTGAAGAGTAGGAATCGTCAACCGGACGCAACGAAGGGTCGTCACTCCCATAGACGTCGATCCTGCCCCAGCGTTCCAACCAGATTGCAACCTTTTTTGAAAACCTCCGTATATAGTTTTAGAGAAAAGGATGAACGCCTGTAACGAAACCTCGTTGCCATTATTCGGATATAATGCCTCTATGCGCCGACCGTTATTAATTGGACTATTGATTGTCGCTGTTGTTGCAATGGTGACAGGCTGGCTTCTTTTAACGCCCTCTGGCCTCTTGGGAAAAGCAGACGCCTTCGGCTACTCGGTTTGCCACCAGGCTCCCAGCCGTTCATTTGAAATCGGCGGACGACCGCTGCCTCTGTGTGCGCGCTGCTCCGGCACATTCCTTGGCACGCTGTTGGGGCTGGCTTACCTGAGCACGCTGGGCCGCAAAGCCGGCCTGCCCCCCATTCGCATCGCGGTAGTGTTAGTGGTCTTCCTGGGCGCATTCGCCGTCGACGGGTTGAACTCCTTTGTCCAAATCATCCCAGGCATCCCTTACCTTTACACCTCGCACAACTGGCTCCGCCTTGTCACCGGTACCGGTATTGGCCTGGGCATCGCTTCCATCTTGCTTCCCGTTGTCCATCAAACCTTTTGGACCCACTATACCGATAGCCCCTTGCTGGCAACCTGGAAACAAATGGGCATTATGCTCGGGTTGGCCGCCTTGCTCGACCTCGCCCTGCTCAGTGACAATGCGCTCATCCTCTACCCCCTGGCTGCTCTGAGCGGGTTAGCCGTCCCGATCATTTTAACGCTTATTTACACCGTACTCTGGGTACTGGTAACAAAACAAGAAAACAGGTATCATAGATTGAAAGATTTGTGGGTCCCGGCCCTCGCCGGATTCCTGACTGCCATGCTGCAAATATCGCTGATTGATGCTGGACGTTACTGGCTGATGGGGACCTGGGCCGGGATTCCGTTGATCAATTAGGAAAGAGGGAAGAATGGATTTGTTAGGAATATTATCTGCCTTTGGGTTATCTGCCAGCGCTGGATTAAACGCATACATCCCGCTCCTGGTGGTGGCTCTACTGGGTCGTCTTACCAACTTGATCAAGCTGTCCGAGCCTTGGGACGCCTTGACCAGTTGGTGGATCATCGGCTTGCTCGCCGTGCTTTCGATAATCGAGTTCCTGGCCGACAGTTCGCCGGTCATCAATCACATTAACGACGCCATCCAAACCTTCGTCCGCCCGGCTGCGGGAGCCATCCTCTTTGCCGCCAGCGCCAACGTTATCACCGAAATCAGCCCCGTCCTGTCCATCGCCGCCGGGATTCTGATAGCTGGCGGAGTGCATGCCGTGAAATCTCTGGCAATCCGCCCTGTTGTTACCGCTTCTACAGGAGGCGCAGGCAACATCGCAATCGCCGCAGCCGAAGATATCACCTCGACATTGGTGTCCATTATTTCTGTTATTGTCCCGGCTTTGATCGCAATCGTCATCATCGCCGTGATTGCCTGGGTGATCTGGCGGCGAACGCATAGCCAGGCAGCCCCCCCACCGTCCATCGACTATATTTCATAACCTACAAGGAGCTTATATGACCGACCAACCGCAACAACAAGACGCCTCTGAAGAGAATCCCACCCAATTGTCTGGCGCACAGCCATACACCCCCGGTCCTGTTGAACCCGTAATCCCCGAACCTGAGCCCGTTGACCTTGAACCGGCAAAAGAACTGTTCGAGGTTCCAGCTGTCCCCGAACCTGTATTTGATATTCCCCAGGTCCCCGAGCCGGACTTTGAAGCCCCCAAAGCTCCTGAGCCAGTCTTCGAGGTTCCCCAAACGCCCGCCGAGCCCGTCTTCCAGACGCCTCCGGTCCCCGAACAATCCTTCACGCCGCCTCCGCCGGTAACCCAGAATTTCGCGCCGCCGCCCCCGCCGCCCAGCCAGTCCTTCAGCGCGCCTGCCGCACCTCCGCCCGCCAAAAAAGGCCTCTCCAAGGGCTGGATCATTGCCATCGTGGTGCTGCTCCTGCTGTGCTGCTGCTGCGTAGTATCTGTAGTTCTGGTGTCTACTTACAGCGAAGCGATCATTGAGTGGTTCGAGGGCTACGCCCTGCAAGCGCTGACTTTGTTAGCCTGATACCCAACGCCTAAGTACACAACAAAACACCCTGACCACCGCGTCAGGGTGTTTTGTTTTCTCTGGTTCATTGGGACTTGGTGTGGAGAAATCCGAATCTTGGAGTAATTACGGCAACTTCCAGAGAGTCGTTTTCTGGGTTTGATGTAACGTTGCTCCATACGCTATAATCATCTCAATGAACTGGACCCGCCCTCAACGCGCCATTCTCGATCTACCCTCCGGCAGTCGGGCTTTTGTCACCGGCCCAGCCGGCAGCGGCAAAACCACCGCCACCACCCAACACCTGCTCGACCTGCTGTCCTCGGGTGTCCCCGGCGCTTCCATCCTCCTCCTCGTCCCTCAGCGCACCCTCGCGAGCTCCTATCAGGCTGCCCTTCGCACGCCTGGGGCCGCCGCAGGAGGACAGGTCGATATCCTCACCCTGGGCGGCCTGGCCCGCCGGATGGTTGACCTGTTTTGGCCCCTCATCGCCCACGACGCCGGATTTGCCCACCCCGTCCTTCCACCCACCTTCTTGACCCTCGAAACCGCACAATACTACATGGCCCACCTCGTCCGCCCTTACCTGGACCAGGGTTTCTTTGAATCGGTCAGCATCGACCGCAACCGTTTATACAGCCAGCTTCTCGACAACCTCAACAAAGCTGCCATTGTAGGCTTCCCGCACACTGAAATTGGGGAACGACTTAAAAGCGCCTGGAGCGGCGAATCCAGCCACTTGCGCGTCTATGATGATGTTCAAACCTGCGCCAGTGAATTTCGCCGCTACTGCCTGGAAAACAACTTACTCGATTTCTCCCTCCAGGTGGAACTGTTCCGCGAACGTCTGTGGCCTTCCCTCCTCTGCCGCGCTTACCTGCAAAACACCTACCGTCACCTGATCGTAGACAACCTCGAAGAAGACACCCCCGTCACGCATGACATCTTGAGCGAATGGCTGCCGGAATTCGATTCCGCATTGATGATCTACGACGAGGATGCCGGTTATCGCAGCTATCTGGGCGCCGACCCATCCTCTGGATTGGGACTGCGCGACCTTTGCACCGACGAAATCTCCTTCACTGAGCCACTGGTCATCCCGCCCACGCTCGAAGGCCTTGGAGCCCGCCTGGGTCAAGTCCTCGACCAGGTCCAAACCCTGCCGCCCGGTCTGCCCGATGGCCTGGAGGCCCTCGATTATCCCCCCGAGCCGATCCGCTTCTTCCCCCAAATGCTCGATTGGGTTGTCGACCGGGTCGCGCAGCTTATAGATGAAGGTGTCCCTCCTGGTGAAATTGCCATCCTGGCCCCCGTCCTGCCCGATGCGTTGCGCTTTTCTCTTACCAACCGCCTGGATGAGCGCGGTATTCCCTACCGTTCCCATCGCCCTTCGCGTGCCCTCAGCGACGAGCCCGCGGCGCGCTGCCTCCTCTCTCTGGCCGAACTGGCTCACCCACAGTGGAATCGCTCTCCCTCCAAAGTCGAAATCACCTACGCCTTATTGCAAACCATTGCCGGTCTCGACCTGACTCGCGCACACTTGCTGACAGAAATTTGTTGCCGTATGCGTGAAGGCCGCCTGGTGCTCGAGCCTTTTGGCCGCTTGCGTCCCGACGCCCAATCTCGCATCACCTTCTCCATCGGCGAGCGCTATGAAATGTTGCGCAGTTGGATCGAAGCCTACGTTGCCGACCCCGAGGCCGAGCTGGATTACTTCTTCAGCCGCTTGTTTGGTGAAGTACTCTCTCAGCCCGGTTTCGGCTTTCACAGCGACCTAGATGCCGGGCAGGTTGCTGCTAACCTGGTCGAATCGGCCCAAAAATTCCGCTGGGCCATTGAAACCCGCGCTGAACCCATGGGGCAATCCCTGGGACAGGAATATATCGAGATGGTTCGAGACGGAGTCATCGCCGCCCAGTACATGGGCAACTGGCAGCCCCCTGCCGCAGATGCGGTTTTCATCGCCCCTGCCTACACGTTCTTGATGAACAACCGCGCCGTAGATCATCAATTCTGGCTGGACGCCTCTTCCAACGCCTGGTTTGAGCGTCTTTATCAACCGCTCACTCATCCCTATGTTCTCAGCCGCGCCTGGACCCCCGGCCGAATCTGGACGGCCGCTGACGAATTTGAAGCCAATCGGGCTGTCTTGTACCGCCTGATTCTAGGCCTGCTCCGTCGCTGCCGGGTAGGCGTCCACCTCGGCCTAAGCGACCTCAACGAAGGCGGTTACGAGCAGCGCGGCCTGCTTCTCAAAGCCTTCTACCAGGTGCAGCTGGCCGCCGGAAAGGATCAAGCCAATGGCTGAGATCCGCCTACGCCCAAGCCAGGAAAATATCCTCGCCTTTACGGGCGGGCGCATGGGCATTTCCGCCGTGCCCGGCGCCGGAAAAACCTTCACGCTCTCACTGTTAGCCGCCAGATTGCTGGCTTCCCGCGCTTTAGGCCCCGAGCAAGAAGTGCTCATCGTCACCCTGGTCAACTCCGCTGTCGATAACTTCGCCGCGCGCATCTCCGGCCTCATCCGCCAGACACGGCTCATGCCCAACTTTGGCTACCGCGTGCGCACCCTGCATGGCCTGGCTCACGATATTGTCCGCGAGCGCCCCGAGGCCGTTGGCCTGGCCAATGACTTTCAAATCGTCGACGAGTCTGAAGCCACACGCATCCTCCACGATGTCGCCCTGGCCTACCTGCGCTCCAACCCCGACCTGATCGAAAGCTATCTCAAACCGGATCTCACCGAGGTTGACGCCCAAAAGCTGCGCCGGGATCGCATCCCCGACCTCGTCGAATCGATCGGCTTGCAAGCCATTCGGTATGCGAAGGATCAAGAACTCTCTGCCGATGACCTTCGGCAACGATTAGATGAACTGCCATTACCGCTGCCCTTGGCTGGAATGGGCTGTGCTCTCTACGCCGACTATCAGCGCGCCCTCAATTATCGTGGAGCCGTTGATTTTGACGACTTGATCCGCCTGGCCTTGCAAGCCCTCAAAACCGATGAGCAGTTGGTCCTGCGCTTGCGCAATCAGTGGCCCTTCATCCTCGAGGATGAAGCCCAGGACTCCAGCCACCTGCAGGAAGAAATCCTCAACTTGCTGGCTGGCCCGGGCGGCAACTGGGTGCGCGTCGGCGATCCCAACCAGGCCATATACGAGACCTTCACCACGGCCAACCCCGAATACCTGTTGGAATTTCGCCGCCAGCCCGGCGTTCGCGACGAAGACCTACCCGAATCGGGCCGCTCTTCCGCCAGCATCATTGACCTCGCCAACCATCTCATCGCCTGGTCCAACACCCCCCAGGCTCCTGAAGCACTCCAAGGCGCGCTCATCCCCCCCTACATCCAACCCACCGCGCCTGACGATCCCCAACCCAACCCGCCCAATCGACCCGAACTCATCTACCTTCACGAAAAAAAGCTTGAAGCCGCTAAAGAAATTGAAACCATCGCCGCTTCAGTCAAACGATGGTTGGAAGTGGAAGAGAACCAACAGCGCACAGTGGCCGTTCTGGTACCACGCAACGCCCGCGGCAGCGAACTGGCCGAAGAACTCAAGCGACTGGGCGTGGATGTGGTCGATACGCTGCTCAAAACCACCACCGCCACGCGCCAATCCGCCGGGGCCATTGCCAACGTGCTGCGCGCCCTGGCCGATCCGCTCAATGGGCACAAGCTCAGCCGGGCGTATCGCTCCTGGCGCGGCAAAGTGGAAGATGACAGCAAAAAAGTCGTCGAACGGGCCGCCTCTCATCTTCATCGTATGATGCGCACCGAAGATTACCTGGCCCCTCTCCCCGGCGAGGACTACCTTGAGAAGATTGGCCTGCACACCACCGACGAGCCGGCTTATCACGAATTGGCCGCCTTCCGCGAATCCGTCCGCCGCTGGCAGGCCGCCGTCCTCCTGCCCATCGACCAGCTCCTTCTCACCCTCTCACAAGACCTGTTCACCGAACCTGCCGACCTGGCTGTCGCCCACAAAATGGCCGGCGCGTTACGCCAGCGCACGCACGAGCACCCCGATTGGCTGCTCCCCGACCTGATCGGCGAGATCGAGGAGATCGCCACCAATAAGCGCAAGTTCCTCGGTTTCAGCAGCGATGACACGAACTTTAATCCCGATGACTACAAAGGCCGAGTTGTCATTGCCACCATCCACAAAGCAAAAGGCCTCGAATGGGATCGCGTCTATCTCATGTCCGCCAACAACTACGACTTCCCCTCCGGCGCCCCATACGACACTTTCATCTCAGAAAAATACTTTATCCGCGACCGCCTCAACCTGGAAGCCGAAGCCCTTGATCAGCTCCGCGTCGTTGTCCACGGTGATCCGGAAGATTGGTACGAGGAAGGCCACGCCACCCAACGCAGCCGCATCGATTACGCCCGCGAGCGCCTGCGCCTGCTCTATGTCGGCGTGACCCGTGCTCGCCAGGAACTGGTCGTCACCTGGAACGGCGGAAAACAAGGCCAGGCCGTGCCCGCCACACCCTTTGTCGAACTGATTAATTTTTGGGAGAGCCTGCATGGACACCGCTAAACGCCGCCTGGATACCCTCGACCCCAAACAGGCTTTCGCCTTCTCTCAAGCCGCCTTGCAGGACTATCAGGAATGCCGCCGCCGCTTCCAACTGCGCTACCTGCTCCAGGCTGCCTGGCCCGCCCCCCAGGCTGAACCCGTCCGCGAGCACGAGCGTCAAATTCGCCGCGGCGAGCGTTTCCACCGCCTGGCCCAGCAGGCCCTCCTGGGCGTGCCCCTCGACCGTTTAGACGCTGTCGCTGCTGCCGACTCGGACGAACACCTTGCCCAATGGTGGCAGAATTTCACCCGCCTTTTACCCGAATTGCAGGGCGAACAGCGTTATGTCGAAACCCTGCTCAGCGCTCCATTAGGTCGCCATCGCCTGGTCGCCAAATACGACCTGCTGGTCTTGTCTCCCGGTCCTAAACTTGTGATTTACGACTGGAAGACCGGACTCAAGCGCCCCCGCCGCGCCTGGCTAGAAAAACGCAGTCAGACCCGTGTCTACCCCTACCTGGCCGTAAAAGCTGCCGCGGGGCTCCGGTCTGGCCTCTCGCTTCTCCCCCAACAGGTCGAAATGATCTACTGGTTTGCTGCCCATCCGGGTCAACCTGAGAAAATCTTGTACACGCCTGAACAATACGAAAAAGACGAGCGTGATCTTCTAGGCCTGGTGCATGAGATTGACTCTCTCTCGTCGAACCAGTTTGACATGACCATCGAGGAGCGTGCCTGCCAGTACTGCGTGTACCGCTCCTACTGCGCCCGTGGGGCTGCCGCCGGCTCCCTCACCGAAAGTGACGAAGAGTTCGAGCCCGAGGGCGAAATCACCATCGACTTCGACCAGATCGCCGAGATCAGCTTCTAAGAATGAGCGCGTGGATCGAATTGCCCCACCCCGAAGTGCCCGCCGCCCTCGCTGAATTTGTCGGCGGGCATCCCTTGGTCGCCCAAACCCTTTTCCGTCGCGGCATCACCACCCCCGAAGCCGCCCGTGCCTTTATCGATCCCAACGCCTACTCACCCGCTCCCCCCGAAGATCTCCCCGACCTGTCCCTCGCCGCTGACCGTCTCGAGCATGCCATCCGTCAGGGTGAATCCATCTGGGTATGGGGCGACTTTGACGTGGACGGGCAAACCTCTACATCACTGTTGGTCCAAACCCTGCGCTTGCTTGGCGCAGACCCTGGTTACCACATCCCCGTGCGTGCCCGCGAATCCCACGGCATCAACATCCCCAACCTCGAGCCCATTATTGCCGCCGGCGCCAAATTGCTGCTCACCTGCGACACGGGCATCACCGCCCACGAATCCATTGACTACGCGAATTCCAGAGGTCTCGAAGTCATCGTCACCGACCACCACACCCTCGCCGACACCCTTCCTCCGGCCCTGGCCTGCGTCAATCCCCGTCGCTTGCCCCCAAACCACCCCCTGGGACCCTTGCCCGGCGTGGGAGTCGCTTACAAGCTGGCCGAAGCGCTCTTCCGCCGCTTTAATCCCACCGCCGAAGCCGATCAACTTTTGGACCTCGTCGCCCTCGGCATCGTCGCCGATGTGGCCCTTCAAACCGGCGACTCCCGCTATCTGCTCCAGCGCGGCCTGGCTGCTCTGCGCAGCACCCAGCGCGCCGGTCTAAAAGCCATCTACGAACTGGCCGAACTGGACCCCACCTGGTTGAGCGAGGAGCACATTGGTTTCCTCCTCGGGCCACGTCTCAACGCCCTGGGCCGCCTGGATGATGCCAACCCCGCCGTGGAGTTGTTCACGACTGGCGACCCAGGCCGCGCCCGTGTGCTGGCCGTTCACCTGGAAGGGCTCAACGCCCGCCGACAGTTACTCACCAGCCAAATCCTGGGCGCCGCTCAGAAACAAATCGAGCACGATCACTCCCTGCTCGATTCACCCGTCCTGGTACTTTCGCACCCCGAATGGCCCGCCGGGGTGGTCGGCATCGTCGCCAGCCATCTGGTCGAGCGCTACCAGCGCCCGGTCATCCTGCTCTGCACGCCCCCCGGCCAATTGGCGCGTGGCTCGGCTCGCTCCGTAGAGGGCATCGATATCACCACCGCCATCGCATCCCAAAAGTCACTGCTGGCTGGCTTCGGCGGTCACCCCATGGCAGCCGGGCTTTCCCTCGACCCCGAGAACCTACCCGCTTTCCGCCGGGGGCTCTCCCGGCAAGTCAATAAACTCATCCAATCTACCGGCCTGGCCCGCGAGCCCCGCCTAGAGATTGATGGCTCCATCCGTCTCGAGGAAATTACCCTCGACCTTGTGGCCGATCTCGAGCGTCTGGCTCCCTTCGGTGCGGGCAATCCGGCCCTCGTGCTTTCCATCAAAGAGCTCACCCTGGTCAAACAGACGGTGATTGGTCGCGATCAGGCTCATCGTTCGCTGACAGTGCAAGATCAGGCCGGGAACTTGCAAAAAGTGGTCTGGTGGGGCGGCGCAGCCTGGCCCGTTCCTGAATCCAGGTTCGATCTTGCCTGCGTGCTGCGTGCCAGCAATTTCCGCGGACAACGCGAGGTGCAAGTCGAATGGATCGATCACCGCCCGTTGGTCGAAACTGCCGTTGAGCTCTCCGGCCCTTCCCGCTCGGTTATCGATCACCGCGGGCAAGCCCACCCCCGCCCCTTGCTCGACGCGCTTCGCGATGCCGGGCCGCTGCTGGTCTGGGCCGAAAGCGAATCTCGTTCCACCCTCAACGCCCTGGATCGCTTCCACCTGGAGCCCGCTCCCTCGCTCGCCATCTGGACCACACCGCCCGGTCCCGAAGAACTTCACCTCGTCCTTTCGCAGGTCAACCCCCAGCAGGTCATTCTATTTGGCGTCGACCCTGCCTCCGCCACCCCCGAGGAATTCATCAAGCGCCTGGTAGGGTTGGTAAAGTACGAGCTCAACCGGGTCGACGCCCCCCGCGCCGAAACCAGCCTTTCCCGCCTGGCTGGCGCCACCGCGCAACGTGTCACGGCTGTGCAAGCAGGCCTGGAATGGTTGCACGCCCGGAGAATGGTCAACATAATCGAAATCCAGGATGACCGCATAATCCTCGAATACGGCTTAGGCCAATCTGCCGGTGATTCCGCTGTTCCTCTAGCCCAATTAAGGTCTATACTGGAAGAAACGGCAGCCTACCGCCGCTTCTTCTCCTCCGCCGATCCTGCCGCCATCCTCGACTGATCCTTGCTGCAGGAGGGTATCATGTCTGCCAACCCCGAAGATTTACTGCGAATCGTAGGCACAATCTGCGGCGGCATCTTCTTGCTGGCCTTTGCTGCCGGAAGCGTATTTTTGATTTTGTCCTACTTCAAGAACAAGAAAAAAGCCGCCGCCTCGCTCACCTGGTCAACTACCCCCGGAACCATCCTCGAGTCCACCGTCCGCGAATCCCGCAGTAGCGACGACGACCGTCCTTCCACCTACTACGCGCAGGTCAACTATTCGTACCAGGTAATGGGCCAAGCTTACCAGGGCAAAAACATTCACATTGGCGCCAGGAACACAGGTCCGCATAGCAAAGCGCAAGCCATTGCCTCGCGTTATCCCGCGGGGTCATCCGTGACCGTTTATTACGATCCGGCCAATCCCGCCGATGCCGTTCTGGAGCGCGCCGCTCCCGCCAACACTGTTACTCTCATCCTGGGCATCATCTTCCTGGTCATCACCCTATGCCTGATGTGCGGTGGATTATTCGCGGTAATCAATACCTTCACTGCCACAACCGGAAGCTGAGTTCTGCCTACTCCCACGGCTCCAGGTAGTAATCGCCGTCTTCGCCCTCCAACACCCATCCACTTAGCTTTCCATCCGCGCTGGTGATCTTCCACCACAAGCCTTCTCCCACGCAGACCGGCCCATCATTGACGGTCATCTCTGTTCCTTCCGGCATCTGCCCCAACACCGTGGCGCTTTTCCCTGCCTCGCTGCGTACTCGCAGGGACTTACCATCCGTAAAGGTCACCCGCGCCCCTTTCCCAACCTCAAGTCGCCCATCCATCGCCAAAGGGCAATCCACCGCAGCCGACATTTCCGGTGCTTTCAAATCCACGGTGGGCTGCACCGAAAGGCTATTCACCAGCACTTCCAGCTTGCTCAAGGACGGGGTAAATTCTTCGGCAGGCCAATTATTCAGTTGCTCGCGAACCGTTGAAAGGTAGGTCTCATACGCGCTCGCGTCCATCGAGTTTTCAGCTTCCTTGTATAGATTGGTATTTTCAGCGGATAAAAGCCCTGCATGATCAACCTGGAAAATAGCCGAAACGTAGTACTGCTTGTCGTAAGTTAAACCCTGATAGGTATAGAAAAGGCAATCACCATCCACCGGCAAGATCGCCTGGGCAAAACAGGTCAAATACAAGACGCCCTCCCCATTCATGAAGTTCACGATCGTCGGGCGCGCATAAAACACCTGGCCCGCATTCCACATGGGCAAGAACGGTAGATACTTGTGAGTCGCGCCAGGTTGGTTCAGGTAATTTTCTAACTCATCCAACTGGTCTCCGGCCATCTCATTCACCGCTGCGAACTCCTGGATTGGGTAAATCAACACCTGCGGCCGGTGAAAAGTATCCACAAGTTGATAACGCTCGAAATCGAATTGGTAATACTCTGGCGCCGGCCCGATCCACCCCCCATAACCAGGCTCACCCCGCTCCGCTGGAACAATCTTGGCTGAAACACTTTGCGCCAGGGATAAATCGTAGGTGAAGCTCACCCCTTGGTAGTTTACTTTTGCCCCGCTAGGCGCGGTTGGTTCCACCGGGTCCGCTTCGGGAGAAGGTTCAGAGTCTGCTTGAGGCGAGGCCTGGGCAGTTGCCGTGGGTTCATCAGCCCCAGGGTCGGGCTGAACAAGCGGCGCTTTTTCCGTTGCGGTAGGCTCCGCTGAGGTAGGTAAACCACAAGCCAGCGAAACCAACACCCACACCAAAATAACGCTCAGAATGGCAGCTTTTTTGGATGTCATGGGGCGTGTCCTTCCGAAATAATGTCAGGTGATGGAGAAAGTTCCTGAATTTGAGGTGTATGCGGGGTGCTTCGCACCCCGCATACACCTCAAATTCAGGCCTCTTCCACCTCTGGCCGAGCAGTAACGTTAAGTGAAGTCTAGCAGAGTCTCAAGCGGTTGGCAAGCAAGTTTCGGCTCGCGAATACAAAAAACCGCGGAGATTTCTTCTCCGCGGTTCTATCATCATGCTTACATGTCCTATTCCAGGAAAACCTCAACGTGTTCACCGTCTTGCTCGTCCACCACATCCACAATTTGCCCTACTTCACCAGAAGCAATCGCCTCGGATAACATATCCATATCCAGGCCTTCCACTTCTGGGGCAAAGCGGCTGCCCATCTTCAACCCAACGTTGACCAGGCTCATCGGCAGGCGCACATTCACCCGCGGTTTCCCGGTGTTGGTGTCCGTCACCCGCACACGCAACCAGCGCGGTTTACGCCCTTGCGTCGTGCTCATCTCATTCATCACGATACCTGCCACGCGGCCTTCATCGCCCCCCTCTTCCAACGCCTCCAAAAGGCCTGCCGCGTCTTCTGCTGTTATTTTACCCTCTTGCACCATCTGCAAGATTTTCATCCGTTCTTCCATCGTAGCCATTGGTAACTCCTTGATCGCCTAATTCATATCCAAACGAATCGACGTGCCTACTCGGCCTTTGCTTCCTCGCGCACGCCCTTCAGGCGCCGCTTGGCTTCAGTCATATCAATCAAGCCCTTTTCCAAATCTTCCAGGATCCGTTTGCGCTCAGCAGGGCCAGGCAAAACTGGAGCAGCAGGCTGCGCTTCTTCGCGAGCCGGCTCGTAGCCCATCGCCCGCAGAATATCGTTCATGCGGTTGCGCAATGTTGGATATGACAGGCTCAATTCTTCTTCCATCCGGTTAAACCGACCTTCGCAGCGCACAAAGGTCAGCAGAAATTGCAGCTGCTCGGTCGTCAGCCGGGAAAACGGCAGCAACCATTTGAGCTGCTCAGGCGTGAATGCCCCCTGCGTCGATCCAACCGAAGGCTGGAAGCTACCCTCGATCGAAGTGGCACAAGATGGGCAATGCAGGCGCGTCACCGTCAAGTCGCCCCCACAAACCGGGCATTTCGTCAATAATGGATTCATTACTTTTCTCCCTTCCCTCTCGTCTTTTCCGTCAATTCCAATGGCTTTCCACCAACTTAGCCCAAAGGAAGTTGACAACGCATTGATTTTCTAAAGCATATTATAGCAATAATTTTAATTTTGTCAATAGGGAGTTTAATTTTATTAATAATTACCAAGGATTATTTAAATCAACCGGCCCCGGATATCCGAGGCCGGAAACAAACCCCTACTCAATAGAGGGCTAACCACCCTTGCGTTCGCCATATAAAACCCAGTGCCCTTTTCGATCACCAGCATTCCCCGGAGAGCGGTCGTAATACACCTCAAAAATCCGTCCACACTCTACCCGCACACGAAAATAATACCTACCCACGCCCCACGAGCCACGCAGCCTTGCTCGCGCCGCGTGTTCTGGCTGCATGTTGCGCTCCATTTTTCCCCGACGTCGAAAGTCGCGCCACTCTGCCAACAATTCGATTACCCGAAAATGCTCCCCTGCCCAGGTAAACCCGTTTGGGCAAGGCGGGTCTTTCTCCAACAACGGTGGCAGGTCGAAATCAACCTCGATGGCTTCAGAAATAAACCGAAAAGAAAGCGGTTCTAGTTCCACAATCCCAATTGTACCGCAGGTCGCTGCCCGTCCAACAGGATGAAAGGTGCAGCCCGCCCAATGGGTACGCCCAGGTTCTTCAAGTCTTCTACCGAACGCAAATTATTCTTTCGCCGGGCATCCATGATCGCTTTCGCGCCAACCGGCCCCACGCCTGGGATTCGCAGCAAGTCCCGCCGGTCAGCCTTGTTAACCTCCAGCGGCATCTCGCTCAAGTTGGCCTTTGCCCAAGCCATCTTCGGATCGACATCAATCGGCAAATTCCCCTCTCCGGCGAAGGGCAGTTCCTCCAGGTCAAAGCCATAATCCCGCAAAAGGAACGACGCTTGATACAACCGGTGTTCCCGCCAGGGATTACAGGCAGTCCGATCTTCAAAAGGGGTATCCGGTGTTGGCGAAAATCCCGAAAAATAGCCCCTTGCCAGGCGCACGTTCTGGTTCAACCAGGCCAAAGTCTGCAATAGTTCCAAGTCACTCTCTCCCACCGCCCCCACCACAAACTGCGTGGTGGTCGAAGGCCAGCGCCCCTTCCATCCCTCGTGTCCTGGCCGTTCACGCCGGATCTGCTCCACCCAACGGAGCGGTTGCAGAAGCTCTTCAATGAACACCTTCTGAGGAGCCATGGCATGTAAACGGTTTGTGTTCGGGCCCTCCAGATTCACCGACACCCGGTCCGCCAGTTGCATGGCTCGCTCCACCTGAGAGAATTCCACTCCCGGCATTAGCTTCAAATGTACATAGCCCTGGTAGTTAAGTTTACGTCGCAAATATTCAATGGTGGCAATCAGCCGGTCCTCAGTCCGCACTCCGCCTGCGGCAACGCCCGAACTGAGGAATACGCCATCCACCACCTTCTTCTTGGTCAGACGGTCAACAGCCTGGGCCAATTCTTCCGGCTGAAAGGTAACCCGTCGAAAGTCCCGCCCCGCCCGAAAAGCGCAGTAGTTACAGTTCCGCTCGCAAGCCGAGGTCAACAGAGATTTCAGCACCGGCATCCGTTTACCGTTTGGTAAACAAACCATGCTAATCGGCAACCCTTCACTCGGGTCTTCGCAGTCCTTTCCGCTGAAAGATTCCTTCTTCCCTGCCGGTAACCCAGGAATCGAATCGTCGACTTCCACATCCATTTCATGCTTGATCAAAGCTAGCTTTTCAAAAGTGTCCATCGATCCCGCTCCCTGGTATTGCTTTATACCCATGTATCTACTCTCCACAATTGGACTTTTCACCATTGGTTTGAGTAGTTTGACAATGCCACTTTCAAACGCCATGGCCTCTAAACTCGGGTGTTGCCCCCACCCTACCCTCCCCCGGCAACCAAGATGTTCAATCACTTAAGCGTTTTGCCGGGGGAGGGAAAGAATTCTGCAAAAGTGAGGGGCTGAAAGCCCCTCACTTTTGCGAAATCTTCTCCCCCGCCGTTTCGGCGCTCTGACGAGAGCCCCGCCCCTGAGACAAAATTTTGCGAGTTTTTTGCCAGCGGGGAGGGGTGGGGGTGGGGGTGGGGCCAAGAGCTCGAAGTTTTAAAGTGACATTGCCAAAGTAGTTACACATCCATAATAGATCATATTTTCTATTATGTCAAGCAAAATTTTTCATCCCCTATTCCCACCAGGATCAAACCCAACTAATTGGTTCTCTCACCAAGTTGGCGAGTTATTTAGCAATAAGACCTCTAGGCTCCAGTGGCCTCATTCCAGATTGATCGACCGAATCCCATCCAACCCGGTCAATTCCTCTATCAACCCGTCCACAGTGTGTCCGTCGCGCAATCGAAATTGTAGAGCAATCTTCGACCGCTTATTATGCAAATCCTTGCGAATGCTCAAAGCGGGTTGCAAAACTGCATGCCGCTCAATGATTTCCCGGATTTTATTCAACATTTCCCGTTTATCCACGGTCGTAATGATGATCTGAGAAAGGACAAGGTGACGGATGAATCGCTTTTCTACAAAATTGATCGCAATGAGCGTAACCATCAGGAGGCCTGTCGTGAAAGCCGCCGCCAGGTAATACCCCAACCCTACTGCCAGCCCCACAATTGCCATACTCCACATGGAGGTCGCTGTCGTCAAACCTTTCACATTCGGACCATATCGAATAATAGCCCCCACCCCCAGAAAACCAATGCCTGAAATGACTTGCGCCGCCAGCCGAGCCGGGTCTCCGTTTGGAGCGATGGCTCGGAACGCTATCGCCAGGTTGACCGATAAAACCATCGCCAACGCCGCGCCTACCACCAGGATAATATGCGTACGCAACCCTGCCGGCTGGTTGTTTCGCTCACGCTCATACCCCACCAATCCACCGAGCACCGCCGCCGCCAGCAACCTGATAATGATTTCCTCATTGGCTATCATCATTGTTTCCTTTCATTGCTATTCTTGAGTCATTGTACTCCACAGCCTGTTTGCTCACAACCCAGGCACTCATCCGTCCATCCCTCCATTCACGCTTCATTCGATCCGGGGCTATAATCAAGGTCATGCCCATCTTTGATACCATCCTTAAGCCCACACTTCTACTCAACGAACCCGTTGCTCGCCACAACCTGCACCTCATGGCGAGCCGGGCTCGGTCTGCCAACGTGTCTTTCCGCCCCCATTTCAAAACCCACCAATCCCTGGAGATCGGCGAGTGGTTCCACGCAGAGGGCGTCACAACCATCACCGTTTCTTCGGTGGATATGGCCGAATACTTTGCCTCGGGCGGCTGGACCGATATTCTCCTGGCCTTCCCGGTCAACCTGCGTCAGATTACCGCCCTGGACACACTGGCTGCCCGTGTGCGCCTGGGTCTCCTGGTTGAGTCTGTCGAGACGGTGAATGCGCTTGCGGCGCGTCTCTCCCATCCGCTAGATATCTGGCTCAAGATCGATACCGGTACCGGCCGCACCGGGCTTTCCTGGCAAGACGTTCCAACTATTCAGGCGGTCATAACCGCCACCCTGGCCAGCCCTGCACTTCGCTTGCAGGGACTTCTTACCCATGCCGGCGCTACTTACAGCGCGTCATCGCCCGCCCAAGCTGCCGAAACTCACCAGCTTTCCACTGCCCGCCTGGCAGCATTGCGCCAGTCACTCACCGCGTCAGGCGCCCCGCCACTCCTCTTATCGGTGGGCGACACCCCCGGCTGCTCATTCCTCACCGACTTTTCTCCCGCCAACGAGATTCGCCCCGGCAATTTCATTTTCTATGACACCCAACAGTTAAGAACCAGCTCCTGCACGTGGGATCAAATCGCTGTAGCCCTGGCTTGCCCGGCCGTCGCGCTTCACCCCGAGCGTAGCGAAGTGGTCGTTTATGGCGGCGCCATCCACCTCTCAAAAGACTACACCGAAGTGGATGGAATCCGGCAGTATGGGTTAGTCTGCCTGCCCCGCGGCGATGGTTGGGGGCAACCGCTCGAAGGCGCCTACGTTGCCCGCCTGTCACAGGAACACGGCATTCTCCATGTTCCCCCGCCCGCTCTCGCCAGGCTGCGCGCCGGCGACCTTGTCTTCATCCTCCCCGCCCATTCCTGCCTCACCGTCCAGGCAATGGGCGCTTATGTGACCCTCACGGGCAAGAAAATCGAAATTCTCCGGGCACAATGATCGGAACAATTCTCCTTTGGTGGGCCATAATCACGCTGATCGGGCTGGCTGCGCTGCCTGCCACCATGGTCATCTTTCGTCGTCTACCCGATCAAGGCTACACCCTTGCCCGCCCATTCGGCCTGCTGTTGGCAGCTTATGTTCTCTGGTTGGGCGCTTCCTTGCGCATCATCCCAAACAACTGGGCTGGTATCGCCGCGGCATTCAGCATCGTGCTGTTCATCTCGTTTCTCGCCTTACGCCAGATGGGGGGGGTTCGCGCGTTTCTCCTGCGACTTTGCGAGCAAAAGAAAATCATCACAACGATCGAAGCGCTCTTCTTCTTGGCATTTCTGACCTGGAGTCTCGTAAGGGCTTCCACTGTGTACTTCCGCATCAACCCCGCCGGTGGCGAAAAGTTCATGGAAATGGCTTTCCTCACCGGAATCCTTAACAGCCCCTCTTTTCCTCCCGCCGATCCCTGGCTGTCAGGGTACGGCATCTCCTATTATTACTTTGGCTATGTGATGATGTCGCTGCTCACGCGTCTCTCTGGGCTGGCCCCCGAGGTGGCTTTTGACCTCTATGACGCAACCCTCTTTGCCCTCACCTTCATAGGTGCGTTTGGGGTGGTCTATAACCTGATCGCCTCCCGCCAAAACTCTCCACCGCGCTTCGCCAAAGCCGCCCTGGGTGGCCTCCTCGGCGGGCTGTTCACCACCGTATCAGGCAATCTACTCGGGCTCATCGAAGCGCTTCAGGCACGCGGTTGGTTGCCTGCGGCTTTCGTCCGCTGGCTGGCAGTTCCCGATCTAGATTCCGCCCAGGCCACCGGTTCGTTCTTCCCCGCCGGCGATCTGTGGTGGTGGCGTTCCTCTCGCATTCTCAACGACCTGGATCTGTTCGGCCAACCCATCGGCGCCAATCCCATCACCGAATTTCCATTCTTCAGCTTCTTGCTCGGCGACAACCACCCGCATGTCCTGGCTTTGCCCTTCGTGCTCATGGCCATCGCCCTCGCGTTCAACCTGCACCTGGTAGCCCTGCGCGGAGAACAACTCTCCTTTGGCGAACTTCTCCTCACTGCCATTTCCTTGGGCAGCCTGGTCTTCCTCAACACCTGGGACTACCCCATTTATCTGCTCCTCGCTTTGCTGGCCTGGCTCGCAGGCGCTATCGCTCGTCGCGGGCAGGCGCAAAAGCAAGACCTCATCAAAACCATCAGGTTGGCCCTGATATTTATCGCCGTGACAATCCTGGCTTACGGCTTGTTCTTCATCAGCTTTTCCTCCCAAGCCGGCGGCATTCTCCCTTACATCTTCCCCCCCACTCGCCTGCCGCAGTACCTGATCATATTCGGGCCGTTCATTTTCATCCTAGGCGCATTTCTGTTACTCTCCTTGCGCGCCAAAAGCGCCACCATTTCCCTGCGTGGGTTGTTAGGCGCTTGGCTGCGCCTCAGCACTCTGCTAACGCTTGGCTACCTCCTCTTATTGGCTTTCACCGGCCTCATCCTGGCCATCGACAAAGCCCGAGGCGGCTCGCTGTTTCTACAAGCAGAAGGCTGGCTGGGCGGCTTACCCTGGTGGCAAGTCCTCCTCAGCATCACTGCCTCCCGCCTTGCCAGTCCCTGGCTCTTCTTGCTGCTCACCGCACTATTGACCTTAGCCGCTACTGGGATGTGGACTGCGATTACTCGCCAAGCCCCCCCCGAAGATCAACCTCCCCAGCCGCCAGAACCAGGCCTTACCTTCACCCGCCTCCTCGTCGTATTTGGATTAGTCCTCACCTTTGTGGTCGAATTCCTCTACCTTCGCGATAATTTCGGCGTGCGCATGAACACGGTTTTTAAGTTCTATTTCCAGGGCTGGGTATGCCTGGCCCTGGCCTCCGCTTTCGCCCTTTCCTGGTTATCCGAGCATGCTAGTGAGTTCGCCTCCAGGTTCCTCCGAATTGCATTTTATTTCACCACAGCCCTGTTGGTTTTATGCTCCCTGGTTTACCCTCTCCTCGCCATCCACTCGCGTACAGGTGGATTTTCACTCCCACCCGTTCTGGATGGGTCCGCTCTCCTCCGCAATACCTTTCCCGACGACTTCGCCGCCATCGACTGGCTCCGTGAGAACACATCCCCCAACGCTGTCATTCTGGAAGCCCCTGGGCAATCTTACAATTTTGAAGGCCGCATCAGCGCATTCACCGGCAGGCCCACCCTGCTGGGCTGGTCTTATCACGAAGCCCAATGGCGCGGCAGCTACGACGAGCAAGCCCGCCGAGAAGACGATATCGCTCGCATCTTCAGAGATTTTGGCTCGGATGAAGCAGATGCTTTGCTCCAGCGTTGGAGTGTGCAATACATCATCATCGGGTCATCAGAGATGTCCTACCTTCAAAACCTGTGCGCGCAAGCCGAATCCGCCTGCAACGCCGAACGTTCTCTCGCCCAGCTTTCCCAACGGTACCCATTGGTCTTCTCGACAGACGGCATCCAAATTTATACCATTCCCGACGCCACTCCTTAATCCGGCTCCTACCCCGACAACGCACAAAGACTACGCGATTATCAACCTCTGAGCAGATGCAAATCCGTTATAATCTCGACAGGAGAATTCCACATTATGAGCAAAATTTGTGTCATTGGAACAGGATATGTCGGTTTGGTAACCGGCGCATGTTTCGCCGACCTGGGCAACTCCGTGGTCTGCCTCGATGTCGACCCCAACCGGATCAACAAGCTGCTCGAGGGTATCATGCCTATCTATGAGCCGGGCCTCGAGGAGGTCGTCACCCAAAATGTAAAAGCAGGCCGCCTGGTCTTCACCACTGATTACCCCTCCGCATTGCAAGATGCCGAGTTTGCCTTCATTGCCGTCGGCACCCCTTCCGGCGTGGATGGCGAAGCCGACCTGCAATTCGTCCGCTCTGCCGCCGAATCCATCGCCGACCTGGTCGATCACCCCATCATTGTGGTCAATAAATCCACCGTGCCCGTCGGAACCGGAGATTGGGTCGCCGACATCATCACCCGCCGCCGGGCTGGACGCCCCCTGGAATTCAGTGTGGTCTCCAACCCAGAATTCCTCCGCGAAGGCTCTGCCATCAACGACTTTATGTATCCCGACCGGGTCGTCCTGGGTTCACTCAACATACAAGCTGCTCAAAAAGTGGCTCAAATTTATCTTTCACTACGCGGCCCGGTCATGATCACCGACCTGCGCACCGCCGAGATGATAAAATACGCCTCCAACGCCTTCCTGGCCACGCGCATTTCCTTCATCAACGAAATTGCCAACATCTGCGAAGAACTTGGCGCCGATGTTCGCGAAGTCTCTCGCGGCATGGGCCTCGACAAGCGCATCGGCCCTGCCTTCCTCGATGCCGGCCTGGGTTGGGGTGGCAGTTGCTTTCCAAAAGATGTTAAAGCGCTGGCTCACATGGCCGTGCTTCATGGAACCCAGCCGCAGCTCCTTCAAGCGGTCATGGAGATCAACCGCAACCAACGCCGACGCGCAGTGCTCAAGCTCCGCCGCGCTTTGGGCAGCCTCGACCAAAAAGTGATTGCTGTCATGGGCCTATCCTTCAAACCCAACACTGATGACATCCGCGAAGCTCCAGCCCTCGAAATCATCCATCTCCTGGAGAACGAAGGCGCCGTCATTCAGGCCTACGACCCCCAAGCGATGGATGCTGCTCGGGAAACCCTTCCACGCGTCCGCTTGTTTGACACGCCCTATCAAGCCGCCGAAGGCGCGGATGCGCTCATCTTGGCAACTGAGTGGAACGAATTCAAACAACTCGACTTTGAACGCGTGCGCGCTCTAATGCGCCAGCCGGTCATCATGGACGCCCGCAACCTGTGGGACCCCGATCGGATGCGCTCACTAGGCTTCAGATATTTCTCGGTCGGTCGCCCCACGCCCACCACGAACAATTAGGCGCAGGCAGAAGCAGCTAGGCAGGCCGGATCTGCACTGGTTCGGCCTGCCCAGCCTTTTGACGGCACTTGTTAACAATCTTCCTATCATTTTTATTGGGTTATTCTGTATAATTGGCAATACCTATCTGACAGGCATTGCTATTAATTTTGACCATCGAACGTATCACAATAGGGGGACGGCTTGGTATATTTTTCCCGCAGAGATAAAAATAGAGAGGAAAAAACAGATCAAATGGCGATCAGTATTAGTTCGAACGAACTAGATTTACTTCGCTATATTGCCGATTTGACGGAGCCTCTCATTAGCGTTCTTTCGGACGTGGTCTATTTTTCTCGCCCAGATGGGGAAATTACTTTTATCAACCAGGCCATTACTCGATTTGGACTTAATCCCACAGATGTTCTGGGTAAACCTTTTTTTGATTTCATTCACCCCGAGGATCAATCGTCTGCAAAAAAGACCTTTGACCGCGTGTTGCTGGGAGAACCACAAACCTTCCAATTCAAGCACCGCGACAGCCAGGGGGGCTTTCATCCAGTCAGAACGTATTCCCAACCCGTCTATCAAGACGGAACAATCATAGGGATTTGTGGCATCATCTCCGAAATTGGCCTTTCTTTTGATTACGAGAAAGCCCTTCAACGCCGTGCCGCCCAGCTCAATTTGCTGAATGCAATTGGCGCAAAAATAGTCTCATCGCTCGAACTCGACAAAATGCTTGCCAGCTCTGTCCGCCTCATCCAAAAGAGCTTTGGATTTTTTCATGTCGCCATCTATCTAGTCGATGGGAATAATGAGCAGGTGAAATTGACGGCTTTAGCCGGTTCTCTAGAGCGTGTATTTCCCCCGCACCATAAGATGAAAATTGGCGAAGGCCTAATCGGCTCTGTATGCGCCAGTCGGCAAATAATTCTCGCCAATGACGTGCTCCTCGAACCCAGATATATCAATCAGTTCCCCGAGCGCATTCCCACCAAAGCCGAGTTGTGCCTGCCCATTTTAATCGGCGACGAACTGGTTGGCGTCTTAGACCTTCAAAGCCCCACCGTCAACGCCTTCGATGATCTTGATGTCCGAACGATGGAAGCCGTAACCCGCCAGCTTGCGGTTGCCTACGAGAACGCCCGCCTGTATGAAGAAGCCCAGCTTCGCATCCAGGAACGCGAACGCGCCGAAAAACTCATGCGCCTCCAGAGAGATTTGCTGGCTGAGCTTAGCTCCACCACCGACCTGAGCCACGCATTGAATCTCATTCTGCAAACACTCGTCCGCATCGACGGCATCACCGGCGGTTGCATCTACCGTATCACCGACTCGACAGGCGGATTTTCGCTGCTGGCATACAACGGGTTATCAAAAAATAACCTATCCTATTTTGAGAATTTTCCAGGGAATAGCGACCATCACACCCAGGCATTCCTATCTTCTTCACCTTCGTATGCATCAAAAGAACAAATACAAACTCACACCCCACCTGTCCTCCAGGTGTTGGAAGAAGAGGGAATTGTTTCCGCAGCCATTCTGCCTGTAATTTACCACGGTCTACCACTGGCCCAACTCGTAGCCTTCTCTCAATCATTAATGGATCTCCCCCAAGAATCAAAAACGATTCTGGAAACACTGGCTCCCTTGGTCGGCGCGGTAATCGTCCGCCTGGAGTCCGAACAGGCCTTGGCTCAAAGCGAAAGCAAGCACCGTGCGTTAGTAGAAGCCATGCCCGACTTAATGTTTATTCTGGATCGCAACGGCATCTTCTTGGATTACAAGCCCGTCCCCGTTGAAGAGCTATTTGCGCCACCAGAACAGTTTCTGGGAAAATCGTTGGCCGAAATATTCCCGCCAACCATCCACAACAAAGCGACCCAGCACCTTGAACAGGCCTTCACAACCGGCGAACCGCAGCGGTTCGAGTACGAACTCACCATACCCAAGTACCCCAAACCGCTGACCTATGAAGCCCACTTTGTCCGCGCCGATCAGGAACGTGCTGTTGTGACCGTACGTGACATCAGCGAACGCAAACGTAACGAGCGCACCAAAGCCCACATCCTTGAACTAGAGCGCACCCTCACCAATATTTCGACTCGCTTCATCGCGTACTCGGACATCGATGCAGTAACCGACGACTCGCTCAGGGACAGCGGCGAAGTTCTTCGCGCTGATACAGCTTTTGTTTACCGGTTCCATGAAAACAACTCGGTTGTCCAGGCTGATTTTCGTTGGACACGAGCCGGGCTTCCGCCTGACCCCGCCCGATCAGCAACCTTCGAGGTTGGAATATACTCGCCCTGGTACGAGCGAATGAAACACAACCAGATCATTGCAATTCCCGGCAATATCCCAGATGATCAAGCCGTACAAAGCGCCCTCCAAGAACGAAACATCCAGTCGCTGCTGATTATTCCTTTATTTATGCAAGGTGAACTCACCAGTTTCTTAGGTTATTCCTTTGTCACACATAGTCATACCTGGACGAGCGAGGAAATCGGCTTCGCTCGCAACATCGCCGAAATTTTTGCCCGCGCCGTCGAGCGGCATTACATTGCCCGCGAGATCGACCGGCAAATGGACGAACTTGAACGGACGAACAAACGCCTGGTAGAATTGGACAAGCTCAAAAGCCGCTTCCTTTCCGGCATCTCTAATGAACTGCGCACACCACTCCATTCCATCATCGGCTTCTCCGAAGTCCTTTCCGATGGTCGCTTCGGCGAAGTCAACCCCACCCAAAAAGAATACCTCGCCGACATTTACAGCAGCGGCCGCCAACTGCTCGGCGCAATCGACCAGATGCTCGACTTCTCGCACCTCGAAGCCAACCAGGTAACTCTGCAGCGCTCCACATTTTCGCCCGCAGATCTCGTGGAAGAAGCCGCCGCTTCCATCGCTAACGATATTGCTAAATCTTCACAGCAACTGGTTGTTTCCATCGCACCCGATCTTCCCAACATTACCGTTGATCGCAAACGCCTTAAGCAAGTGCTGGTGAATTTACTTGACAACGCCCACAAGTTCTCACCCGCCGGAGCAACGATCACCATTTCCTGCCAGGCTTTATTCAAAAAATCCTTGCTTTTCGCTGTCGCAGACGATGGTCCCGGCATTCCAACCGAACAACAAGAAGTCATTTTCGACCAATTTCACCGCATCAACCACACCGACCACCAGCTCCCCGGCGCAGGGCTCGGCCTTGCCATCAGTCGCCGCATCGTGGAAATGCATTCTGGCCGGATTTGGGTCGAGTCTGACTTAGGCAGCGGCTCAACCTTCTACGTTCTGTTGCCATCCACTCCCTAGTTCGGCTCAATCGCAATTGGCGTGGTAGGTCCTAGCATAAGTTTAATGATAGACTTAACCCATGCCCGCAAAAAAACAGCTCTCACCGTTGCTCAAGCAGATCGCCGCATCTGCCCGCGATGAGTGTTGCCTCGACCCATCCCAGCCCCTTCTCATCGGCGTTTCAGGCGGCCCCGACAGCCTCTGCCTGGCTCATGCCCTGCACGCCCTCCATTACAACCTCCTGATCGCCCATTTTGACCACCAACTACGTCCCGAATCATCTGCCGAGGCCCGCATGGTGCAAGATTGGGCAAAGGCCAACCGGCTTCCATTTCTCCTCGGGGTAGGCGATGTACGCTCCTTTGCCAAAGCACAGCGACTATCCATCGAAGAAGCCGCCCGCACATTACGCTATCGCTTCCTTTTCGCCCAGGCTGGTCAGCATCAAGCCCAGGCCGTTGCCGTAGCCCACAATGCGGATGATCAGGTGGAAACCATCCTCATGCACCTGCTCCGCGGAGCGGGGCTTTCCGGTCTAAAAGGCATGTTGCCCATCAGCTTGAATGAAGGCTGGGCCGATACGGTCCCCCTGGTCCGCCCGCTCCTGGGCATCTGGCGCAAGGACATCGAAGAATACTGTGCCAGCGAAAGCCTCTCCCCCAACCTGGATGCCACCAACAACGACACAACCTATTATCGTAACCGTCTCCGCCACCAGCTTATTCCGCACCTGGAATCTTACAACCCCCAAATTCGCCAAGTCATCTGGCGCACAGGGCGCGCGCTGGCTGGCGATGCCAAAACCGTTGCTGCCGCCTTAGAAACCGCCTGGCAAAGCAGTCTCATTGAAGAAGGCCCTGGCTTTGTCGCTTTTGATTGGGCCACCCTTTGCGCCCAGCCCACCGGCTTACAGCGCAGTTTGCTCAGAAAAGCCTTCGATGAACTGCGCCCCGGATTGCGCGACCTGGACTTCGAGGTCGTTGAGCGCGGTCTGCACTTTCTGTCCCACCCCACCCGCTCCGCATCGCTCAACCTGGCCCTTGGCCTCAGCCTCATCCTCGAACCTCCCCGTCTATACCTTGCCGAAAGCCCCCAAATGCTGCCCGTCCCGCCCGCCTGGCCGCAAATCACAGGCGAAATCATGGTTCCAGTCCCAGGCAAAATTACTCTCGGTCGCCAGTGGTGGTTAGAAACCGCCACCGAGCCCCAACACTGGACCTCTAAAGACGATCCCTTCCAGGCCTGCCTGGATGCCACCGCGATCATCGCTCCCCTTCGCCTTCTTCCACCCCAGCCCGCCGACCGGTTCTGCCCTTTAGGCATGCAAGGCAAATCGCAAAAGCTGGCAGACTTTTTCATCAACCAGGGCCTTCCGCGCCGCGCCAGACCCAACTGGCCGCTGCTGCTCTGCGGCGAAGTCATCGCCTGGATTCCCGGCTTTCGCCCCTCCGAGCACTTCCGCACCCATCCCGGCACCACCCAAAGATGCTACATTCGGGTATTCGCCGTGTGACTTACTACATCGGAAACAAAATAA
The DNA here is from genome assembly GCA_016927865.1 of Anaerolineaceae bacterium. Taxonomy (GTDB): domain Bacteria; phylum Chloroflexota; class Anaerolineae; order Anaerolineales; family Anaerolineaceae; genus Anaerolinea. Next base: position 37,221 of record JAFGLU010000063.1, read on the forward strand.
GCTTCATAATTTGACAAACCAGCCAGGATCGGTAAAATGGAGGGATGAAAAAAGAGCATGTCAAACTC
>JAFGLU010000064.1 GCA_016927865.1 Anaerolineaceae bacterium
AGGGCCAAATTTGAGGTGCATGTGGGGTGCTTCGCACCCCACATGCACCTCAAATTTGGGGACTTTCTTCGACCTCTGAGTAGTTACGAATCCAGTTCTATGCCGGGCGGTCTTCCAGCAGGACGGCCAGCATTTGCGCGTGCAAAACGGGGTTAGCCGCCAGGACACTGCACGGGGCCCGCAGGTAGTCACTGTCGCCATAGGTGGCGGTCGTTATGCCGCCCGCCTCCTCCACGATCAACCCGCCCGCGGCGATATCATACGACTGGAGCGAAATCTCCCAATAGCCCTCAAAACGCCCGGCAGCCACGTAGCACAGGTCGATGGCGGCCGACCCCAGGCGCCGCACGCCCTGCGTCAGGTGGGCAAAACGCTGGTAATGGGCCAGGTTGTGTGTGATGGCTAAATCATAGTAAGAAAACCCGGTGGTCAGCAGGCTTTGCAGCAAATCGGTAGTCATCGAAACGCGAATCGGCTTCTCGTTCATGCAGGCGCCGCAGCCCCGCTCGGCGCTGAACAACTCATCGCGCATCGGGTCGTAAACCACGCCCAACTGCGTCACGCCGCCCTGCACAAAAGCGATGGACACGCTGAACACCGGCACGCCGTGAGCATAGTTGACCGTCCCATCCAACGGATCGACATGCCAGCAGGTATCCTCGGCTCCCGCCAGGCGGCCCGATTCTTCAGCCACAATGCTGTGGCCGGGAAAACGACTTTGAATCTGCCCCAGCAAGTACGCTTCAGAGCGTTGATCCATCTCGGTGACCAGGTCGATGCGGCCTTTGTGTTGAACAGCAAAATCCTGTTCGTATCCTTCGCGTAAAATCTGCCCGGCGCCGCGGGCAAGTTCCTTTAAGTCGTCTAGAGAAGGGTTCAATGAAAACCTCGCAATGTAAAGATGCAAACGCAAGGATTATAAACCATTCACCTGATTAACGAATGACCGGGGCGTCTTCCGCCCCGGTCATCGGCCCACCGGTAAAACTACCAATAAAACAATAAGCGCTCTAGGCTTCTTCGTTCAAGAGCTTCAACTCAGCCAGGATCTTATAAAGCTGGTCGAGTTCGCTCTGGATCTCATCTCGATCCACCACCGCCTGCTTGAGCAGAGTTTCGAAAGCCGGCTTTTGCTCATCCGGCAGAGTCTGCAACAGGCGTTCGGTGCGCGCAATCTGCGTGTTCTTGTGGCGCAGTTTGTGCTCCAGGCGCTCGCGATAGCCCTGATAAAAATCTCGTTCGTTCATGGGGGCCGAAACCGCCGGGCTGCCCTGGGTGAGGATTTCGGCAATAGTCAGCAGGAAATCTTCGGTGTCGATCGGTTTTTCAATGAAGCGCACCGCGCCCAGGCTGAGGGCAAACTTCTTGTCTTCGGGAGTAATGTAGGTGGCGGAGAGGAAAATGACCGGAATCTGCCGAGTGAGGGGATTCTTGCGCAGGTTGTGCGCCAGGGCAAAACCATCCATTTTCGGCATCAAGATATCGGTGATGATCAGCGCCGGGCGCTGCCGGGCAATCGTCTCCAGCGCTTCCTGCCCGTCCTGAGCAGTTACCACGGGATAGCCCTTAAAGCGCAGCGTCACCTCCAACAGCTCCAGCACGTTGGGAATGTCTTCGACAACCAAAATCGGCCCGTAAGGAATACTCATGTTTCGATTCTATTAGATTCAAGGGTCCTTGGCAAGATGCACACCCAACGATTCTGCAAGGCGCGACCTTTCAGAATCGTTAAGCCGGGATTATTTCATTATGAAGCTGCAACGTTTTTACCCAACACTTATCTGTATAATGCTTTTGGTAACCGCTCACGCCACAGACGAATTGACCCGAATTTGAGGTATTTGTGGGGATACGTTTTTATTCACCTGCCCTTGTTTTTATATTTTTTTTGCTAACTGCCCAAATTACCATGCCGGCCCCGGTGCACGCCGATTCGACCCGCCTGATCGACGGCGCGGTGAACGCAGACAACACCGCTCCGCAGTGCTATCTGGTTACATTTGAAATGGACGAAGATATCGATGCCGCGGAGCCGCCTTTCTGCGAGGATGCCGAAGATGACGATTTGACTTACCGCATAGTCAGCCAACCAAGCAACGGAACCGCTTCGATCGTGGCAGGCGAGTTGCTCTATGACCCCAACCCCGATTATTTCGGTACCGACAGCTTCACCTATCTTGCCAGTGACTCCCTCGAGGACAGCCAGCCCGCCATTGCGCAGGTCACCATCCACCCGGTTAACGACGCGCCGGTAGGTGAAGAAGACATCTACGATGCGGTATTCCAGTCCTTTTTGACGGTAAATGCCGCAGAGGGCCTGCTGGCGAATGACAGCGATATCGAAAACGACCCGCTCAGCGTGGAACTGGTCAGCAGCACCTTGCACGGTACGCTAGTTATCAATCAGGATGGTTCCTTCACATATACACCCACCGCCGGCTACTTTGGGCCTGACGGCTTCACCTATCGCTGTTTCGACGGCACAGACACTTCCGAGATCATCACGGTGAACATTAATGTTTTGCTGCAGGTGTTCCTACCCTTATTGAGGCGGTAGAAATCCGAGTTTACCGGTAAACAAACTGGCGCGTATTCATGTACGCGCCAGTTTTGCTTATCGGCTTGCAAGAGCTGCTATTGCCGTGGTAGTTTACAATTAACAGCCCATAGCTTCAATCGTCTGGGTACTGCTGCCGGTACCCTCGCTTGAATTTGCGAAGCTCCAAACGATGACAATCGTTCCCATGCCAGTAATATCATCGGCAGTAATTGTCAGGCTGGCTGTCCCGGTTGCATCTGTCATTACAGACCCGTTCAATGCAGCAGGCGCAGTGATGTTAACCGTGCCCCCGGTGGTGCTGATCGAATAATTCAATAGTATCCCTGCATCAGCGGGCGAAATCGTAACGGAATTGATCATATCTGTTGGGTAACAAAAGCTTTCGATTTGAATCCCATCGGCTGGAAGGGTATGAGGCTCTGAGGGCCTTGTGGGCTCTGGAGTCACTGAAGTTTGGGCATGGACGGGCAGCACGCCGGCTTCCAGACCAGGTTTTGACCACCGGCTGGGGATATTCGCCAGGACGGTCGCGCCTGCCGCAGCGGCCAGAATTTTCATCGCATCGCGCCTGGAAAGATTTTTATTCGGCTGTTTGGTCATGTGGGCTGTTCCTTGTATGTGTCGAACTACTAGAATTTTACCATGATGATAGCATCACGATAGCGGTTCTCCAGAAGTTGCCGTATAATAAACTTATGGAAGAGATCACCTTCTCCTTGATGTCGAACACGGAACAGACTGGGCCCGCCTTGCGCCGGGTGCTGGATGAATTTGAACGCCGGAACAACATCCGTGTAAATCTGAAAGTGCTGGCCTGGGAAACTGCTCGCCAGGAAATCAAAGGTTATGCCCTCCAGCAGCGCGGACCGGATGTTTCGGTGATGGCCACCACGTGGGTGAGAGACTTGATCTCGATGAACGCCCTCCAGCCGCTCAAGAACCGCTCGACGGGGCTGCTGGTTGGAAAACCCGAGGAGTTCATTCCTGCCACCTGGGAAACCACGCGCGGCGATACAGAGGATATTGCCTTCTCAGTGCCCTGGCTGGTAGACACTTATGTCATTCACTACCGCCGCGACCTGCTGGAAAAGGCCGGGATCGATCCGCAGTCGGCTTTTACCAGCCTGGCCCAGTTGGACGACACAGTTCGCCGCCTGAATGAGGCAGGCACACCGTTCCCCATCCAGCTTCCTTATTCCTACGACCGCTTTTGCACCCTGCACACGCTGGCTGCCTGGATCTGGTCAAAAGGCGGGGACTTCTGCACACCGGATGGCAAACGGGTGCTGTACGACCAACCCGAAGCGCTGCAAAGCATCCTGGAGTATTTCCGCCTCGCCAGCCACATCAAGGCGGATGCTCGTCAGCAACTCATGAGGCCCGACAGCTATAACCTCTTCCGCCAGGGGCAAGCGGCGCTTGCCTTTGCCGTCCTGACCCTCACGCGTGACCGGGACACCATCCCACCGGCTGTCCTGGAGAACTGGGCCGCTGCGCCCTTCCCTGGGCCGCATTTCGTCGGCGGGGTGAATCTGGTGGTATGGAAATACTGCCGCCGCGAGCAAGCCGCCCAGGAACTCATCCGCTATCTCAACAAGCCAGAAGTGGTGCTCGAGTGCGCCAAAGCCATGCTCACTTCTCCGGCGCGGCTAGATGCATTGACCGGTGAAGAATACATG
>JAFGLU010000065.1 GCA_016927865.1 Anaerolineaceae bacterium
CCCCCCCACAAAATCGCGCGGTCACCGCGCCCGGTTCGTGGTCAACAATCATCGGATCGAAAAATGCTCCCCCTACATTTCTCTGCGTAACTCCGCGACCTCTGCGCCTCCGCGGTGAATACCTACAAAATCGCCGCAATCTCCTCCACCTGCTCCGGCGACAACCGCACATCCGCCGCCGTCAGGCTGTCCATCAACTGCGTCAGGTTCCGGCAGCCCACAATCGGCGTCACCGGGAACGGCTGCGACAGCAAATAACCCAACCCCACCTGCGTTACGCTCAATCCTTGCTCGGCCATGATCCTCTGCATGACCGCAAAACGCCGCCGGTTGGCCTCCTCGGGATACCCCTGCCGCTGTCCCGGGTTCATCCCGTCCAGCGTGCCGTTGGCCATGCGCGTAAACAACCCATTGGCCTGCGAGCTATAGGGGATGGCCGCCAGCACGCTTTTGCGGTGGAACTCGTACAGGGCAGGGGTCATCAACTCGATCGTCGTGTCCGGCACCTTAGCGCGCTCCATCACCGCTGCGTTCCACAGCACCTGGGTGGCCACAAAGCCGCGCAGCCCAGTCGATTGCGCATAGTCTTGCGCTTCCTGCATCCGCTCCGCGCCCCAATTGGAGGCCGCGTAGTAGCGAATCTTTCCGGCTTGCACGGCCTCTTCCAGCGTACTCAGGATATCCGCCACCGGGCGGCTTTGATCATCTCGGTGCACCCAGTACAGGTCGATCACGTCCGTTTGCAGGTCGCGCAGGCTGCCTTCCAAATCGCCCAGGATTTCATCCCTCGAAAGTCGCCCCACCAGCATGGCCTCCAGATTGGGATGCCCGCCCTTGCTGGCCAGTACAATTTGATGACGGTTACCGCGCGCCTGCATCCACGCGCCGATCAACTTCTCGGCGCGGTTCTTCTCGCCGGGAATCCAGTTGTTGTACACGCGCGCGGTGTCGATGAAGTTACCGCCCGCATCCAGGTAAGCGTCCAGTAGCTGCTCGGACGTGGCCCGGTCAATCATGCCGCCGAATTCGGCGCTGCCCAGGCAGATCGAGGTGACCGTCAAATCGGTATGGGGGAGGGGAATGGTACGCATACAAAGATTATAATACACCTATGGACCTCTCTCCGTTGATTTCCTTCCTCGGCCCGAGGCCTCGATTGGCCATTGTGGGGGCGGGGGGCAAAAGCTCGCTGCTCTTCCGTCTGGCGCGGCTCTACGGGCGGGCATTGTTAACCAACAGCGCGCATCTGTTCATCGAGCAAACCCATCTGGCCGATCGATGCCTGACCGTCACCGCTCCGGCAGATGTGCCCGAGCAGGTTGGGGCGGGCCTTACCTTGCTCACCGGCCCAATCGAAGACGCCCGCGGGCGCGCCTTGGGCCTGGACGAGGCCTGCCTGGAACGAGTCCTGGCGCTGGCCGAGCGCCTGGACCTGCCCCTGCTCATCGAAGCCGACGGCTCGCGCTGCCTGCCGCTCAAAGCGCCCGCCGCTCACGAGCCGCCCATTCCGCCCTGGGTCGACGCGGTGGCGGTGGTGGTGGGGCTTTCCGCGCTGGGCCGCCCCCTGGATGGAGCCACGGTCTACCGACCCGAGGATTTTGCTGCCCTCAGTGGACTGGCCTTGGGTGAGTTGGTCACCCCTGAGGCTTTGGCGCGCCTGCTCACTCATCCGCAGGGCGGCCTTAAGAACATCCCAACCGGCGTGCGCTGTTTTGCCTTCCTCAACCAGGCCGACCACCCCGCCGTGCGTGAGCAGGCCGCCGAACTGGCTCGCTTGCTCTTGCCCGTCTTTGACGCCGTCGCGGTCGCCTCATTGCACGGCACGATTGGCCCCGAGGAGGCGCAGTTGCACGCCCTGTACGCCCCTACCGCCGGGGTTCTGCTGGCGGCGGGAGAATCGCGGCGGCTGGGACGCCCCAAGCAGCTTGTCGAATGGCAGGGCCAACCCCTGGTGCGCCGCGCCGCCCAGACCGCCCTCCAGGCCGGGTTGGACCCGGTGGTGGTCGTGACGGGGGCGTTTGCAGCCGAGGTGCAGGCGGCGCTGGAAGGCTTGCCTGTGCAGGTGGTGTTCAACCCCAATTGGGCTGCCGGGCAGAGCGCCTCGCTGAGAACAGGACTGGAGACGCTGCCCGAGCGCACCCAGGCAGCGCTGTTCCTGCTCGCCGATCAGCCCTATCTCACTCCCGAGCTCATCCAGGCCCTGACTCACCGTCACGCCGAGACGCAAGCAGCGATCGTGGCGCCGCGGGCGGGCGGTCGCCGCGCCAACCCCGTGCTCTTCGGCCGCTGCGCCTTCCCCGAACTGCTCGCTTTGCAAGGTGACGCAGGTGGTCGCCAGATCATCGACCGCTACCCCGTCGAGTACGTCGATTGGCCCGACGACCGCATCCTTCTGGACGTGGATACGCCAGACGATCTGCGCGAGATCCGCGGAGGCGGTTAGGGGCGCCGCTTCGGCGTCCTGTCGAGGGCGCGTTCTCCGCGCTTTGGCGAGAGCGAAGGGCGAGGTAAACAGACTCTGTTCCTCTCCCCGCTACTTCAGCGCCCTGTCGAGGGTAGCAGGGAGAGGTTAGGTGAGGGTGGAATCTATGCTCACCCTCACCTTGGATCGTGGTAGACCGGCATTTACCCTCACCCCAGCCCTCCCCCTGAGAGGGGGAGGGAGCAGAAACCCCTGTCTCTCTCCCCGCCGTGCGACTTACCAATCCTGATAAGATTCTTAACTTTACTTATCCTTCCGTCGCGTTATAATAGGCTTTGCTGTTATGTGATCGTTAACGTAGACGTCATTGGATACCCGCGAGCGCATCTTTGGTTATCTTGATTGAGGAGTTTTGCATTTATGCCTGTTAGACAATTTCCTCCCTCTTTTTTGTGGGGAGCTGCGACTGCTGCTTATCAGATCGAAGGCGCCTGGAACGAAGACGGTAAAGGTGAATCGGTTTGGGATCGTTTCTCTCACACTCCCGGCAAGATCGAAGCTGGTCACACCGGCGATGTAGCCTGCGATCACTACCACCGCATGCCCGAAGACGTGGCCTTGATGAAGTCCCTGGGCCTCAAGGGTTACCGCTTTTCCATCTCCTGGCCGCGGGTCATCCCTGCCGGGCGCGGCGATGCCAACCCCAAAGGCCTCGACTTTTACGACCGCCTGGTAGATGAACTCCTGGCGGCGGGCATCTTCCCCAACGTCACCCTCAACCACTGGGACCTGCCCCAGGCCCTGCAAGACGAGGGCGGCTGGGCCAACCGCGACATTGCCGGGTGGTTTGCCGACTACGCCAAAGTGATGTTCGACCGCCTGGGCGATCGGGTGACGATGTGGGCCACCCACAACGAGCCTTTCGTCGTTGCGATGGTAGGCTACGGAACGGGGCGGTTTGCCCCTGGCATTTCCGACCTCAGTCAGGCCCACCGCGCCGTGCATCACCTCAACCTGGCCCACGGGCGCGCCGTGCAGGCCTTCCGTTCGGGCGGCTATGAGGGGCGCATTGGTATCGTCCTTGATTTGCACAATTACGAACCTGCCTCGCCCAGCCCCGCTGATGTTGCCGCTTGCCAGCGCGCTCAGGAAGCGGCGCAAAATGTATTCCTGGATCCCATCTTCAAGGGCCGCTATCCCACCGCGCTGTTCGAGTGGATCAAACCCGTGGCTCCGCCCATCGAACCGGGCGACATGGATGTGATCTCGCAGCCCATCGATTTTCTGGGTATGAATCACTACTTCACCTTCCTGGTCAGCTACAGCAAGGACGGTCCCACCAATTCCCAGCAAGTGTTCAAAATGGCCAACGGCTGGACCAGTTCGCAAACCGGTTGGGGCGTGAACCCTGCCGGGTTGACGGCTGTCCTGGCCCGCATCCGCACCGAGTACGGCAACCCACCCCTCTACATCTCCGAGAACGGCACCGCCACCGCTGACGGCGTGAGCCCGGATGGCAAAGTCCACGACGACTTCCGCACCCGCTACCTGCGCGAGCACCTGCTGGCTTTACACGACGCCATGCAAGCGGGCTCCAACATCAAGGGCTACTTTGTGTGGAGCCTGATGGATAACTTTGAGTGGGCTTCCGGCTATCGCCCGCGCTTTGGCATGGTGCATGTGGATTACGAAACCCTCAAGCGCACGCCCAAGCAAAGCGCTTTCTGGTATAAACAGGTTATCGAGAAGAATCAAGTCAGCGAACAGGAGTAGTTCCTATGTCACGCGTCAAAGTAGCCATGATCGGCTGCGGCGGAATGGCCCGACACCATATCCGCCAGATGCTTAAGCAATCGGAATCGACCGAAATAACGGTCCTGTGTGAACCGTCCGCCGAGCAGTATACTGCTTCGGCGGCTGTTTTTTCTGAGGCCGGGCTGCCCCCGCCGCCCAACCAGCCCGATTTGGCCCGGTTGTTGCGTGAGCACCCGCTCGATGCGGCCTTCATCATCACCCCCCACGCTTACCACTTTGAGCAGACGAAAGCTTGCCTGGAGGCAGGGGTGGATGTGCTCCTAGAAAAACCGATGGTGATGAACGCCGCGGAGGCGCAGGGGTTGATGGAGGTGCGTGACCGCACCGGCAAACTGCTGGTGGTGGCTTTCCCTGGCAGTCTCTCGCCGCAAATTCGCAAGGCAGTCGGCATGATTCAAGCCGGGCAAATTGGCAGGCTGCTCTCCATCAGCGCCACAGTCTGGCAAAACTGGGGACTGGGCACGGTGAACTCCTGGCGTCAAGACCCGGTTATCTCCGGCGGCGGCTTCCTCTTCGACACCGGAGCGCACATGCTCAACACGGTGGTTGATCTGGCCGGTGAGGAGTTTGTCGAGGTGGCGGCTTTTTTGGATAACTACGGCCGCCCGGTGGAGACCCTGGGTGTGGTGATAGGCAAATTGGCTTCGGGCGGGCTGGTCACCCTGCACGGCTGCGGCGAGGCCATTCCCTCCTGCGCTTCAAACATCTATGTCTTTGGCGCCCAGGCCATTCTGCGCACGGGCATCTGGGGCGAGTTGCTGGAGATGCAAAAAGCAGGTAAGCCCAAGTTCAGCAAGGTGAGGGTTCCCCATCACATGGGCGTGTGGGAGCAGTTCCTGGATGTGCGTGCCGGGAAGATGGCCAATCCCTGCCCACCTGAAGTCGGGCTGCGCATGGCTCGCCTGTACGATGCCATCCGGGCCTCTGCGGCCCAATCTGGTCACCCTGTCCAATGTTAATCAGGCGTTCACCACGAATTTAACAAGTCTTCGATCGGCAATTCGTGAAGCCCTGGCCTTGCCAGGGAAATTCGTGGAAAAATTTCATAAGGAGATCCAAATGTCACTTCCCCGCGTAACTGTCTGGAACGAAGCAAGGCACGAAAAGATCCACCCCGATGTGAAAGCCGTCTATCCCGACGGCATCCATACCGCCATTGCCGCTTTCCTGGGTAAAGCCGGCTTTCCCGTGCGCACTGCCACCCTCGACGAGCCCGAGCACGGCCTGACCGAAGCCGTTCTGGCCGAGACCGACGTGCTCACCTGGTGGGGGCACATGGCCCACCACGACGTGCAAGATGAGATTGCCGCGCGGGTCCAGAAGCGCGTTCTCGAGGGCATGGGCCTCATCGTTTTGCACTCCGGGCACATGTCCAAACCCTTCCTCAAGCTCATGGGTACCTCCGGTGCCCTCAAGTGGCGTGAGGCCAACGAGAAAGAGCGCCTGTGGGTCATCCACCCCAGCCACCCCATCGCCGAAGGCCTGCCCGAGCACTTTGAACTGCCCCACGAGGAAATGTACGGCGAGCACTTCGACGTGCCCGTGCCCGACGACCTGGTGCTGGTGAGCTGGTTCCAGGGCGGCGAAGTGTTCCGCTCGGGCTGCTGCTGGCACCGCGGCGCCGGCAAGATCTTCTACTTCCGCCCCGGTCACGAGACCTTCCCCACCTACTACGACCCCACCATCCAGCAGGTCATCATCAACGCGGTGCGCTGGGCCGCCCCCGGCAAGCTGCCCGAGGTCACCTACTGGCACAAGCCCGAGCCCTTGGAGAAGTTGGACTAGTTTTTTGTGTCGTTGCGAGCCCGGCCTTTCCAAGGTTGTTTTAGAGGATGGTTTTGGCCGGGCAACACTAGCACGTGCACGCTAGTGCAGGTGAGCAACCTCCAACGAATTGTTGCGGGAGACTGCTTCGTTCTACCTGGGTGAGTTCCATTATGAAGTACTCTCGCAGTGACAAGACTTCACGAAAGGAGCCAACATGTCCCGACCCGTAACCCTTTTTACCGGCCAGTGGGCCGACCTGCCCTTCGAAACCGTCTGCGAAAAGGCCAAATACTTCGGCTACGACGGCATCGAAATCGCCTGTTGGGGCGACCACTTTGACGTGGAGCAAGCACTCAGCAGCGATGCCTACATCCCCGCGCGCCTCGATATCCTGGCCAAGCACGGCTTGAAATGCTTTGCCATCAGCAACCACCTGGTCGGCCAGGCCGTTTGCGACCGCATCGACGAGCGCCATAAGAGCATTGTCCCGCCGCGCGTGTGGGGCGACGGCAAGGAAGATGGCGTCCGCGCCCGCGCTGCCGAAGAGATCAAGATGACCGCTCGCGCCGCCGCCAAATTGGGCGTCAAAGTGGTACCTGGCTTCACCGGCTCGCCCATCTGGCCCTATCTCTACTCCTTCCCGCCTAACGCCCCCGACATGGTGGACAAGGGCTTCCGCTTCTTCGCCGACATGTGGAATCCCATCCTGGACGTGTTCGATGAGGTGGGCGTCAGGTTTGCCCTGGAAGTGCACCCCACCGAAATCGCCTTCGACATCGCCAGCGCCGAGATGGCCCTGGCGGCCCTGGATGGGCGCGAAGCCTTCGGTTTCAACTACGATCCCAGCCACTTTGGCTACCAGGGCGTGGATTATGTCGCCTTCATCACCAAATTCGCCTCGCGCATCTACCACGTCCACATGAAGGACGTCTACTGGTCCGAGCACCCCACCGAGGCGGGCGTGTTTGGCGGCCATCTCAACTTTGGCGACCGCCGCCGTTATTGGGATTTCCGCTCCCTGGGCCGCGGTAAGATCGACTTTGAGGAGATCATCCGCGCCTTGAACGCCATCAACTACACCGGACCGCTCTCGGTAGAGTGGGAAGACGGCGGCATGGACCGCGACTTCGGCGCCTCCGAGGCCTGCGCCTTCGTCAAGCTCATTGACTTCCCTTCCTCCACCCTGGCCTTCGACGCGGCTTTCGAGCGCAAATAACCCGCCCGCGAGGAGATACCTATGCCTGATCAAAACCGAAAAGTCCGCCTGGGTGTCATCGGCGTGGGACAGATCGGCAAGTCTCACCTGAACAACTATCAAAAGATTCCTGCTGCCGAAGTGGTGGCCATTGCCGACGTGAACGCCGCCGAGGCGCAAACTGTCTCTGAGCGTTTTGGTATCCCTGTGGTGTATTCCGATTTCCGCAAGCTGCTCGAGCGCGATGACATTGAGGCGGTGGACGTGTGCCTGCACAATAATCTGCACCGCGCCGCCGTTGTGGCGGCGCTCCAGGCGGGCAAGCACGTCTATTGTGAAAAGCCTCTGGCTGGGTCTTATATCGATGCCGAGGCGATGGTGCAGGCATCCAAAGATACCGGCAAAATGCTGGCCATGCAGCTCAGTACGCTCTACTCCAAGGAAATTCGCGCTGCCAAAGAGCTCATCGACACGGGCCGCCTGGGAAAAATCTATCACGCCCGCTCCACCGGTTTTCGCCGCCGCGGACGGCCTTTCGTGGATGGCTACGGCAGCCCGACCTTTGTGCAGAAGGAGGTCGCCGCGGGCGGCGCGCTGTATGACATGGGCGTTTATCACATTGCCAGCATGCTGTACTTGCTGGGCAATCCCCCGGTCAAGACCATCACGGGCAAGGTCTACCAGGAAATCGACATGGATGCCGTCCGCCGCCGCATCAGCGGTTACAACGTTGAGGAGTTGGGCCTGGGCTTCGTGCGTTTTGCCAACAACCTCTCCCTCGATATCATCGAGTCTTGGGCCATTCACCTGGAAAAATTTGAGAGTTCGGTGGTGGTGGGTTCGCAGGGCGGTGTGCGTCTGGAGCCGTTCGGTTATTTCTTCAACGACGGCGACCTGGAGTTCAATGCCAACGGCAACCTCGAAGGGTTTGTCTGGCGCAAGAACAACGTTGGCCTCAATGGCGACGCCTACAATAGCTCGCAAGAGCATTGGGTGGCGGCGCTGCAAGGTCGGGTGTCGCTGCTGCCCACCGCCGCGCTTGGCCTGGCCACCATGCTCATCTCCGAGGGCATCTACCAGTCCGAGGTCTTGGGCCGTGAGGTGACCGCTGAAGAGGTCCGCGAGCTGTCCAAATCGACCATGATTCAAATCTGATCCTCTTCTTCTAAACCCTAAGGGTCTTCTTAGACCCTTAGGGTTTTCTTGTAAACACCGAAAGGAGCCATGTCTTATGTCCGACAAGGTTGGTTTCATCAACATGGCCGGAGAAAAAGCCACCGGCGAGGCCCCCGAAATTGGCGTGGGCATGTTGGGCTACGCCTTCATGGGCAAAGCCCACACCAACGCCTTCAAGAAACTGCCCTACATGATCTACCCGCCCCCCGCCATCCCTAAACTAATCGCCATTGCCGGGCGCAACGAAGAAGCGGTGCGCGAGGCGGCCAAACGCTACGGCTACGAGGGCTACTATACTGACTGGAAAGAGATGCTCAAGGATGACCGCATCCAGCTCTTTGACAACGGCGGTCCCAACGACGCCCATGCTGAGCCCTGCATCGCCGCGGCGCAAGCCGGCAAGCACGTTCTGTGCGAGAAGCCCCTGGCCCGCTCGGCCAAAGAGGCCGCCGCCATGCTCGAAGCCGTGCAAAAGGCCGGCGTGGTACACATGGTGGCCCACAACTACCGCTTTGTGCCCGCCCTGCGCCTGGCTCGTGATCTCATCGCCTCCGGCAAGCTCGGCGAAATCTACCACTTCCGCGCCGTCTACTTGCAAGAATGGATCATGGACCCCGACTTCCCCTACGTCTGGCGGCTGGATAAAAAGATTTCCGGAAGCGGCACGCTGGGCGACCTGGGGTCGCACATCATCGATCTGGCCCGCTTCCTGGTGGGCGAACCGCGCAAGGTCTCGGGCATGGCTAAAACCTTCATCAAGCAGCGCCCCATCCCCGGCGGCGGCACCGGCGAGGTTTCGGTAGACGATGCCTTCATGGCTATGCTGGAATTTGAAAGCGGCGCGCTGGGCACCCTGGAAGCCTCCCGCTTCTGCGCCGGGCGCAAGAACCATCAGGTCATCGAGATCAATGGTTCGAAGGGATCGCTGGTCTACAACCTCGAGCGCTTCAACGAGTTGGATGTCTTCTGGAAGGACGACGAGCCGCGCGAGACTCAGGGCTTCCGCAACGTGCTGGTCTCTGAGTCTTACCACCCCTTCTGGAAGAATTGGTGGCCCCAGGGGCATATGATCGGCTGGGAGCACACCTTTGTGCACGAGATGGCCCACCTGTTCGATGCCATCGTCAACAAAAACCCCATCGCCCCCTTCGGCGCGGACTTTGAGGACGGCTACAAAAACGCCGTTATCTGCGACGCCATCCTCGCCTCCGCCGAAAAAGAAAAAACCGTCGCCATTCAATACTAAGAGTTTCATCCGCGAATGGGCGCGAATAGGACGCGAATACATTTAAAACAAATCTTCTATATTCGCGTTCATTTGCGACATTCGCGGATAGTCTTACGAAAAGAGGTAATATGAGTCCACAGATTGGCCTGCAACTGTACACCGTCCGCGACCGGATGGCCACCGAAGGCTATGAAGACGTGGTGCGCCAGGTCGCCCAACTCGGCTTTGCCGGGGTCGAAACCGCCGGCTTCCCCGCCGGCACCACCCCCGCCGATGCCGCCAAACTATTCAAAGAGCTTGGCCTCACGGTCATCGGCGCGCACGCCGGGCTGCCCCTGGGCGAGCGCAAGAACGAAATCCTCGATACGATGGCCGCCCTGGGCAGCCGGTACCTGGTGCTGCCCTACGTCAGCCCGGACGAGGTCAAAACCCTCGACACGATCAAAGCCCTCGTAGATCGCCTGAACGAAGCCCAGCCCATCGCCGCGGCTGCCGGGCTCAAATTGCTGGTGCATAACCACTCCGCCGAGTTTCTCCTGGTCGACGGTCGCCCCGCTATGGAATACGTCCTCGAGATGGTCGACCCGGCCGTGCTCTTTGAACTGGATACCTACTGGATCAAGGTGGCCGGCGTGGACCCGGTCGCAGCGGTGCAGAAGTTTGGCAAGCGCGCCCCCCTCCTGCACATCAAGGATGGCACAGGCGTACGCGAAGAACCGCAGCTCGCTGCCGGGGAAGGCATCATGAACATTCCCGCCGTCCTCCAGGCTGGCGGGGCCAACACTGAATGGGCCATCTACGAAGCCGACCGCGTGGCGGGCAGCTCGCTGGATGTCTGCGCGAAGAGTTATCAGTACTTGAAGTCGATTGTGTAATCTTTCCAGAAAACCCTAAGGGTCTTTAAGACCCTTAGGGTTTTCTGGATTGTTAAAGTTATTCAAAACTTAAAGGAAAAAACAATGAAGAAAATGATGTTCGTCTGGGGCGGTTGGAATGGGCACGAGCCCAAACAGTGCGTCGATATCTTTGCCCCCCTCATGCGCGACGCCGGGTACGACGTAGAAATCTACGACAACCTGGATATCTATCTCAACACCGAGAAAATGCTCTCTTATGACCTCATCTGCCAGGTATGGACGATGGGTAAAATCACCGGCGAGCAGCTCAAGGGCCTCAGCGAAGCTGTGGCCTCGGGCGTGGGTTTTGCCGGCTGGCACGGCGGCATGGGCGACTCCTTCCGCGAGTCCACCGACTACCAGTTCATCGTCGGCGGGCAGTGGGTGGCCCACCCCGGTGGTGTCATCGACTACACCGTCCAGATCACCGACCATATCGACCCCATCACCGCGGGCCTCTCCGATTTCGCCATGCACTCCGAGCAGTATTACATGCATGTCGATCCCGGTAACCACGTTCTGGCGACCACCACCTTCGGCGCCCAGCTCCACCCCTGGATCTCCGGCACCGTCATGCCCGTGGCCTGGAAGCGCTTGTGGGGTCAGGGCAAGGTCTTCTACACTTCCCTGGGCCATGTGGCCAAAGATTTCGAGGTTTATGAGGCGCGCGAGATTGCCCGGCGCGGCCTGTGGTGGGCGACGAGGTAACCATGAAAAAAGTCAAAATCGGCGTCATCGGCTGCGGCAACATCAGCGGCATTTACCTGCAAACCGCCCCAACCTTCGATATCCTTGAATTGGATGCCTGCGCCGACCTGGTCATGGACCGGGCCAGGGCGCAAGCGGCCAAATACAATGTCCCCCGTGTTCTTACCGTGGATGAGTTGCTGGCCGACCCGGAAATTGAGATCGTTGTCAACCTGACCATCCCCAATGCGCATGCCTCCGTAGCTCTGGCCGCGCTGCAAGCCGGAAAATCCGTTTATAACGAGAAACCCCTGGCTATTTCACGCGAAGATGCTCAGAAAATGCTCCAAATCGCTCAGGAGAAAGGCCTGCGGGTCGGCGCCGCTCCCGATACGTTCCTGGGCGCGGGCATACAGACCTGCGTGAAATTGATCAACGATGGGGCCATCGGCAAACCCGTCGCCGCCACCGCTTTCATGATGTGCCACGGGCACGAATCCTGGCACCCCGATCCTGAGTTCTACTATAAAGTAGGCGGCGGCCCGCTCTTTGACATGGGCCCCTACTACCTGACCGCTTTGATCTCCATGCTCGGCCCGGTGGCTCGTGTCAGCGGCTCGGCCCAAGCCAGCTTCCCCACCCGCACCATCACCAGCCAGCCCAAAGACGGCACGGTCATCACCGTCGATACGCCCACGCACCTCTCTGCCACCCTCGACTTCGCCGGTGGAGCAGTGGGCACCCTCATCACCAGCTTTGACGTGTGGGCCCACCACCTGCCCTACATCGAGATTCACGGCTCGGAAGGCTCGCTCAGTGTGCCCGATCCCAACACCTTTGGCGGCCAGGTGCAGTTGTGGACCCCCGCCACGCGCCAGTGGCAGGAGGTGCCTCTGCTGCCCATCCGTTCCGAGAACAGCCGCAGCATTGGCGTGGCCGATATGGCCTACGCCATTCGCACAGGCCGCCCGCACCGCGCCAGCGGCGAGATGGCTTATCACGTCCTGGACCTCATGCACGCCGTCCACGATGCCTCCCGCGAGGGCGCGTATGTGAACATGCGCAGCGCCTGTGCCCGCCCCGCGCCCATGCCCGTGGGCCTGCCGCTCAACTTGCTCGACGAATAAAATAGTAGTGAAAAGTCCCCGAATTTGAGATGTGCGCGAGTGCGGGTATCACCACAGCTAATCGTGGAGACGGCATCGCGCCCTTCGGGCGCCTGAGAAGAAATGGTATCAGGGAGTTTTTGTCGCACGAAGTGCGACAAAAACTCCCTACTTGTTTTATAAGGCGGGCAAAGCCCGCCATTCACAACCGAGCATGGTTTGGCGCAGTGTCACCCTACTCGGAAAGTTATTAAAAAAGCCCCCGAAAACCGGGGGCTTTTTTTCTTGCAAATAAGTTAGAACTTAGATCTGCTCAACAACATTGCTGAAGATGTTGCCGATCGCGGGGCCGAGCAACGCGAGGATCACGATCACGACTACAGCAACCAAGACGAGAATAAGAGCATATTCAACCAAACCCTGACCTTTTTCTTTCGGAGCGAATAACATGTTTTTCACCTCCTTTCTTTCGCAAATTTCTTCTTACAATTAGAACTAAGCATATTATACAAGGTTCTTGTAATAATGGAATACCCCAAAAATTACAAGAACCTTACAAGTAATATGATATTTTCGTCCGATTTACTACGTAACCCCAAAGGGCTCAAGCCAGGGTAAACGCATCATGGATTTTTGTTCTAAAAAACTCGTGTAGTTTCGCAATATTTTAGGTATTTCCCCCACCCTACCTGCTACGCGACCCGGCAACCAGGATTCTGGATCACACAGGCACTTTCCCTCCCCGCTCATAAGCTGAAACTTCCGAGCTGTTGGGCAGCGGGGAGGGCCGGGGTGGGGCCAAAAGCTCAAAATTTATATGTGGCAGTGTCAAAGTAGTTCGGCTATCTTAGTATTGTGTAATGTCTGACATAAGATGCGTTTACCCTGGGTTTTGAGCCCGTGTGCACGCAAAAGATGTCAGATGCCCAAGGGAAGAGCGGAACGGGCCTGACATAAAGACTGCCAGGTTCCACTGAGCCAGGAGG
>JAFGLU010000066.1 GCA_016927865.1 Anaerolineaceae bacterium
CGATAAGCTAGACTTGCAGGTGGCGGCCTTGCAGCGCTATCCCCAAGCCGTCATGGCCTACGGCTGCGCCCGCATCGTGGACGAGCACGGCAACCCGGCCACCTGGTGGGGCCACCAGACCATCGGCAACCCGCATGGCGAGGCCGAACTGGTGCAGGAAGGCCCCGAGATCCTCTTTGGCTCGCCCATCAACCCCTCCATTGCTCTCATCCGCCGCGAAAGCCTGGAGCAGGTCGAGGGCTTCGATCCCTCCGTCCACCAGGGCATCGGCGAGGACTGGGACCTGTGGATTCGCCTCTCCAACCTGGGGCCGTTTGTGCGCCTGCCCCAAATTCTGGCTATGTACCGCACCTACGGCACCGAGCGCGAGTTGCGCAAACGGGCCAGTGATTACTATATTGATCGCTCCGAGTACATCATCCGTAAGAACGTCGCCGCCAACCCGCAGCGCTTTCCGCAGGCGCTGGCGAACCAGGCCGTGGGACGCATCTACCTCCAATCGGCCATGGCCCGTTTTGAGCTGGGCGATTTTGCCACCGGCGGGCAGGCTCTGGCTCGGGCGGTCGAGATCGAGCCGCCCCTGGGCGAGCGCAAGTTCTTCGAGGGCCACCTGGAGCACACCGCGCTGCGCCTGCTGCGCGACGGGCAGTCCGAAGCAGCCGTGGCGGCCTTTTTGAACCAGCTCATCCCCGCCTTACCGGGTAAAATGCGTTATCCGGGCTTGAGCGCCGGGCAGGTGCTGGGCCGGGCTTACCTGCATGAGGCTTTTCGCAGCCATCAACATCAGGATTGGCCCGCCGTCCGCCATGTAGTCTGGCGCGGCCTGGCCCGCGACCCGCGCTGGCTGCTCAACCGCGGGGTGGTCTCCATTGCCCTTCAATCATTGCTGCGCCGCTGAACAAGGAGCCGATTTTGCCGAAAGTCAGTGTCATCATCCCCAGCTATAACAGCGAAAAGACCGTCCCTCTGACGGTGGAAAGCGCCCTGGCCCAGACTTACAAAGACATCGAGGTCATTGTGGTCGACGACGGCTCCACCGACGGCACGCGCCAGGCCCTCGCCCCTTATATGGATCGTATCCGTTATATTCCCCAGGAGAACAAAAAGCACTCCGGCGCGCGCAACACAGGCGTTAAAGCCGCCCAGGGCCAGTACCTGGCTTTCCTGGACTCGGATGATTTGTGGCTGCCCGAGAAGATCGAGCGCCAGGTGGCGGTTTTGGATCAAAACCCCGATGTGGTCCTGGTGGCTTGCGTGGCGCGTTACATCGATCAAGAAGGCAACCCGGCCCGTTCCAGCGGGCGGCCCGTCGAGCGCTATTCCGGCGTGGTCGAGGAGCCCTCTAGCTGGACGCGCCGCCTGTTCCTGGGCGACGCCGTGCCGGGGGGCGGCTCCAGCGCCATGGTGCGCCGCGACGCGCTGCTCCAGGCGGGCATGTTCGACGAGGGGCTGGATTACGCCGAGGATTGGGACACCTGGATGCGTGTTTCGTTCCTGGGCAAGTTCGTGCTCATTCCCGACGCGCTGCTCTTGTTCCGCGTCAGCGATTGGGAGCGCAAGCTGCGCCGCGAGGCTTCCAACGAGTTGATCACTCGCCCGCTGCGCCTGCTGGAGAAAGCCTCCGCGCTGTGGCAAGGTGACCCGCAGGAACTGCGCGAACTGCGCGCGCAAGGAACCGCCGTTCTCTGGCGGCGAGCCGCCCTGGCTTCCATTCAGATGGGCCAGCTCGAACAGGCCCGCGAGCAGTATGCAAAGATGTTGGCGCTTTCCCCCGCCTGGGCCGCCCCGCAGAAAGTGCTCGAAATGGGCCTGGACCGCGCCCGCCTGATCTATCAGGAGTACGACGACATGGCCCGCGCCGAAGGCTATCTGCGCGATTACTTCGCCGCCCTGCCCCCCGCTGTCGAAGGCTGCCGCGACATGCTTTCTCAGGCGCGCGGCTGGTTGTGGTACGGTCGTGCCCTGGACGCGGCCCAGGATGGGGATCGCGGCGCGGCGCGAAGTTATTGGATCAAAGCGGCTTTTGCCTCTGCAAAGATGCTCTCCAATCGCGGCTTCCTCTCCCAGGGCGTGGAGTGGTTCCTGGGGCGAACCCTGGCTGGCTGGCTGCGCGGGCACTCGAAAGGGTCTCATGCCTGAGATTTCGGTCATCATCCCCACCTACAACCGCGCGCGGATGCTCGCCCGAGCGCTGCGCAGCGTGCTGGCCCAGACCGAGCCGGGTTGGGAGTGCCTCATCATCGACGACGGCTCCACCGACGACACCCGCGCCGTGGTGGATGGCTTTGCCGAGCCGCGCTTCCGCTACCTCTCCCAGGCCAATCAAGGCCCCGCCGCGGCACGCAACAACGGCATTCGCGCGGCCCAATCACCTTACATCACCTTCCTCGATTCAGACGACCAGATGCTGCCCGAAAAGCTGGCCTTGCACCTCAGAGCCTTCCGCGCCGATGCTCACCTGGGCCTGCTGGCCTCCGGCTGGAAGGAGATCGACGCGCAGGGCAACCTGCTCCGCGAGCGTTTACCCTGGCTCACCCATCCCTCGCTCGATCTGCCCGCCTGGCTGACCGGCTGTCCGGTGCTCGGCTCGGCGCTCACGGTCCGCAAGACCTGCCTCGACCAGGTCGGGTTGTTCAACCCCGACTTGCGCGTAGCCGAGGATTACGACCTGTGGCTGCGCCTGGCTTATGCCGGGTGCAAGATGCAGTGGCTGCCGCAGGTAGTCTGCCTGCGCGAGCTTCACCCCCAGGGCATCAGCCGCCATTACGCCGAGATGAGCCGCTGCTTGCCGCGCATGTTCGAGGACTTCTTTGCCCAGCCCGATTTGCCCGCCGAGATCGCTGCCCGGCGTGGTCAGGTCTTTGCCCGCCTGCACGTGGAAAACACCGGCCGCGCCCTGGCTGCCGGAGATTTGCCCGCCGCTCGCGAGCAGCTCAAGCAGGCCGTGCAGGCCAACCCGACCCTCTTGCTGGGTGACCCACCCCGCATCCTCGACACCCTCGCCAGCATGTCCCAGGCCGACTATGCCCCCGAGAGGGAGGTCTACCTGCAAGCCTGGACCGCGCTGCTGGCGGATGATCCCCACGGCCTGGGGCGCTCTTCCCGCCAGTTGGACGCGCTCTTGTGCGCCACCGAAGCTTTCGACGCCTCGTACCGCGGCAACAAGCCTCTGGCGCGCAAGAAGGCCTTCGCTGCCCTGCGGAAGGACCCATCCTGGGTGCGCAACCGCGGATTGTTGAAGCTGTTATTGAAATGAAATCACACCGCTCAACTTTAACCATTTCGGCACATGGGTTATGGTTCTTCAGCCCGAAGGGCTTCCGTGATCTGAGCAGGGGTTTCAACCCCGCGACACCGAAGATATAGTATAGGATAACCATGCAAACAATGGACTCGGCGCTGAACGCCATTCAACAACTCAAACCCGGACACGAAGTGCTGCGCTTTTTGGGGCAGGGCATGGGTGGCAAGGCTTTCCAGGTCAAAGACCCCGTTTCGGGCGGCATGACCGTGCTGAAAGTGTTGCATGAGCCCTGGCCCTTTGACATGGCCGAGGGCCTGCGCCTGTATCGCGACCGGGTCAAAGAATATCGCTACGGTCTGGAGCCGCTGACCCTTTATGAAGCGGGAACGCAGATTTTCGCCCTCGAATATCCCTACACCCCCGTCTACCCCCTGCACTGGCGGCTGGTGGCGGGCAGCGAGCCCCTGGCCCAGGCCATGTTCGGCGCCTACTGCCAGGCTCAGGCCCACGTCATGTCCGTCTACGGTCTAGGGCTGGCCGATACCATTGCCGAGCACTTCTTCCTCGATGAAACCGGCGAGTTTCACTTCATCGATTACGGTATTGACATCGAGCGCGTCGACGCCGACTATGTCCGCCAGCAGGGCATCTTTGGCTACGCCTTTGCCATGATGCTGGTCAGCCTGTACGGCGAGAACCTCAAGGACGACGTCAATCCCGCGCCCGGCTACCGCAACGACCTGCCCTGTGTCTACTGCCAGGCCGACTTGTTGGATCAGGTCGCGGCGCGCCGCCCCTGGGTGCGCGAGTTGATCGGGCGCGCGCGCAGCGAGCCCGCCGAGCTGTTCTACCGCCCCGAGTTCTACCAGGAGCTGGCCGCCCGCTTTTACCGCCCGGTGGCCAACCCCCGCCTGCAAATTCGTCTGAGCAAGGCCTTGTTCGCTCTGGGCAAGATCAAGCAAAAGGTGGCGCGTCGTGCCTGATCGCGCCGTCCCCTGGTGGAACCCGCCCGGCATGCGGCACGTGTACCTGTCGCCGCACCTGGATGATTCTATCTATGCCTGCGGCGGCCTGATTCACCGCCAGCGCCAGGCCGCTGGCCCGGTCGTCTCGCTCACCCTCTGCGCGGGCGCGCCGGATCAAGCCCATCTTTCCCCTCTGGCCCAGGCCTATCATCAAACCTGGGGCCTGCAAGGGGACGTAATGTCGCTTCGCAAGCAGGAGGACGCCGCCGTGCTGTCCCAGTGGGGTGTGGAAGTAGCACATTGGGACACCCCCGATTCCCTCTACCGTTTCGTCGACGGCCGCCCCGCTTATGCCGATGCGCAGGCCCTGGCGGGCCAGCCGCTGGACACCGAGGCGGGGGCCATTCCCCAGGGCTGGTTCCGGCGCCTGGACGAAGAAGGCTACTTGCGCCCCGGAAACGTCTTTTACGCGCCGCTCTCCATTGGCGGGCACGTCGATCACCGCCTGGCCTTCCGCCTGGGCGAGTTGCTTCTGGCTGAGGGCTTCCCGGTCTGGTTTTACGAGGACTTCCCCCATTCTGAGGACCCCGACATCTTCGCCGCCTACTTCGCCCATTCTCCTCGCAAAAACTGGCGCAGTCAGGCCTTGCTGATCGATGTAGAAGCCAAACTCACCGCCATGAGCGGTTACGCCACCCAGACCCCCTGGATTTTTGTCGACGAGCAGCAGCTTCGCCAGCGAGTCCGGGCCTACACCGCCGAGCGCGCCAGGGAAATTCACCCCGGCGAGAAGGTGCGCTACCTGTTTGCAGGCAGCGGCGGACGCCGCGAGCGCTTTTGGCGCAAGATCTTCGGCTATCACGCCCACGCCGAGCGCTACTGGAGCCTGTCGTGAGCGATATGTTTGCCCCCAGCGTCTCGATTGTTATCCCCGTCTATAACGGTACGCGCACCGTGCGCCACTGCCTGGATGCCGTCTTCGGCCAGGACTACCCCCGCGAGCAGATGGAAGTCATCGTCGTCGACAACAACTCCACCGACGGCACCCCCGAAGTTGTCCAGGCTTACCCCGTCAAACTGCTCTATGAGCGTGACATCCAGGGCCCCCACGCTGCCACCAACACCGGCGTGCTGGCTGCCCAGGGCGACATCCTGGTCTTCACCGACTCAGACTGCGTGCCCGAGCCGGACTGGCTGCGCAAACTGGTGGCCCCCTTCGCCGACGAGAGCGTGGTGGGCACGGGCGGCGCTATCGAGGCCTACCAGCCCTCCACCCGCGTCGAGCGCTTCCTGGATGCCATGAAGCCCTTCAAGAATGCCTATCGCGGCTCCGAGTCTTTCCCCGCCGCGCTGGTCACCGGCAACTGCGCCATCCGCCGCGCCGATTTTCTCAAAGCCGGGCTGTTCAACCCCAACATGTACACCGGGGCCGAAACGGACTTGAGCTACCGCGTGCAGTTGCAGAGCGGCAAGCGTGCCGTGCCCGTGCCCGATGCGGTCGTCTACCACATGTTTAGCCCCAACGTGAAGCGCCTGGGGCGGCACTTCTACATTTATGGCTATTCTGAAATCCTCCTGGGCACCATCTACAAAGACCATCCCGGCTATCCCTGGCCGCCCCGCGCCCAGGCTCGCATGATGCTGCGCCAGGTGGGCGCGCTGTTCACCTACGTTGCCTCGCTGGTCTACCGCACCCTCACCTATCCCTTCCGCAAGGGCGTGGACCGCGACTACCTGTGGTGGCCCATCTTGTGGATGGTGGTGGAATCCAACAGCCTGCGCGGCAAGGTCGAAGGGCTGTTCATGACCCGTTTTTACCGGCGTAAATTCTGGGAGAAAGGCGTGCGGGTGATCTAGCATGGCGCGCATCGCGATCTTCCACAACCTGCCCTCCGGCGGGGCCAAGCGCGCCCTGTACGAATGGGTCAAACGCCTGGCCGGGCGCCACACCCTGGACGTGTATTCGCTCTCCACCGCCGACCACGACTACTGCGATCTGCGCCCCTATGCCGCCCATCACACCGTGCTGCCTTTCGAGGCCCTGAGCCTTTTCCAAAGCCCCTTCGGGCGCCTCAACCAGCTCCAGCGCCGCCGCGACCTGGGCCGCCTGCAAACCCTCTACCGCGGGCTGGCCGGACAAATCGACGCAGCTGGGTACGATGTGGTCTTTTCCAATCCGTGCAGCTTCACCTTCATCCCCCTGCTGCACCTATCGCTCAAAACCCCTGCCGTCTATTACCTCCACGAGCATTTCCCCAACCGCGTCCAGCGCAGCATCCCGCGACCTTATGAGCACCGCAGCCCGCTGCGCGACGCCGTGGACCGCCTGGACCCCTTGATTCCGCTGTACTACGCCCGCCTGGCAACCCTCCAGCGCCGTGCAGCCGGGCGAGTGGCCTGCCTGCTCTCCAACTCGGCTTTCACCAGCTGGCAACTGCGCGAGGACTTTGGCCTGTCTTCCCAGGTGGTCTACCTGGGCGTGGACAGCCAGGGTTTTCAGCCCCTGCCCGAAACGCAGCGCGGCGAGCACGTCCTTTCGGTGGGCGAGTTGTCGCCGCGCAAAGGCTTCGACTTTGTCATCGAAAGCCTGGCGCGATTGCCGCAAGAGCAGCGCCCCGCCCTGCGCCTGGCTTGCAATCGCCAGCTTCCCGAAGAGCGCGCTTACATCGAAGCGCTGGCCCGCCAGCGCGGCGTGCACTTGGAGATTCTCTCGAACCTCAACAGCGCGCAGTTGAACCTGGAATACAATCAGGCCGCCGCCCTGGTCTACGCGCCCTACCTGGAGCCCTTTGGGCTGGTGCCCCTGGAAGCCATGGCCTGCGCCACGCCGGTGGTGGCGGTGGCCGAAGGCGGCGTGCCCGAGTCGGTGGTGGATGGCTTCACCGGGCGGTTAACATCCCGCGCCCCGCGGGCTTTCGCTGCCGCCGTGGCTGAAGTGTTAGCGAACCCCGCCACCGCCCGCGCCTGGGGCCAAAATGGGCGTGCGCGGGTGCTGGAGCGCTGGACCTGGGAGCGCTCGACCGAAGAACTGGAGCGCTATCTGCTCGACCCGCGGGGAGGGGCTGCCCAATGAACGCTCCTTCGGTGTGCGCCGTCATCCTCAACTGGAACCGCCCCGCCGAGACCCTGGCCTGCCTGGATGCCTTAGGCCCGGACGTGCCCGTGGTGGTGGTCGACAACGGCTCGCGAGCGGAAGCGCTGGAGCAACTGCGTGCCGCCCGTCCAGATGTGCCCTTACTGGCCCTGGGTTGCAACCTGGGCTACGCCGGGGGCAACAACGCCGGAATCCAATGGGCCCTCGAGCGCGGCTACGAGTGGGTCCTCCTGCTCAACGACGACGCCATCCTGGCCCCCGGCGCTTTGGAGGCTCTCCTGTCGGCGGCGCAGTCCGACCCGCGCGTGGGCTTTGCCGGGCCGCTGGTTCTGCACGCCGAGCCCCAAGGTATGATCCAGAGCGCGGGCGGCTTGATCGATTCCCGCTGGCGCTCTTCCCACCGCGCCCAGGACGAGCCTGACCGCGGCCAATTCGCCGCCGCCGAGCCCGTTGATTGGATCACCGGCTGCGCCATTTTGGCCCGCGCAGAAATGATACGCCAGGTTGGAATGCTCGACGAGCGCTTCTTTATGTACGAAGAAGAACTGGAGTGGTGCCTGCGCGCAAAACAGGCCGGTTGGACGGTTCTCTTCGTGCCCCAGGCGCGCCTGGTTCACGCCGGGGTGGGCTTGAATTACAATCCCCAACCCTATATCACTTACTATATGGCCCGCAACCACCTGCTCCTGCTTTCCAAGTTGAAGGCAGGTTTTCTGCCATGGGCCGATGCGCTCTTCCAAAACCTGCGCACCCTGGCGGCCTGGACGCTGCTCCCCAGGTGGCGCGCCCAGCGCGCCCACCGCGACGCGCTCTGGCAGGGCCTGCTCGATTACTTTCGCAAACGCTGGGGGCCGATGCCGGTTACGAAAACACCATGAACATCCTCTTCCTCTCTCGCTGGTTTCCTTTTCCCGCCACCAACGGCTCCAAGCTGCGCATCTATAACCTGCTGTGCGGCCTCAGCGCTGCCCACCGCGTCACCCTGGTCAGTTTTTACGAGCCTGCCGAGGGTGCGCCGGATGCAGCGGGTCTGGCTGATCTCTGCCAGCGAGTCGAGACCGTGCCCTGGCGCGAATACCAGCCCTCCAGCCTGCGCTCGCTGGCGGCTTTGTTCAACCCCACCCCGCGCTCGGTAGTGGATACCTTCTCGCCGCAGATGGCAAAAACCATCCAGACCGTGCTGCGCGAGGGCAGCTTTGACCTGGTCATCGCTTCGCAGACCGACATGGCTGCCTACCAACCTTATTTTGGCCCCGTTCCAGCCCTGCTGGAAGAAGTCGAGACAGGGATTATATACCAGGAATACATCCAGTCAAAGGGGTTATCCCGCTTGCGCAGCGACCTGACCTGGTGGAAGCAGCGCCGCTACCTGCGGCGGCTGCTGCCACGCTTCGCCGCCTGTACGGTGGTTTCCGCTCAAGAGGCCGTACTCATTCGGGCCGCCGCTCCCGGCGTCCGGCAGGTGGAGGTCATCCCCAACGGCTTCGATCTGCAAGCCGCCCGCCAGGTGCAGGGGGACCCCCAGCCCGATACGCTCATCTACTGCGGCTCGTTCCGCTACTTTGCCAACCATGAGGCCATGCTGTGGTTTGTGACGGAGGTCTTCCCCCTGGTGCGCGCCCAGGTTCCCGCTGCCCACTTGACCATCACCGGCGACACGGCCGGGCGTGGCTTTCCCGTCGTGGAAGGCGTGCATTTGGCCGGGCATGTGCTGGACGTGCGCCCGCTGGTGGTCTCGTCCTGGCTCAGCCTGGCCCCCTTGCGCGTCGGCGGCGGCACGCGCCTGAAAATTCTCGAGTCTTTTGCCCTGCGCACGCCCGTCGTGGCCACCTCCAAGGGCGCCGAGGGCCTGGCTGCTCATTCGGGCCGGCACCTGCTCATCGCCGATGAGCCTGTTGATTTTGCCGCGCAAGTGGTATCTTTATTAAGAGACTTATCTCTTCGCCAGAGTCTGGTCGAGCAAGCTTTCCGGCTGGTGGAAGAGCAGTACGATTGGGCGGTGATCCTGCCGCGTTTCCTGGCGCTCGTAGAGAGCGCAGGCGCAGAGAGAAAGCCATGAAACCCGCGCAATTCCGCAAAATTTCTCGTCTCGATGATCTCATCCGCAACGTGACCCACTGGCGCGAATGGGTGGAAGTCAACCAGCCTCGCCTGGTGCGCTTTGGCGTGATCGCGCTGGTGGTGCTCTTCAGCCTGGCGGTCATTCCCCTGCTGGTCTCGCGCAACATGCGCATGGCTATGCTGGCCCTGGGCGGCATCGTCGGGCTGGCCGGGGTGTGGGTGCTGGCGCGCAACCCCTCCTGGGGCTACATCTTTGTTGTCCCCGTGGCAATGCTCGTGCCGTTCGGCATCAGCACCGGCACCGGCACCAGCCTGAACGGCGCCGTGCTCATCGTGGCGGCCCTCTTCGCCTTGTGGATCCTGGGCATGATCGTGCAGGGCGAGTTTACCGTCATGCGCAGCCCGGTGGTGGCTCCGGCCCTATTGATGATCGCCGCCACCCTGCTCGCTTTTGCCATCGGCCAGTTGCCCTGGTTTCTCACCGAGCACGCCTCGCTTGGTGCGCAGCTAGGCGGGGTCATGATTTACGTCTTTGCCATGGGCTGTCTGCTGACCGTGGCACACACGCTCACGCAAAGCGCGCTGAAGTGGATGGTGTGGGTCTTCCTGGCCCTCTCCACCGTGTTCGTCATTGCTCGCTGGCAGTCCAATAGCCTGTACGCGCTTGCGGACCGTTTTACCAATGGGTCCACGGGCAGCATCTTCTGGGTGTGGCTGGCCACCCTCACCACCGGGCAACTGCTCTTCAATCGCAAACTGCACATCGCCGTGCGCGTTTGGCTGGGCGTGCTGCTGGCCATCACGATGTACGTTATGCTCATCCAGGGCCAAACCTGGACCTCCGGCTGGCTGCCGGCCTTGGCCGGGATGGGCGTCATGATCTGGATCGGCTGGAAGAAGCTGCGCCTGCCCCTCATCTTGGTCGGTTTGACGATTGCTGTGCTTCAATTCGACAACATTCGCTCGGCGGTCATGGTGGGCGACAACGAATACAGCCTGGTCACCCGTGTGGAAGCCTGGAAGATCATGCTTGAGATCATCAAAGCCAACCCCATCACCGGGGTCGGCCCGGCCAATTACTACAACTACACCTATCTGTTCAAAATCGCCGGGTACGCGGTGCGTTTCAATTCCCACAGCCAGTACATTGACCTGTTGGCCCAAACCGGCATTCTGGGCTTCGGCCTGTACACCTGGCTGATGGTGGCCCTGCAAAAACTGGCCTGGGGTTTGCTTGGCAAAACTCCCTCTGGTTTCATGCGTGGGTTCATCGCCGCCGCGGTGGGGGCGGTGGCGGGCACCGTGCTGGCCGGGTTCCTGGGTGATTGGGTCATCCCCTTCGTCTATAACGTGGGCATGGAGGGCTTCCGCGCCAGCCTCATCGGCTGGATGTTCCTAGGGGCCGTGGCTGCCGTCGATCGCTGGCTCAAATCCGGCGAGCTGGTCAAGGCTGAACCGGCCTCGGCGGAAGAAGGTTAGCGGCGCATGGACATCTCCGTGATCATCGTCAACTGGAACACCCCCGACCTGACCTTGCAGTGCCTGGAATCGTTATATGCCAATCTGCCCGCCGCCTCGCTGGAGACTTTCGTGGTGGATAACGCTTCCGGCGATGACAGCCTGGAGCGCATCCGCGCTGCCTTCCCGCAGGTGACCTTGCTCGCCAATGAAACCAACCTTGGTTTCGGCAGCGCCAACAATGTGGCCATGCGCCAGGCCCAGGGCAAGTACCTGCACCTGGTCAACTCGGATGTCATCCTGCTGCCCGGCGCGTTGCAAACTCTGTTCGACTTCATGGAGTCGCATCCCGCGGTGGGCGCTTCGGGGTCCTATTACTACAACCCCGACCGCAGCCTGCAAACCTCCTGCTATCCCTTCCCGACCCTTGCGCGTGAAGCGTGGCGCCTGTTCCACCTCGACCGCCTCAAGCCCTACGGCGTCTACGACATGGAGCAATGGGACGTGGCCGTGCCCCGCCCCGTGGAAGTGCTGCAGGGAGCCAGCCTGTTCCTGCGCCGCGCTGCCCTCGACCAGGTGGGGTTGTTTGACCCCGATTACTTTATGTACACCGAGGAAGTCGATCTGTGCTACCGGTTGCAAAAAGCTGGTTGGCAGTTGTTCTGGGTCCCGGAATCAGGCGTCATTCACCTGGGCGGGCAGAGCACGCGCCAAGCCGCTCAGAAGATGTTCATTGAGCTGTACCGCAGCAAGCACATTTTCTTCCGCAAGCAGTACGGCAAGGCCTCTGCCGGGCTGTACCGCTTTGTCCTGCGCCTCTCGGCGCTGGCTCGCCTGGCGGCTGCTCCGCTGGCGGCCTTCCAGCCCGAGCCGCGCCGCTCGCAAAGCCGCGCCGTAGCAGCCAATTATCGAAAATTACTACAGGTGTTACATGGTTTTTAACAACGCTGTACCCATAGCAACCCACATTCCACCTCTCCCTTCGGGAGAGGTCGCGCCGGGCTTTGACGGCGCGGGTGAGGGAAATTGCCGGTTTACCCATAACAATATTGTCCTCCCCTGCCCTCTCCCGAAGGGAGATGGGAAGAGTCTGCCTCGTTCTCCCTATATAGGAGAACGGCTGGGGATGAACCTGATCTTGCTAAGATTTGGGAAAAACATTTACATTGATTTTTCTTCTTGAGAGCATCCATGATTGATCCCCTCCTAATCCCCAAAATCTTGACCGGCCTGCGCGGTTCGCAAGCCCTGCCCACATCCCCCGTGGACGACCGGGATGCCCTCAAGGCTGCCCTCGCCTGGATCGATGCCGCCTGGCAGGCTGCGCGCCAGCGGGGTGTGTCCAAAGGCTACGACCTCCTCCGCGGAAACTGGGCCCCGCCGTACCCCGAGACCACCGGCTACACCATCCCCACCTTGCTCAACGCCGCCGCGCTGCTCCAGCGCCCCACCTTGCAGCGCATGGCCCTGGCGCTGGCCGATTTTCTCCTGGATAGCGCTACCCCCGATGGCGCGGTGGTGCACTGGCAGGCCGGGCAGGGCAGCGAACCGGTGATCTTCGACACCGGGCAGGTGCTCTTTGGCTGGGTGGCAGCGCACCGTTTCTCGAAGGACCAGCGCTACCTGGATGCCGCCGCGCGGGCGGGCCGCTGGCTGGTCCAGCAGCAGTCCGAGAGCGGATCGTGGCAGAAGTTTCAGCACCTGGGTGTGGAAAAAGTTATCGACACCCGCGTGGCCTGGGCGCTGCTCGAACTGGACGCCCTGCAGCCGGACGAGCGCTTGCGCGTCGCGGCCCGCAAAAACCTGGATTGGGCCTGTTCCATGCAGCAATCGGACGGCTGGTTTGAGCGTTGCAGTTTTTGGGAAGGCCGCGACCCTTACACCCACACCCTGGCCTACACTGCCGAAGGCTTGTACGAGTGTGGCACGCTTTTGGGCGAACCGCGCTATAAGCAGGCCGGGCAATTGGCCGCCGAGTCCATGCTCCAGCGCCAGCGCCTCGACGGCAGCCTGGCGGGCACCTACGGCCCGGACTGGTCGCGCCCGGCAAGCTGGTCCTGCCTGACCGGCAACGTGCAAATGAGCCGCCTGTGGCTGCTCCTGCACCGCGACACCGGCGAGGAGCGCTTCAAAATCGCCGCTCGCCGTGCCCTCGATTTCGTCAAGCGCTGCCAGGACCTCACGGCCTCCAGCCTGGGCGTGCGCGGTGGCATCAGCGGTTCCTTCCCGGTCTATGGCGGCTACGAGCGCTTGAAATATCCCAACTGGGCAGCCAAGTTCTTTGCCGATGCCATCCTGGCCTTTTCCGCGCTCGAGGGGCAGCCCTCCGCGCAGCAGTATCATGGATAAAACGAAAATGGTAACTGCTCAGAGTCTAGGGAAGGTCCCCGATTTTGAGGTGTTTGTGGGGTACTTGGCACCCCACAAACACCTCAAAATCGGACTTCTTCTTCCTCTGGCTGAGTAGTTGCCGAAAGCGAGACCACATGGCGGTTTTGACCTGGATCTTATGGGTGCTTTTCCTGCTTCCCCTGGCCTACTGGCTCTTGCTGGCCCTGGCTTCGATTCGCCCGGCCCGCAAGCTCAGCCTGGAAGGGCGCGCCCCGCGAACCCGCTTTGCCCTGGCCATTCCCGCCCACGACGAGGAAGCGGTCATTGCCGCCACCGTCCAGCGTCTGATGAGCCTGGATTATCCCGCCGACCTGTTCAAGGTCTGCATCGTCGCCGATCACTGCAGCGACCAGACCGCGCAACGCGCGCGCGAAGCCGGGGCGCTGGTCTTTGAACGCAACGAGGGCCCGCGCTCAGGCAAGGGCGGGGCCTTGCTGTGGCTGTTTGAGAAAATTCTCCAGGACACCCAGGTGGACGCGGTGGTCATCTTTGACGCCGACACTCTGGTGGATGCGCCCTTCCTGCGGGTGATGGATGCCCGCTTTGCCGATGGGGCCAAGGTGGTCCAGGGCCAGCACGTCATCGTCAACCCCCACCAGGGTTGGTTCCCCGCCCTCACCTGGGCCATGTTCCTCATCGACAACCGCTACCAGAACCTGGGGCGTGTGAACCTGGGCTGGTCGGCCAAGCACATGGGCGATTCGATCGCCTTCCAGGCCGATGTGCTGCGCCGCCTGGGCTGGGGCGAAGGTCTCACCGAGGACTACCAGTTGCGCCAGAATTTGCTCATGGAAGGCACGCGCATTGCCTACGAACCTGCCGCCAAAGGCTACGGCGAAGCGCCCCTCACTTGGGGGCAGGCCCGCGCCCAGCGCATGCGCTGGCTGAAAGGCACCCAGGAAGCCAATCGCGGCAATGCCGATCGCCTGTTCAAAGCCGCCCTGCAAAAACGCTCCACGGCCCTGTTGGATGGCGTCCTGCAAGCCACCATGCCGTCGTTCTCCAGCCTCAGCCTGTTTGCCGCGGCCTGGTTGGTCATTCAACTGCTGGTCAACTGGGCAGCAGGGCGAGCGGTCTTCCCCGTGCCTGCACTCATCGCCTGGGGCATCCTCATCCTGGTCCTGTTCCTTTACCCGCTGGGCGGGCTGGCCCTGGAAAAGGCCCCCCTCAAAGCCTACCTGGCCATTTTGAGCGGCCCGCTGTTCATGCTTTGGCGTTCGCTGCTGGCCCTGCAAATGCGCTTCGGCAAAGGCCCTGGGCAATGGGTGCGCACCCAGCACGGCCAATCTCGTCGTAACCCCTCACATCAGAAGTGAAAAAGCCTAAATTTCTCCCAACCATGGAGTAGTTTGTATGAAAATCCCTGCCATCTTCCATAATCATCGCAAAATGCTGGTTCTCATCATCGTGGTGTCGGTGCTGCTGCGCATCGGCGCGGCCATTTACATGGGCAGTGAGGTGGTGGAATTGCCCGGCACATCCGACCAGATTTCGTATCACAACCTGGCCATCCGTGTGCTGCAGGGGCATGGCTTTTCGTTTGGCGAAAACTGGTGGCCCGTGACCAAGGCAGGCATGCCCACCGCCCATTGGAGCTTCCTGTATACCTTCTACCTGGTTGGTGTTTACGGCCTGTTTGGCATCCAGCCCCTGGTGGCTCGCCTCATCCAGGCCCTCATCGTGGGCATCCTCCAACCCTTGCTGGCTTATGAATTAGGTAAGAAGGTATTTTCCCCCGGTGTTGGTCTGGTGGCTGCGGCCTGGATTGCTCTCTACGGCTACTTCATCTACTACGGCGGTGCCTTGATGACCGAGATGTTCTACATCACCGCCATCCTGTGGGTGTTCAAGCTGGCCTTTGAGCTGGCCGAAACCCCCGAGAGGCGCGGGCTGGCTCTCTTGTTCGGCTTGGGCTTGGGGCTGGTGGCCCTCCTGCGCCAACTGTTCGTTTTATTCGTTCCCTTCATGTTCCTGTGGATTCTGTGGGCTGCCCGTAAAAAAGGTTTCGGCAAGACTCTGGTGAGTTTGGTGCTGTCCGGCGTGGTGGTTGCCGCCATGATTCTGCCCTTCACCGCCTATAACTACGCCCGCTTCCACCGCTTTGTGCTGCTCAACACCAACGCCGGGTATGTGTTTTACTGGGGCAACCACCCCATCTACGGCACCCAATTTGTGCCCATCCTCACCCCCGATATGCCCTCCTACGGTGATCTGCTGCCCCAGGAGCTGGTTGAACTGGACGAAGCCGCCCTCGATTCTGCCCTCATGCAGCGCGGCCTGGAGTTCATTACCGCCGATCCGGGACGCTACGCGCTGCTCTCTCTCTCTCGCATCCCGCACTACTTCATGTTCTGGCCCTCTGCCGATTCGGGCCTGATCAGCAACATCACCCGCGTGATCAGCTTTGGCGTAGCCATGCCTTTCATGCTGGCCGGTGTCATCATGGTTCTGTGGCCCAACAAGATGAAGCTCGCCGACTGGCTGGCCCGCCGCGAGACGCTCCTGGTGTTGTTTCTGGTGGTTTATGCCGGCATCCACATCCTCACCTGGACTCTGGTGCGCTACCGCCTGCCCGTCGACGCCGTGCTGCTGCCCGTGGCGGCTTACAGCCTGACTCGCCTGGCGCAAAAAATCTGGCCCCGCTTGGGAGCCGCCCAATGAAAATCCTCGCCATTGTGCCCTACGTGCCCGACTTGGTGCGCGTGCGCCCGTACCAGTTCTTGCGTCACCTGGTTCTGGCCGGGCACGAGGTGCGCCTGCTCACCGTGGGCTCGTCGCTCGCCGATGGGGAGGCTGTGGAAAATCTCAAGCACGAAGGCCTTCAGGTCGAGCTGTTCAACCTGCCGAAGAGCGCTTCCTACGCCAACTGCCTGTTGGCCCTGCCCACCCGCACCCCCTTGCAAGCCGTGTATTGCTGGCAGCCCAAATTGGCCCGCCGGGCCGCGGAATTGTGGAAGACGGGCCGCTTTGATGTGATTCACATCGAGCATTTACGCGGCGCGCAGTACGGCCTGGATCTGCTGAAGAAGTGGCCGGCCTTCCGCCCGGCCATTCTGTGGGACAGTGTCGATAGTATTTCGCATCTCTTCCGCCAGGCGGTTCGCCAGGACACATCTGCGCTGCGGCGCTTCTTGCGTGCCCAGGAGCTGCGCCGCACTGAGCGCTACGAACGCATTCTGCTAGAGCAGTTCAACCCGATCGCCGTTACCTCGCCTGTTGATCGTCAGGCTTTCCTGGAGATGGCTGAGGGCCGTGATTTTTCCTCGCGCGTGCGGGTCGTTCCCAACGGCGTCGACCTGGATTACTTCTTCCCCGGCCCGCAGCAAGATCGCCAACCGAATACCATTGTGGTTAGCGGCAAGATGAGCTACCACGCCAATGTCCGCATGGTCAAATTCCTGGTTGAGCAAGTCATGCCGCGCGTGTGGGTCGAAATTCCGGATGCAAACTTGTGGGTGGTGGGAAAGGACCCGCCCGAGGATTTGCGCGCCTTGGGGCAGGACAGCCGTATCAACGTCACGGGCACGGTGCCCGACCTGCGTCCTTACCTTCAGCGCGCCGCGGTGGCCGTGGCTTCCATCACCTACGGTGCGGGTATCCAAAACAAGGTACTCGAGGCCCTGGCCTGCGCCACGCCCATGGTGGCCTCGCGCATGGCGGTCTCGGCGTTGAACGTGGTCGAAGGCTCGGATTTGCTGGTGGGTGAGGGCGCGCCCGAAATCGCCGATCAACTGGTGACATTGCTCAAGGATGCCGGGCTGCGCGAGCGGGTCGGCGCGGCGGGCAGAGATTTTGTGCAGCGCGAGCACTCCTGGCAAGCCATGATCGGTTTGCTGGAAGCGGGCTATCATGCCGCCATCGACCATGCGCATAGCGGAATATAGGGGAATATGGGCTTTCTGGGAGTTGCCACCACGTTATGGCCTTCTCAAAGTCGCTTAAAATTTGGTGTCCCTCATCCCCGACCCTTCTCCCGAAGGGATAAGGGCGCAGATTCTTCCCCCTCTCCCTCCGGGATCGCGAAGCATGCTTTAGCAGAGGGTAGGGAAGCCCTGGCCCGGCCAGGGTGAGGGTCTTTTTCTGACATTGAGAAAGCCATAGCCACCACGCCGATTCTCGATGAAACGCAATATTTTGACGTTTAAAATAATTGTGGTAGGATTACATCAAGGTTTCTACCCAGGGAAGGTGACTAGCGTATGAATCTTATGGACTATTTGAATCCGCTGAAGAAATGGTGGTGGCTGTTGATTGTAGCCGCCGCGGTCTCAGGCATCTCCAGCGCATTTATCTCATTTTCTCAACCGGATATTTACCAGACCCGCACCACGCTGATGGTCGGGAATACCATGTCTTCGCCCAACCCCAGCGGCGGCGAGTTTTACCTTCAGCAACAGTTGGCCTCCATTTATGCCGATATGCTCTTCCGCGAGCCCATTCGCCAGGCCGTCATGGAATCCTTAGGTCTGACCTACCTTCCTGAATATTTTGCCGCGGCGGTGCCTAACACTTCTCTGGTAGAGATTGTCGTCAACGACTCTGTTCCCCAGCGCGCCCAGGTGGTGGCTAACGAGTTGGCTGCCCAACTGGTCAAGAGCAGCCCTGGCGTGGGCGGGCAAGACCAGCAAACTCAGGATTTCCTCCGCCAGCAGCTTTCGGCCTTGCAAATTCAGATCAACGACACCCTGGCGGAAATGCAGACGTTGCAGGATGAACTGGCCAAGTCCAACAGCGCTCGCCGCATCGCCGAATTGAATACGCAGATCGCCGATCTTGATAACCGTCTGAACACCTTGCGCTCCACCTACGGCACCCTGCTTTCCAACACGCAGGAAGGCGCCAGCAACACCCTCAACGTCATCGAGACCGCTGCGCTGCCCATGCGCCCCGTCGGTCCCAACCACATGCTCACCATTGCTTTGGGGCTCGTGGTGGGCCTGGCACTGGCCGCGGTCGCAGCGTACGCCATCGAGTTCTTCGATGACTCGGTCAAGACCGCCGAAGATGTCAAGCGCATCCTGGGCGTGCAGGTGATCAGCTATGTGGGCGAGTTCCCGACGGGCAAAAACCGCTGGGAATACGTCCGAGACGAACCACGCTCGCCGGTAGCCCATTCCTTCCGCGTGCTGCGCACCAACCTGGAGCTTCTCTCGCCGGAGGATCCCATCCGCACAGTGCTGGTCACCAGCGCTTCCACCTCCGAGGGCAAATCCACGGTCACGGCGAACCTGGGGGTGGTGACGGCCCAGGCCGAGCACAACGTGATTTGCGTGGACGCCGATTTCCACCGCCCCATGCTTCACAACGCCTTGGAAATTGAGAACCCGCTTGGATTCAGTGGCGTGCTCTCCGGTGACTTGCCCCTCCAAGATGCCATGATCCCCTGGAAGAGCGAGCGCTTGATGGTGATACCCGCCGGTGAAGCCGAGAACAACCCCAGCGAGTTGTTCAGCAGCCCTCGCTTGCTTCCTGCCCTGGAGGAGTTGAAAGATTTGGCCGACCGGGTCATCATCGACGGTCCGCCCTTCTTCCTTTCCGATACCTCTGTGCTGTGCACTAAGGTGGACTGCATCCTGCTGGTTGTGCGGCCCAATTTTACCCGCAAAGAAGCCTTGAAGGCCATCAAAGAGCAATTGGACAACCTGCATGTTAAGCGGCTGGCGGTGGTGCTCAACCGCGTGGCCCGCCGCGATTCGTATTACAGCAAGTACTACCCCAACGAGTACCGCTCCAAACCCGAGCCAACCGAGGGTTAATCCATTTGCTTTCAACATTAGACCCCGCCTTCTTCAAGCAGGCGGGGTTTTTTATTGTCCAGTTGGTTAATTTCGTAGGGGCAATTCATGAATTGCCCCTACGAAATTAACCCTACGGCTGTTCGCTCTTTTCCTTCAAAATCTCCGCGTACTCCTCCATCTCCGGCTGATCCGGTTGGAGGGCCAGCGACACCAGAAGCGAATGATACCCGGCTCGCGGGTTGTTCAAATCATCAAAATGCCAGGCCCAATAATTCATCTCATCCACAATATTTGGCAAACCGTGCAGCAATGGCAGGGCTTCCTCGGTGCGCCCGGCCCAGGCATAGGCCAGCCCCAGGGCTTTGCGCGTGCCGGGATGCTCGGGGTCGGCCAGCAATGCTTGCTCCAACACCGTGATGGCGGTCGGATAATCCAACTGTTCCAGGTAGATCATGCCCAGGCGCTGGTTGGCCGAGCGCTGCCCCGGTTCCCTTTCCAAGGCCTCCAGGAACAGGGCTTTGGCGCCCTCGCGCAGAGAAGCCTGTTCGGCGCCGCTCAAGCCTGCCTGCAAATCGGCTCGCTGTTGCAGCAGCGCGCCGCGGTTGGTCAAGGTCGCCGCTGGCAGCGAGCCCAGCATGGCCAGGTACACCCCCAGGCTCAGCGCCGCTGCCCCCACCGGCAGCATCCACGCCAGGCGCGGCTTCTCCGGCGCATGGTTCCACAGCAGGGCGATGTTTAACCCCAGCAGCAGAAAGAAGGGCAGCCAGCAGCGCAAATCGTCGTACTGGCGCGCATCGCTGATCCCGTGTAACAAGATCACAGCGATGCCCACCCAGGTCGACTCCAGCTTCAGGCGCTGGGGGTGATGGCGATGATTCCAGGCCGCGCTGAACACAGTCGCGGTCAATCCCATCCAGGCAACGAACCCCGCCAGCCCCTGTTGTAAAAGGGTCTCCAGGGTCAGGTTGTGGGAATAGCTCAAATATAGGAAGGGGATCAGCAATTCGTAGCGCGAATACACCAGGGCAAATTGTTCGCCCAGCCCAATGCCGGTGAAGGGTGTATCCGCAATTAAGGCCAGGCTGTTACGGTACACCTCCAGCCGGTCGGGACGGATGAACAGCGGACCCAGTACGCTGGACAGCACGGGGATGTCGCCGATGGCGGTGATATCCCCGCGCGCGAGCACGTACAGGATCAAACCAGCCATCCCGGCAGCAGCCCCGAAGGCCAGCCAGCGAGCAGGCTTCCAATAGCAGGCTGCCCACAACAGCATCCCTCCGGCGACAGCCAGCCACGCTCCGCGCGAAGCGCTGAACAGTAGCCCGCCCAGGAGGATGGCCGCCGCGCCCAGCCATAGAAAGCGCAGCTTGCGCTTGGACGTGCTGAAGGCCAGTCCTACCGCGATGAACGGGGCGGCCTCGATGAACGTCGCCACGCTGTTCAGGTCGGGCTGCCACCGTGCCAGGTTGGGGGTGACGTGCGCAATCAGCGTCGCCAGGCTGGAAATGACCCCCACCTTCTCATCATAATCCAGCCGCCCCATTTGCGTAATGACATACCCGGCTACCAGCACGCAAAGCAGCACGAACAGCCCCGCCGCCGCTTCCCACGGGCGCGTTTTGCGCCCCGCCAGGGCCAGCGCTGCGCTCAGCAGCCCGCCCGCCAGCAGCACAGCCAGGGTGGGCCAGGCCAGGCCGGGGTTGTAGCCCACGAATGCAGCCGGCAGGGCGCTGGCTACGAATAAGGTTACGGGAAGCAGGTAGAGGGCAGGGCGGTAGGTTTTCATTATTCTTCCATGTATAATTATCCCATGTTTCCTGCTGTTTTTCTCGATCGCGACGGCGTCATTATTGAAAACGTAGCCAGCTATGTGCGCTCGTGGGACGACGTGGCCTTTCTCCCCGGTTCGTTAGAGGCCCTGGCGCGGCTGGCTGCCAGCCCCTATAAAGTGGTCATGGTCACAAACCAATCCGCAGTGGGGCGGGGCATCCTTCGCTTTGAAGAAGCCCAGATCATCAACACGCGCATCCTGGAAACAATCCGCCGGGCCGGGGGCCGCGTGGATGGCGCTTACATCTGCCCGCACGGCCCGCAAGATGGCTGCGACTGCCGCAAACCGCTGCCGGGCCTGCTGCTGAAGGCCGCCGCCGAGCTGAATATTGACCTGGCGCGCTCCATCATGGTCGGCGATGCGCTCACCGACCTGCAAGCCGGACAGGCCGCGGGCGTCATGCGCAGCTTCCTGGTGCTCACCGGGCGCGGGCAAGGGCAGGCCGCCCTGCCCGGCGCCGCCCAACTTGCTTCCGGAGGGGTCTTTCCCGATCTTGCCGCGGTGCTGGCTGGGTGGCTTCCCAAAGCCGATTCCTAAAAAGACTGGTAACTACTAAGTCAGGTAGCACCACAACTAACCGTGGAGACGGTATCGCGCCCGAAGGGCGCCTAAGAAAATAAGGCATCAGGGAGTTTTTGTCGCACGAAGTGCGACAAAAACTCCCTGTTTCTTCTTTTAGGGCGGGCGAAGCCCGCCATTCACAACAGACCACGGTTTGGCACAGTGCTACCACTAAGCCAGAAGCGGGAACTTTTTTTCACTCCCCCGGCAAAACGTCTGAGAGATTGAGCATCTTGGCTGCCGGGTCGCGCAGCAGGTAGGGAGGGGCAACACCCAAGACCTGTTATTTTTGTGGTTGAATCGCTCCCAGCTTGCCTTATAATGAAGAAAATCCAGGGGGAATCCCTGTTCCATCTCAAGAATTACTGATTTGCTTGGAGGCAATATGAAACGCATCACCTGGGCGGCAGTATTGCGGGTTATGGTTGTGGTGATGTGTCTGGTGGGCCTGTCCGTGCCGGCCTCGCGCGTAGAAGCGGATGAATCTGGCGAAGCGCTCTTTATCTACCTGCAGGCGGGCTCCTTTGACCCTTTGACCGCTTCTCCGTCTATCCTCCCGGAGTTAAGCTATAACGCTGTGGAGATTGAACAGACCGGAACCTACCTGCTGCAGTTCACAGGCCCGGTGCTGGATGAGTGGAAAGCGGCCGTTGAAGCCGCCGGCGGCCAAATCGGCCCCTATATCCCCGACTACGCCTTCCTGGTGTACCTGGACGGCGCAGCAAAATCGGCTGTCAGTAGCTTGCCCTTCGTGCGCTGGGTGGGGCCTTACCAACCGGCCTACAAGCTGGCCCCCTGGGTCGATTTCAGCGAGCGCAGTTACCGCGTCATTTTGGCTCCCTGGGCCAACAAGCAGCAGGCCAGGCAAGGGCTTTCGACCTTGTCTTCTTCGCTTACCGAACAGGCCGACGGCTACTCGGCCGTCCTGGACGAAAAGGGCATCCGCGGCGCAGCTATGCGTCCCGAGGTGCTGTGGATCGAGCCGATTTACCTGCAAGAACTGCACAACGATATTGGCGGTGGCACGATTATGGGCGGCGACACCGCCAACACCCGCGGCTATGATGGCGCGGGCATCGAGATCGCCGTCACCGACACCGGCCTGGATACCGGCGATGCGTCCACCATCCACTTGGACTTTGCCGGGCGCATTGGCAACATCAGCTCCTGGCCGGTGCAGAAAACCAACTGGGGTTGTGGACTGCCGAGTAACGCTGGGGCCGATGACGGTGCGGCAGACACGATCAGCGGCCACGGCACCCACGTGACCGGCTCGGTGGCCGGTGATGGCACCCGCTCCAGCGGGCTGATCAAAGGGATAGCTTCTGAAGCAGTCATCAACTTTCAGGCGGTAGAACAATTTACCGATTGGCCTTCAGGCTGTTATTCTGATGGACATTATCTGACCGGCATCCCCGACGATGTGCGCCTGCTGCTCAACGAGGTCTACGGTTGGGGCGCGCGCGTCCAGAATAACAGTTGGGGTGGTGGGGAGTACGGCGAGTATGACCAGCAAGCTTCTTACTTCGACGATTTCATTCACAGCCACCCCGATATGACCGTGGTGGTTTCGGCCGGCAACGACGGCGTGGATGTAAATGACGACGGCTATGTCGATCTGAATTCAATCACTTCCCCGGCCACGGCAAAGAATGTGATCACGATCGGCGCTTCGGATAACGAGCGTGCCTCGGGTGGAATCGCTACTGTTACCTGGCAGGTCTATTGGGATTTTGATGTACCCCCAACCAGTAATGACTTGACCTCGGACAGCCGCGAGGAACTGGCTGCCTTCAGCAGCCGCGGTCCTATGAACGATGGGCGCATCAAGCCCGACCTGGTAGCCCCAGGCACCAACATTCTCTCCACCAAGTCCAGCCAATCTATAGCTTCGGGGTGGGGCGCCTACAATCCCTACTACCTGTATATGGGCGGCACTTCGATGGCTTCGCCGCTCTCCGCCGGGGCCGCCACCGCGGTGCGGGACTTTTTGATGTCCAATGGCATTGCCAACCCAAGCGCCGCGCTCATCAAAGCCACCCTAATCAACAGCGCTGTCGATATCGCCGGTTATGGCAACACCAGCTACGAGGCCGGTCAGCCCATTCCCAACATGCACGAGGGCTGGGGGCGCATCAACGTGGCTGAAGCCACCAAACCGCTGGTGCGCCGCTTTGTGAATAACACTACCGGCCTGAGCACCACCGGGACTGCTACCTATACCTATCAAGTGAATGCCGGAGCACCCTTCAAGGTCAGCCTGGCCTGGAGCGACCCCGATGCAGCCGCTTTGGCGGCCAAGACACTGGTAAATGATCTCAACCTGACCGTTACTGCTCCGGGTGGCGCTGTTGTTTATAAGGGAAATGTATTTGCAAACGGTTGGTCAACCACCGGTGGATCGGCTGACACGGTCAACAATGCTGAGAACGTCTATGTCCAATCTCCCACGGCAGGCACCTGGACGGTCACCGTCACCGGCGCTAACATTCCCCAAGGTCCCCAGCCCTTTGGACTGGTGGTCAACGCCAATTTCGGGCAGATCGATTTTGACTATGCTACCTACCTGCCTTCAATCATGCGCGCCGCACCTGAGACTGTTGTGATCAACGGCGACTTTGAAAGCGGCCCCGAGGTGGGTTGGACTGAATCTTCAGTGCAGGGACAAAGAGTGGTTCGGACTGCTGGCTGGTTCGCTCCTGCGCACGGTGGCTCATGGTTGGCCTGGCTGGGCGGTGACTTTAATGAAGCCGCGGTTCTCTCCCAAACACTCACCATTCAATCTGGAACGTCTGTCTTGAGCTACTGGTATCGGATTACTTCAACAGATTCTTGCGGTTACGATTACTTCAGTGTCAAAATTGGTTCTTCTACCGTATACACACATAACCTTTGTTCGCCCAACGCCACCGATGGATGGGTGAACAAGAAAATAGACCTGAGCGCCTATGCTGGACAGACGGTATCCCTGGGCTTTGAAGTAACGACCAACGAATCACTAAACAGCAACTTGTTCCTGGATGACGTAACCTTTGTAGCAACTCTAGCCGATGTGGTAACTGCGCCTGAGGCGTTGCCGGTTGAGTTCAATGCCGCCGCCCCAGACCGGCGTTAGTGCAATCGAATTCGTCCTTTTTCCCCGGCAGGGCGCGATTACCGCGCCCTGCCGCATATCCCCCTCTCCCACCTTGCGTTTTTATTAAGCCGCAAGTGTGGCGATTCACCTGGTTTTATGGCACAATAACACTGTGACCGGGTAGGCCAATTTTCCAAAGTTCGCCCGGATGGCTAATCCTGTAAATAAAGAGGCAGCATGGCTCCCCAGAGCGAAGGTATCATTTTATTAGTAGAAGACAACCCTGATGACGAGATTCTCACCCTGCGCGCCATCTCTAAAAAACGCATTGCCAACCCGGTGGTAGTGGTGCGTGACGGGCGCGAGGCGCTGGACTATATGTTTGGCGAGGGAATCTATCATGAGCGCGACACCCGCGACCTGCCCGCCGTCATCCTCCTCGATCTCAAGCTTCCCAAAGTGGACGGATTAGAAGTGCTGCGCGCCTTGCGCATTCACCCCCTCACCCGTGTAGTGCCCATCGTTGTGTTGACCACGTCTAATGAAGATCAGGATATTGTCAAAAGCTATTCTTTTGGGGCGAACAGCTATGTTCGCAAACCCGTTGACTTTGAGCAGTTCACCGAGGCGGTTGGACAGTTAGGCATGTACTGGCTGCTCACCAATGAGCCTCCCCCCAACCCTCCTGCGGAATCGCCGGAATAACCCGCGTTAGGATTTTTGTGATGGGAAAGCATGTCGGAAACTGGCAGCGGCTGGCCGGGTGGAAAATTCTCCTGGTTTGTGGGCTGGCTGGGCTGTTAGCCTGGCCCCCGCCCATTGCCACATCCGCTCAGCCTGCACCCTATCAGGTGCTGCTCATCAACTCTTACCATTCCGGCCTCACCTGGGCCGATGAGGGTATTCAGGGCGTGCGCTCGGCCTTGCCTGCCGAAGCCGAAGTGTACATTGAATATTTGGATACCAAGCGCATCAACACCCGCGAGTATCTGGATTTGATGGCCCAACTCTTGACTGAAAAATACCAGGGCAAGCGCTTCGATGTTGTTGTCACCCTCGATGATGACGCTTTCAACTTTGCCCTGGCTTACGGCGAAAGCTTGTTTCCCCAGATTCCGGTAGTTTTTTCGGGAGTCAACTACTTTGACCCTCAACTGCTTCAAAATTACCCCCTCATTACCGGTGTGGTGGACCAAATCGAATTTGAAGCCAACCTCGACCTGGCTTTGAGCCTATACCCGGATGCAGGCGCCATTGTGGTCATCACCGATCGCACCTCCAACGGCGTCATCAACCGCCACGTGTTCGAAATGCTGGCTGCGTCCGGAAAGTATGTGCCAGAATTCATCTTCCTGGATGACGGCGCGGGATTATCCCTGAACGAAATGCTGGAAAAGCTGCGCGCCGTCCCCCAAGGCAGCATCATCTACTTTTCCGATTTTTACCAGGACGGCAGCGGGCCTGTTTTGGAGCCGGAGGTGGTCATGCCTCAGGTCTCAGCCGCAGCGCCTGGGCCGGTGTTCGTTCACCGTTCTATGTACCTGGGCTACGGCGCGTTAGGTGGCAAGGTCGCTTCCGGCGTTTCACAGGGCGCTCTGGCCGGCAGCATGGCTGCTCGAATTCTGGCCGGCGAGCCGGCGCAAAACATCCCAGTTCAATATGAAGGCGCCAATTATTATGCTTTTGATCTGCTGCAGATGGAGCGCTGGAAGATCTCTCGCCAGAACCTGCCCCCAGATTCGACGTATATCAACGAACGAATTGCTTTTAACCGCCAGTACCGGAACGTATTGCTGGGGGTTGGTCTTTTTATCATTTTGCAGACGGCTATCATCGGCGGGTTGCTGCTGAATATTCGCACCCGGCGGCGAGCGCAGGCCGCGCTGCGCCGCAGTGAAGAACGCATGAACTGGGTGCTGGCGGGAATTCGGGATGCATATTGGGATTGGAACGTCGCCGAAGGGGGGTTCTTCGTCAGCCCGCTGCTGCAAGACATGCTCGGATACCCGATTGAATTTCACACCGCCAGCTCCTACCCCTGGGAATTCTTGGTGCCGCCTGCGGAGCGAACGCTGGTGCGCGAGATGATCGATGACCACCTGGCGGGCAAAACCGATCAGTTCCGCTACGAGAGTCGGGTGACAAACGCCAAAGGCGAGGAACGTTGGATTTTGACCCGCGGTCGGGTGGTGGAGCGAGACTCCTCCGGCAAACCCCTGCGCGCCGCAGGCACCATGAGCGATATCACCGGGCGCAAGCGGGCCGACCTGGCCATGCAGTCCATCTTGAAGGGCACATCGGGTCAGTGGGGAGAAAGTTTCT
Organism: Anaerolineaceae bacterium; assembly: GCA_016927865.1. Taxonomy (GTDB): domain Bacteria; phylum Chloroflexota; class Anaerolineae; order Anaerolineales; family Anaerolineaceae; genus Anaerolinea. The sequence goes on from JAFGLU010000066.1 coordinate 26,745, forward strand.
TCCAATCGCTCGTGCTCGAATTGACCGCCACACTGAACATGCGCTACGGATTGGTGGGGGTTGTGACGCCCGGCAAGCCAGGGACCATTTCGACCCTGGCGTATTGTGAAAATGGCGAGGTGCGTGAGAACTTGGCCTACAACCTGGAAGGTTCGCCTTCCGGGACAGTGTTCAATAACGAACTACACGTCTACCCAGATAACCTGACGGCCTTGTTCCCCAAGGATGTTGGCCTGGTGGACATGGAAGTCGTCAGCTACATCGGTGTGCCGCTGTTCAGCCGCTCGGGCAAGCCCTTGGGCGTGATGGCTCTGCTGGATGATCAGCCCATCCAGAATGATCAAATTGCTCGTTGGCTGGTAAGTGCCTTTGCTAACCGGGCCGCGGGCGAAATTGAGCGCTTGCAGAGCGAACGGGCCCTGCGCGAAAGCGAGCAGCGCTGGCAGTTTGCCCTGGAAGGCTCGGGCGATGGCGTTTGGGACTGGGATTTGATCACCGGGTCGGCCAGCTTCTCCCGCCGCTTCAGGGAGTTGCTGGGCTTTTCGGAAGATGAAATGCCCAATGTGCTGTCCGATTGGTCTTCGCGTGTGCACTCCGATGACCTGACGAGGGTGATGGATGCGCACGAGCGCCACTGGCGCGGTGAGACCGAAACGATGGTTGTTGAATATCGCATGCGCTGCAAAGACGGTAGCTATAAATGGATGATGGCACGCGGCAAGGTGATTGAATTTGAGCCGAATGGCAAGCCCCGGCGCATGGTTGGCACCAACCAGGATATCACCGATCGCAAGAACACCGAACGAGCGCTCACCGAGAGTTTCGTGCGTTACCAGACGCTGTTCACCCGCATGAGCGAAGGCTGCGCGCTGCACGAACTGGTCTACGACTCCAAGAAAACCCCGATCAATTACCGCGCATTGGATGTCAACCCGGCTTATGAGCGTATACTTGGATTTTCGCGCGAGAAGGTTGTGGGCGAGCTGGCCGACAAGGCTTTCGGCGTTTCGTCGCCGCCCTTCTTGAAGGAGTTTTGCCGCGTGGCAATGACCGGCGAGCCGACCTCGCTGGACGTGCACTTCCCTGGCATGGACAAACACCTTTTGATCTCAGCCTTTTCCCCAAAACCCGATCAATTTGCCGTGGTCTTTTCAGACGAAACCGATCGGTATAAGACGAACGCCTTGCTGGATCAGGAGCGCATCTTACTGCGCACGGTGATCGACAATCTGCCCGATTCGGTTTACGCCAAAGACTTAAATCTGCGTAAAACGCTGGTGAACACCGCTGAAGCGCGCTTGATGGGCCTTTCCAGCGATGAAGAAGCCATTGGCAAGGATGATTACGCGGTATATCCCAGCGAGCGCGCCGACGAGTTCAAACGCCACGACCTGGTGGTGCTAAATAACGGTATGCCGGTTCTCAATGTTGAAGAGATCGTCGAGCTTGCTTCGGGCGAAATACGCTGGTTGCTCACCTCCAAACTTCCCTTGCGGGATGGCGAAGGTAAGATTGTGGGATTGGTAGGCATTGGCCGCGACATTACCGAACGGAAACGCGCCGAGGAGGAGATCCTGCGCTTGAACGCCGATCTGGAGCGTCGGGTGAACGAGCGCACGGCGGAGTTGCTGGAAGCAAACAGAGAGCTGGAAGCCTTTTCCTATTCAGTTTCTCATGATTTGCGCGCCCCGTTGCGCAGCCTGGACGGTTTCAGTCATGCCTTGCTAGAAGATTATAATGAACTTTTGGATGACACCGGCAAAGACTACCTGCGCCGGATTCGCGCTTCTAGCCAGCGCATGTCCGAACTGATTGACTCGCTGCTCAAACTGTCGCGCATCACCCGCGCCGAGCTGCGCCGGGTGCCGGTCAACTTGAGTGAAATTGCCCACTCTATAGCCGCCGACTTACATGACCGCCAGCCCGATCGACAGGTTGAGTGGAAGTTTGAAGAAGGCATCATCGTGGAGGCCGACCCCGGCCTGATGCGCAGCGCCATCTCTAACTTACTCGAAAATGCCTGGAAGTTCACCAGCAAGCACCCCAGTGCTCGGATCGAACTGGGACGCGACGGCAGGCAAGGACAGGATGTGATCTATGTTCACGACGATGGCGCCGGCTTTGATATGACTTATTCCCAGAAATTGTTTGGGGCGTTTCAGCGCATGCACACCGCGCAAGAATTTGAAGGCACCGGCATCGGTCTGGCGGTCGTCAACCGCATCATCCGCCGCCACGGCGGGCAGGTGTGGATTGAGAGCGCGGTAGAAGGCGGAACCACCGTTTACTTTACGCTGGCTTGAGGAGAGACAACATGGATTTGAAGGTGTTGATAATTGAAGATTCACCCGATGATCTGGAGCTGCTGCTGATCGAGCTGCGCCGCGGCGGATATACACCGCAGTACCGCTGTGTGGTCAACCGCATGGATATGGAGCAAGCGCTGGATGAACAGGAATGGGATTTGATCCTCTCGGATTATTCCTTGCCTGCTTTCAGCGGCCCTGCCGCGTTGGAGGTGTGGAAGAAACGCGACCTCGATATCCCCTTCATCGTCGTTTCGGGGATGATCGGTGAGGAGACAGCCGTAGAGATGATGAAAGCCGGAGCCAGCGATTACCTGATGAAAGGCCGCCTGGCCCGTCTTGCGCCGGCCATTGATCGCGAGCTGCGCGAAACGCAGACTCGCCGCGAGCGCCGTATTGCTGAGGCTTCTCTGCGCCAGAGCGAACAAAAATTCTCTCTCTTCATGGATGTGATCCCGGTTCAGGTGTTCATCGTTGATCAAAACCACCACCTGATGTATGCCAACCGCATGGCCCAGAATCTGCTGCCCGGTAGGGAGCTGCATGGCGCGCAGCCGATGGAGTTGTTTGCGCCCGAGCTATCCGAGAAATCAGAGGAGGCATACCGGAGGATATTGGATGGCGAGGTGTTTCGCAACTTGCAATCGGTGGATATGGAAGACGGTAAGCACACTTTGGAAGTGCTCATGTTCCCCATTCCGGGCGGACAGGCCGGAAACCTGGTGGGAGGCATCGGGCTGGATGTGACCGAGCGCTTGCGCTCTGAGCAGGCCATCAAGCAGGCCAACCAGGAGCTGGCCCATGCCTATGATGCCACACTGCAGGGCTGGTCACGCGCATTGGAACTGTGGGAATCGGAGACCGCCGGGCACAGCCAGCGGGTGGTGTCGATGACCCTGGAACTGGCCCATGCGCTGGGTGTGTCGGATGAGGACCTGGTTCACCTGCGCCGCGGCGCTTTACTGCACGATATCGGCAAGATGGGTGTGCCGGATTCGATTTTGCGCAAGCCCGGCCCGCTTAGCTCAGACGAGTGGGTGGTCATGCGCATGCATCCCACCTTTGCCAACCAGGTCCTCGAACCGATTGATTTTTTGGGTAGGGCCCGCGAAATCCCCTACAGTCACCACGAACGATGGGACGGCTCCGGTTACCCGCAAGGATTGTCTGGCGAAGACATTCCCCTGGGAGCGCGGATTTTTGCCGTCATCGACGTGTGGGATGCGCTCATCTCCACCCGTCCCTACCGCCCGGCCTGGTCCCACGCCGCTGCCCGCGCCTACATCCAGGAGCAGTCCGGCAAGCAGTTCGACCCCCGTGTGGTCGGCGCCTTCCTGGCCATGCTCGAAAAGAAGGGCACTTAGTATTCTCAAACGAACAAAAAAGCCCGCGCACCGCGCGGGCTTTTTTGTTCGTTTGATTTTTTACGCTTTTTCCAAGGCCTGTGACAAATCCCACAGGATATCCTCGACATCCTCGATGCCGATGCTCAGGCGCACGAAGTCGGGGGTCACGCCCGCCCCGGCTTGCTCTTCCGGCGTGAGCTGACTGTGCGTGGTGCTGGCCGGGTGAATAGCCAGGCTCTTGGCGTCGCCCACGTTGGCCAGGTGGCTGAACAACTGCAAGTTGTCGATGAACTTGCGTCCGGCCTCCAATCCGCCTTGAATGCCGAAGCCCAGGATGGCCCCCGGCCCCTTGGGTAAGTATTTCTTGGCCCGTTGGTGATCGGGGTGCGATTGCAAACCGGGGTAAGTCACCCAGGCCACCTTGGGATGCCCCTCCAGGAACGAAGCCACCTGCTGCGCGTTGCGCACATGCTGCTCGATGCGCAGGCTGAGCGTCTCCAATCCCTGCAAGAACAACCATGAGTTGAACGGCGACTGGCACGCGCCAATGTCGCGCAGCACCTGCACCCGCGCTTTCAAGATGAAGGCCGGCGCGCCCAGGTCGGCGTATTTCAAGCCGTGGTAGCTGGGGTCGGGGGTGTTGAAGTTGGGAAAACGCGGGTTGCCCTCCCACTGGAAGTTGCCCCCGTCCACAATCGCCCCGCCGATGCTGGTGCCGTGCCCGCCGATGAACTTAGTGGTCGAATGGGTCACAATGTTGGCGCCCCACTCGAAGGGCCTGCACAGATAAGGCGTGGCGAAGGTGCTGTCGATCATCAGCGGGATCTGGTACTCGCGGGCAATGGCAGCTACCTCCTCAAAAGGGAACACGTTGATGCGCGGGTTGCCCAGTGTTTCGCCATAGATCACCTTCGTATTGGGTTGAATGGCCTTGCGGAAGTTCTCCGGGTCGCTGGGGTCCACAAAGGTCACCTCAATGCCCAGGCGCGGGAAGGTGTAGTTGAACTGGTTATAGGTGCCGCCGTACAGCGTGGAGGCCGAGACAATGTGGTCACCCGCCTGGCACAGCGTCAAAATGGCCAGGGTCTGTGCGGCGTGCCCCGAGCTGGTCGCCAGCGCGCCCACGCCGCCTTCCAGCTCTGCCAGGCGCTGCTCGAACACATCGCTGGTGGGATTCATGATGCGCGTATAGATGTTGCCCGATTCCTGCAGTGAGAACAACTTGGCAGCGTGCTCGGTATCGCGGAAGACGTACGAGCTGGTCTGGTAGATGGGCACAGCCCGCGATCCGGTGCTCGAGTCGGGCTGTTGCCCGGCGTGCAACTGGCGGGTGGTGAAACCAAAGGTGTGTTGCTGAGACATGAGAAACTCCTTGAGAGGTATGAATAAGAACCGGTGCCTACGACAAGTCGTCGAGGTTGTAGGGGGTGGACTGGTAAACGTAGTAGTTGATCCAGTTTACGAACAGCAGGTTTGAATGCCCGCGCCAGCGCACCAGGGGAGGGCGGCTGGGGTCGTCATCAGGGTAGTAGTTAGCCGGCACCTGGATGGGCAGGCCCAGCTTCACGTCGCGGTCATACTCGGCTTTGAGGGTCAACGGGTCGTACTCGGAATGCCCGGTGACAAACACCTGGCGGCCGTCTTTGGAGGCCACGATATAAATCCCGGATTGGTCGGATTCGGACAGAATATCCAACTCGGGGATTTTTTCCAGGTCGCTGCGGCGAATCTCGGTGTGGCGCGAGTGCGGCGCGTAGAACACGTCGTCGAAGCCGCGGAACAGCGGCACAAAGGGGATGTTGGCCCGGTGGGGAAACACGCCAAACATCTTGGCTTCCAACGGGTACTTGGGCACGCCGTAGAAGTGGTACAGCCCGGCTTGCGCCCCCCAGCACACAAATAGCGTGGCCCACACGTTCCGGCGGCTCCAATCCATAATTGCCTGTAACTCCGGCCAGTAATCCACCTGCTCGAAGTCCAGCGTCTCCACCGGCGCGCCGGTGATGATCAACCCGTCGAACTTCTGCTCGCGCACCTTGTCAAAGGTAGCATAGAACATGGCCAGGTGTTCTTCCGATGTGTTGCGCGACTGGTGCGTGGCGGTGCGCAGCAGGACGATCTCGATCTGGATGGGCGAATTGCCCAGCAGGCGCAGCAACTGCGTCTCGGTGGCAATCTTGGTCGGCATCAAGTTGAGGATGGCGATGCGCAGCGGGCGGATGTCCTGGTGGATGGCCCGCAGTTCGCCCATCACGAAGATGTTTTCCGATTCTAGAATTTCTTTGGCCGGAAGTTGATCCGGAATTTTAATAGGCACAGTTCTCCCTCCGCAATTACATAGGGCTAAAAAATGGTTGATTGAGCGGCGTCCGGAAGGGGATTGCTCCCCGGCTGCCTTGCCCTTGTTCCTTTTGCTTTACAATGAACAAGGGCTTAGCAGCTACAACAAAAAAACCTCTTCCGTGAAACAAGAAGAGGTCTGCATTTATTCGGCTAGACTTCTCTCATCTCCCAGAACGCTGTTCCGCAGGATTTGGCACCATACCATAACTGGCTGGTTGTCGAGGTTTCATAGGGCCGGTCCCTCCACCTCTCTGGATAAGAGTACACGCTATTCAGTTGTTCTGAATAATATAGCATAAATAAATCAAAAATCAAGCCCCCAATTTACCAATTTTCGAAATTGCTTTTTTCCAAGGAGAAGGCGCAGATTCTTCCCCCTCTCCCTCCGGGAGAGGGTAGGGTGAGGGTCTTTTTCCGACTTTGAGAAAGCCATACCCGCCATTATGTGAACGATAAACAATTTTCCCG